>NZ_DASWNO010000103.1:0-17615 GCF_036399195.1 Brevundimonas sp.
GGCGTGCGGAAGGCGCTGTGCAGCCGCCAGCGGGGGCAGGCCCCGCCGAAGCGCGAGAAGGGGAAGGCGCCGGACGCGTACCGCTTTGACACATTGCCCGCCTGATCGACGCGCATGAGGAAGAAGGGCACGCCCCGCGCCGTCGGCCGCGACAGGGTGGTCAGGCGGTGCGCCGCCTGCTCGAAGCTGACCCCGAACCGGGCCTGCAGGCGCGCCAGGTCGTAGCCGGTCTCCTCGGCCACGCGCTGGAAGGCGGCGTAGGGCATCAGTATGGCGGCCGCGAGCGCGTTGGCCAGCGAGACCTTGAGCAGCCGCCGGGTCGGTTCGTCGGGCGGCGCCGCGGCCTCGGTCAGGGCGGTCAGTTCGGCGTCGTGCTCGGCCAGCGCCAGCTGGAAGGCGACAGCGAAGGTGCGAGAGGAGGGGCCCAGCGTTTCGGACAGCAGCAGACGGCGACGGTGGGGATCGAAGCGGCGCGTCCACTCGACCATGACTTCGGCCGGCAGGGTCCGCACCGCCAGGCCGTGCCGCGCCTGCAGCCGCGCCCGCGTGCGCGTCTCGAACGGTTCGCCCGGCGTGTCGAGGTCCATCGCCTGCGCCAGCGCCTCCCCGAGCGCATCGAGTTCGGGGAAGTGATTGCGCCGGGACTGGATATATTCCCGCACCCACTCCGGCGGACTGTCGTCGACCGCGTCCGGCGCCGCCTGATCCCGGCTGCGGCGACCGGCGAAGGCCCGATACAGGCGCAGCAGGGCGTCGGCGGCGGCGGGCTGGTCCTCCGCCAGCTGGATGATCTCGTGGCGGGGCACGGCCACTCCCTGGAACACCGGGTCCGCCAGCGCCTCCGTGAGCTCCGCCTCCGAGGCCGGACCGCCGCTCTGACCGAAGGTGCGCAGGTCGATGTCGTAGGTGTCGGCGAGACGGAGCAGCAGCTGCGCCGAGACGGGCCGCTGGTTGCGCTCGATATGGTTCAGATAGCTGGGTGAGACGCCGAGGTCGGCCGCCATGGCCGTCTGGGTCAGCGCCAGTTCTCGCCGGAGCCGCTTGAGCCGGCCGCCCAGGAACAGTTTGCGCTCGGGAATCGCGTCCATACCGCATTAGGTCACAACATGACTTAACAGCAAGTGTCATGATGTGACCAAGCGACCACTGGGGCTCTCGCACTGCTGTATCATTCGTGACTGGAGCGTGTTTCCTCGTCGGACGGGCCTTATGGCCGAGCAACAGAGACCGACGACGATGACCACCTTCGCAGACCTCGTCCCATCCCCCAGCGGCCGCTTCGACGGCGTCGAGCGTCCCTACACGCCGGACGACGTACTAAGGCTGCGCGGCTCGGTGCCGATCACCCACACGCTGGCGACCCGGGGCGCGAACCGCCTGTGGGAGCTGCTGCACGAGGAGCCGTTCATCAACGCCCTCGGCGCGGTGACCGGAAACCAGGCCATGCAGATGGTCCGCGCGGGGCTGAAGGCGATCTATCTCTCAGGCTGGCAGGTGGCGGCCGACGCCAACACAGCCGGGGCGATGTACCCCGACCAGTCGCTGTACCCCGCAAACGCCGCGCCCGAGCTTTGCCGTCGCATCAACCGCACCCTGCAGCGCGCCGACCAGATCGAGCACGCCGAGGGCGGAGCGAAGCGCGACTGGTTCGCCCCCATCGTCGCCGACGCTGAGGCGGGCTTCGGCGGGCCGCTGAACAGCTTCGAGATCATGAAGGCCTTCATCGAGGCCGGCGCGGCTGGGGTCCATTTCGAAGACCAACTGGCGTCGGAGAAGAAGTGCGGCCACCTCGGCGGCAAGGTGCTGATCCCGACCCAGGCGCATGAGCGCAACCTGATCGCGGCGCGCCTGGCGGCCGACGTCATGGGTACGCCGACCCTGACCGTGGCCCGCACGGACGCCGAGAGCGCCCAACTGATCACTTCGGACGTGGACGAGCGCGACCGACCCTTCATCGACTCGGATAACCGCACGCCCGAAGGCTTCTTCCGCTTGAAGGCGGGCACGGGTCTGGACCACTGCATCGCGCGCGGCCTGTCCTACGCCCGGTACGCCGATGTGCTGTGGTGGGAGACCTCGCACCCCGATCTGGACGACGCCCGGCGTTTCGCCGAGGCCGTGCACCGCGAGCATCCCGGCAAGCTCTTGGCCTACAACTGCTCGCCGTCGTTCAACTGGAAGGCCAAGCTGGACGACGCCACCATCGCCAAGTTCCAGCGCGAGCTCGGGGCCATGGGCTACAAATTCCAGTTCGTGACACTGGCCGGCTTCCACGCGCTGAACAACTCGATGTTCGAGCTGGCGGACGGTTACCGGGACCGCGGCATGGCCGCCTATTCGGAACTGCAGCAGCGCGAGTTCGCCAACGAGGCGGCGGGCTACACCGCCACCCGCCACCAGCGCGAGGTGGGGACCGGTTATTTCGATCAGGTCGCCACGGTCATCTCGAACGGCCAGTCCTCGACCACCGCCCTCAAGGATTCCACCGAAACGGCGCAGTTCGTCGCCGCCGAATGAACAGGAGAGACCCCATGGAACCGCTGACCCGACCGCAGGCCATCATCGACTTTTGTCTGGCCCCCCTGAACCTCGATACCGGCACGGAAGCCGAACGTGAGGTCCGCCGCCGGCTGGAGCACGTGATCAAGACGCTGCAGGCCAAGGCCGGACGGCCGGTCGCCGTCGACTTCTCGTCCATGCCTTCGCAGGTGATCAACGAAGCCGCCCACGGCTACGAGTAGGTCTTAGGCGGCGATGGAGGCCTCGGAGGCGGGGCGGCGGGGCAGGGCGTCGATCAGGCCCAGCAGATCCGCCGCCTCGAAGGGCTTGGCCAGATGGCGGTCGGCGCCGGCTGCTTCCGTCGCCGCGACGTGTTCCGCCAGGGCGTTGGCGGTCAGCATGACGATCGGCGTCCGCTGAAGACCCAAGGCGGCCTCGTGAAGCCTGATTTCCCGGGTCGCCGTCAGGCCGTCCATCAACGGCATTTGCATATCCATCAGGATCAGGTCGAAGTCGCCGCTGCGGCAGGCGTCCAGGGCCTCGACGCCGTTCTCGACCATCGTCAGTTCGGCTCCGACGCCGGCCAGCATCATCTCGACGACCTTGCGATTGACCGGGTGGTCGTCGGCCACCAGCACGCGCAATGCGGCGCCGTCCCCGTGATCCTGTTCCACGACGGCGGCAGACGCGGCGGGCGCTTCGGCGGCGACGAAGGGAACAGTCAGGATGAAGGCCGACCCCCCGCCGGGCTCGCTTTCGCAGTCCAGCTCGCCGCCCATCATCTCTGCGAGCTGCCGCGAGATCGCCAGCCCCAGGCCCGAACCGCCGAACTGGCGCGTGATGCCGCCGTCCGCCTGTTCGAAGCGGCTGAACAGCCGCTCGCGGGTGGCGCAGTCGAAGCCGATCCCGGTGTCCTCGACGGTGAAGCGCAGGGTCGCGCGGCCCTCGCGGTCCGGTCCCGCGCCGGCGATGAGGCTGACAAAGCCCTGGCTCGTGAACTTGACCGCATTGGAGACCAGATTGGTCAGGATCTGCTTCAGCCGGACGAGGTCCCCGGAGACCCAGCGGTCGGCGTCATCGGCGATCTCGACGAAGAACTGCAGTCCTTTTTCACACGCCGCCGCCTCATATAGCTGGGCGGCGTCGCGAACGGCCCGTCCCAGATCAAACGGCTCATTCGCCAGTTCGAGACGGCCGGACTCGACGCGCGCCAGATCGAGGATGTCGCTGAGCAGGACCTGGAGCGTCTGGCCGGAAGACTGAATCAGCTCCAGCATCTCGCGTTGCTGGGCAGTGAGTTCGGTCCGAGCCATGGCCTGCGCCAGTCCTATGACGCCGTTCAGGGGCGTGCGGATCTCATGGCTCATGTTGGCGAGGAATTGGCTCTTGGCGCCATTGGCGGTCTGCGCTGCGTCGCGGGCCTCGGCCAGGGCGCGGGCGTCGTTCTTCAGATCCGTGATGTCCGTGCAGACGGTGACAATGCCGCCGGCCGCAGTGCGCCTGTCTGAAACCCGGATCCAGCGGTCGCCGGCGATCCGCTGCTCAAGGGTGTTGGAGGGTTGGGCGCGGGCCGCCATCCGTTCCGCGGTCCACACGCTTTCGCGGCCCAGCGCGTCTGCATAAAGCCGATCATTCAGCCCGATCTGAATGATGTCGCGAAAGCTCATCCCGACCTGCAGGTTGGACGACAGTTCGCGGTTCACCTGAGAATAGCGGGTGTTCCACAGAACCAGCCGGTCGTCCGCATCGAACACGGCGATGCCGTCGGGCATGGCGTCGATGGCTTCACGGATGTGAACCAGCGCGTCGGTCGTCCTTGAGCGGCTCCGCCAGAGCTTCATGACGCAGCCCCTCTCGGGGCGCGGCAACGACAGGCGCCGGACGCGAGGCGCGCTTCACGGTCAGCAAGGATGTCGTGCAGAACCAGGTCCAGGCCCCCCTCCAGCCCGCCACCATGACCTGCAGTGGTGAAGAAACCGTGGGTGGACTGCCAGACTTACGGCCGGCCGCGAAGATCAGGCGTCGGCCAGGACCACTTCGAACGACCGGCCCATAACCTTGACGGGATTGATCTGCTGCCCGCCGCGGCTAACTTCGAAATGGAGGTGGGGACCGGTCGAGCGGCCGGTGGAGCCGACCAGGCCGATCTTTTCGCCGGCGCTGAGGCGATCACCCGAGGCGACGTCCAGGCGGCTGAGGTGACCGTAGAGGGTGCTCATGCCGTTGGGATGCCGGATCTCCACGAACCGACCATAGCCGCCGGCGTCGTAGCCGGAGCGCACGACCGAGCCTTCGGCGGCGACGTAAACCGAGGTGCCTTGGGGCGCGGCGATGTCGACGCCTTCATGATTGCGGGCCGTCTGACCCGACAGGCGTCGCGGACCGAACGGGGAGTTGATCTCATACCCCTTCACGGGCGTGTCGAAGGCGATCTCGCGGACCACCGGGCCGGCGGCCTCCGCCACGGCGGTTACAGGCGGCGTCTCCGGGACGGCGAGGGCGCCCCCGGGGGCGGCCGTGTCGGGCGAAGGGAGCGGCGCGAACGCCATGGCCAGAACGGCGACGCCGGCGAGGGCGGCGGCGTGGCCCGAATGAATCAGAAACGACCGGGCGGTCGGTAACAGGCGTCGCATGCGGCGTCGGCTCCGTGTCGGCTCGGGAAGAGCAGGGAAGGCGCCGGTGGGCCGCGACAGCGCGACGTCCCGGACAACCGGAGACGCCGTTCTAAGACTCCAGAAGGCCCGAATGGGGCGACAGGGGGCGGCGGTTCGTCGCAGGGGGGAACAAACGCAAAGCGGGCGCGCGACCGCCTGGTCGCGCGCCCGTTCAGCGCCGCTTGAACGAGCCTGTTTACAGAGGCAGGCGGAAGGTGATGGCGCCCATGTGGCTCTTGGCTTCATCTCCGAACCGGCCGCGATATCCGACCGACATCGTCACGGGACCGAGATCCGCATTAACGCCGGCCGAAGCGATGACCGACCCGCCGAACGGATCGTCGACATCGCGGTACAGCACCTGCGCCGGGTTGCCGGCGATGCGGGTCCCGACGGCGTCGCTGCCGTCGCCGAACGACTCGCGATAGCCGCCTTCGACGAAGAAGCTCATTCCGTCGCCGCCGCCTTCCGCCCGCAGCGAGATTTCGCCGCTCGTCCCCTTCACCGTGCGGTCGAGGTACTCGTACTGGGCGGCGACGCCCTGTTCGGTATAGCCGTTGACGTCGGTCGAGACGAAGCTGAGCGCGGCGCGGGGCGACAGGGCGATGCCGCCCATGTCGAACCACAAGCCGCCCTGGATGCGCGCGCCGACGCTGCCGCCGTCCGTCCCGCCCGTGTGGACGATCGGGGCGAGGGAGGTCACGCGGGTGATGTCGTCGTACTGATCGACCGATCCGCCCACGGCCGCGTTGACGAAGTGGGCGCCCCCGCGCCAACCGGCGTACAGGTCGAAGGCGTAGCTGCGGACCTCGAAGTCCATCGCCCCCGCCTCGACGTCCGCGTTGCGCAGGGTCGCCGCCATGCCGAAGCGCATCCCGCCCGACATGACGTGGTCCAGGCCGGCACGCACGCCCCAGCCGGTGGCTTCGGCCTCACCCACGACCCCGCGCGCGTCTGTTTCGACGCTGTCCGCGAGAGCCCCGACGGTCAGGTGGGTGCCTTCTTCCCAGGCCGCCCGGCCCGACAGCCCTTCGCTGGCGAGGTCCAGCAGGTCTTCACGCTGGCGGAAGGCCGTCTCGGCCTGAACCGTCGATTGCGCCCCGATGTCGCCGTAGTAGATATAGTCGGTCGCCAGCTGAGCCAGCAGCTTGTGTCCGGCCGCGGTCGGGTGAACGCCGTCCCAGTACAGATAGGTGTCCGGCGTCGCGCAGACCGTTGCGCCGTTGAAGCAGGGCGCCGTGACGTTGGTCAGGCCGAAGGCCCCGGGGTTGGCCGCCAGGGTCGCGCCGATCTTGTAGAGATCGACCAGAATGACGTTGGTGTTCGGCCTGTTCGCCGCGACCGTGGTCAGTCCGCTCAGGAGCGCCGAGTTGAATGTCGTGGTGGCGAAGTCGGCAAGGGCCGATCCTTGCGCTCCAACGGCCGGGTTGCTGGCCGAAAACTGGGGCGTGAGCGCGAGACTGGGCAGGTTCGACACCATGACGGTGCCCGCGCCGGCGCCCGCGATGCTGTTGACGATGAAGTTGATGTCCGAAGCAGCCGACACCGCCACGGCCTGCATGGTCGACTGAGCCGTCGCGGGATTGGCCGCCGCGCCGGGGAAGGCCTGGAAGATGTTGTTGGCGCCGCCCAGAACGCTAACCAGATCGGTCGACGAGAAGGTCCCGCCCCCGCTGGTGTACTGCAGCAGCTGATTGCGCATGCCGGGCGGGAAGGCCGACGAATCGGTGCGCGCCCCGCCGTAGGCGTAGTTGATGCTGCCCGTGCGCGGCGCGCCGGCGGCCGAGCGCCCGGCGTTGAAGCCCAGCAGTTCGGTGAAGACCGGCCCGTTCGAGTACCGGCCCTGGAAGTAGGGGGGTGACGTTGGTGTCGTATTGCCTGTCGCGGCGTACAGGTTGCCGTTGTCGCTCAGGCTGTCGCCGAACACGACGAGGCGGTTGTAGGTCTGGGCGTTGGCGGCCGAAGCCATGGCGCCGGCGGCGGCGACCGACAGTGCGGCGAGCGCCGCACCGCGCAGGAAACGAGACATCGATGATCCTCCCTCGACCGTCACATGCGGCCGTTATGCGAGAGTGTGCGCCCCTTGCAGAACGGCGCAAGATGCCGTCAGGGAAGGTTTCAGTGCAGCATCCGGAACCGCAGCGTTCCGGCAACACTCCGAAGCGCCTGTAGCGAAGTCGGATCATAGTCCCGGTCGACGTCTGTGATCACGTATCCGGTGCGATCATCGGTCTTCAGGTGCTGCCCCAGGATGTTCAGTCCGGCGCTGGCGAGGGCGCGGTTCAGCTCGGCCAGCACGCCGGGCTGATTTCGGTGGATGTGCAGGATCCGGTGCGCGCCGGAGACCTCGGCCAACTGCACGTTCGGCAGGTTGACGCAAAAGGTGGTGTCGCCGCGGTTCAGATAAGCCAGCAGCCGCTCGGCTGCGAACGCCCCGATCGCTTCCTGCGCCTCCTCGGTCGAGCCGCCGATGTGAGGCGTAAGGATGACGTTGCGCAGGCCCCGCAGCGGGCTGTCGAACGGCTCTGCGTTGGTCGCCGGCTCCTCGGGGAACACGTCGAGCGCGGCGCCGCCGATCCGACCCGATCCGAGGGCCTGCGCCAAAGCGCCGATGTCGACGATGTGGCCGCGCGAGAGGTTGAGCAGCAGGGCTCCGGGCTTCATCCGCCCGAACTGGGCGGCGCCGATCAGGGCGCTGTTCTCCGCGCGACCATCGACATGCAGGCTGACGACGTCGCTCTCGGCCAGCAGGGCGTCGAGCGACGCCGCGGGCCGGGCGTTGCCGAGCGCCAGCCGCTCCGTCAGGTCGTGGAAGATCACGCGCATGCCCAACCCCTCGGCGAGCACGGACAGCTGCGATCCGATGGCGCCGTAGCCGACGATGCCGAGGGTCTTGCCGCGCAGCTCGCGCGAACCCGCCGCCGACTTGTTCCACTCGCCCCTGTGCATGGCCGCCGACTTGTCGGGCACGTCCCGCAAAAGGGCGATGGTCAGGCCGACCGCGAGCTCGACCACCGAGCGGGTGTTCGAATAGGGCGCGTTGAACACGGCGACCCCACGCGCCGCGGCCGCCTCGAGATCGATCTGGTTGGTCCCGATGCAGAAGGCCGCGATCGCCATCAGCCGGTTCGCGGCCTCCAGCACCCGCGCGCTGACCTGGGTCTTCGAGCGGACGCCGAGCACATGCACGCCCTGCAGCGCCTCGATCAGCTCGTCCTCGGCCACGGCGCCGGTTCGCGTCTCCACCGAATAACCCGCCTCGCGCAGCCGCTCCACGGCGGCCGGGTGGATCGCCTCCAGCAACAGGATGCGAATTCGCCCGCGTGGGTACGACCAGCGACCCGCCAGACCTTCCGCGTGCAGGAACTCGTCGATGGAGCGGGATTCGACGTCGGCGGCCTCGACGACCCTGTCCCGTCTCACGACCTCGGTGAAGGCGTGAAAACGATCCGCGACGCCGGAGAGCCGGACCTCGGCGTCGGTCCAGCCGTCGCCGACCATCACGACGCGGCGGCCGAGACCGAGGCTCTGAAGCGCGAGAGACTTGCCGCCTTCACTCGCGAGCGGATTGGCCGGATCGACTCCGATGACGCGGTCCTCGTCGTCGTAGAGGAGGTCGTTGCACAGCACCCGCTCCGGTGGAACGCCGAGCCGTTCGGCGACGGGCGCGATGATCTCCCGGAAACCGCCGGAGACGATGAGGATAAAGCCCGCGTTGTCGCGGAAGAAGGCCTGGTTGCGGGCGACGGAGGGCGACAGCTCATCCAAGATGCGGCCCGCCAATCCGAGAACATGCTGTCGGGTGAGAGGCAGCAGGTCGAGACGCCGTTGCAGGGCGACGCCGAATGACAGTTGGCCGCTCATGGCCTGATCGGTCAGTGCGGCGATGTCGGCGCGGACGGCCTCCGCATTCGCCTCGCCAGCCAGCACGACCTCCGCCAAGGCCTCAAGCGTCTCGATCCGAACGAGAGTAGAGTCGAAGTCAAAGACGTAGGTGGTCGCGACGGCCATCGCCGGACCTTGAACGACCTTCGCAGGCGCAGCAATGGCCGCGCGGCGCGCTCCTAGAACTTGCCGAGGCTGCGCAGGCGGCTGTCAGGCCGCCGGGCGTCCAGCGCGGCGGCGCCGATGGCGGCGGCGATCGTCACCAGCGCGAGAACGGCCCCGCCCTCACGGGCGTGCTCGCGGGCGTAGGTTCCCGCGTCCCGAGCGTAGCGACGCGCCGCCTTGCTCTGCTTCTTCAACGCCTTGCGTGAGGAATGTCTTGCGCTGTGCAAGATGCGTTCGCCGCGGTGCCGCGCGTCCTCGCCCAACTCCGAGGCGCGTTCGCCGGCGTCGCTCAGACCATGGCGCACCGTCTCGGCGAGATCGCCGAAGCGGTCGCGCAGCGAGCCGGCGTCGACCCAGCCGCGCGGGTCCAGACGCCCGCGAATCCGCTCGTAGCGGGTCGGGCCGCTGCGCTGATTCAGCAGGATCGCCGCCAGCCCGACGCCGGCGAGGATCGCGACCACGCCGCCGGTTATTCCCGGGTGTTTGCGAACTTCGGCCAAGGCTGAGAACTGTCGAACCATCGGATAATAGACCTCTTCTGACAGACCGTCGTCGCTGGCTTCGTAAAGCCCGTCCTCGTACGGCTGATAGGCGGAACCCCGGTCCCGCATCAGGCTAGGAGCGAACCGGGCGAAAAGTGGTTCCGCCAAGCCTGGCAGCAACGAATAGAAGCTGGTGATCACTCGGCCGCCCCCGCCGACGGTGATCTCGCGGATCGGGTGGCTGGCGCAGTACAGGATCGTGTCCGCGACGACATGGGTCGCATAGACCGGCTGGGGATTCTGCATCGCCTGACCTGTCAGGTTGCGGGCATGCTTGTTGTAGGGGGTGTCGATGGCGGCCGGCTTCACCAGGCTGACGGTGATCGGCGCCTTTTCGCGCATCAGCTCCATGCGGAAGGCGTTGGTGAACCCCTTCACCGCATGCTTGGAGGCGGAATAGACACCCTGGATGGGGATGGGCGCGTCGGAGAGAACCGAGCCCACATTGACGATGGCTCCGCCCCCCGGCCGCTCGCGCAGGTGTTCCGCCGCCACAAGCGAACCGTTGACGACGCCCCAGTAGTTGGTCTCGAACAGCCGCCGCTGATCCTCGATGGCCGTCTCGCTGATCGCGCCGAAGATCGAGACGCCGGCGTTGTTGACCCAGGTGTCGAAGCCGCCGAACAGACGCCGGCACTTGTCCGCCGCCTCACTCAGCGCGACCTTGTCGGCGACGTCGGCGACGGCCCACGCGGCGCGGGCGCCGGTGGCCTGCAGCTCTTCGCACAGGGCCTTCAGGTCGTTCTCGCCTCTCGCGATCAGAAAGACGCAAGCGCCCGCTTTCGCCGCGCGCCGCGCGGTGGCCAGGCCGATGCCCGACGTCGCGCCGGTGATGACCACGGCCTGCTGGTCCAGGGGCTTCAGGTTCGCTCGGGTCATGCGGATGCCGGGGCTGTCGGGGAGGGGGTCTTGTCGAAACGCGGTCTGGGGAACGGGGCGGAAACCTCGCGGGTTCCTGCTCTAGCACGCGGGCCTTACCTTTCGCGACCGCCTCGCCTATCTGGGGGCGCTCCCCGCCGCACCGAAACTTCAGGACCGTTCGTGACCGACCCCGCGCCCGCAACGCCCGCACACCCCGCCGACGATCTGGCGGCCGCCTTCCAGATCGAGGGCTGGCCCGTGCGCGGTCGGTTGGTGCGGTTGGGCGCGACGATCGACGCCATCCTGTCGGCGCACGCCTACCCTGAGCCGGTCGCCGCCCTGCTGGGCGAGGCCTGCACCCTGGCCGCGCTGGTGGGCTCGGCGCTGAAGTTCGAGGGCCGGCTGATCGTGCAGGCGCAAGGGGATGGACCGGTGCGCTATGTCGTCGCCGACTACGACACTCAAGGGCATATGCGGGGCTACTGCCGTTTCGACGAGGCCGAGGTCGCCTCCGCCTCACAGGGCTTCGCCCGTCCCGGGGCGCGCTCGCTGCTGGGGCAGGGCGTCTTCGTCATGACGCTCGACCGCGGGCCGGATTTCGAGCGGACCCAGGGGATCACCCCGATCGAGGGCGAGAGCCTCTCCCTCGCCGCGGAACACTATTTCCAGCAGTCGGAGCAGATTCCGACCCGCGTGCGGCTGTCGGTCGGCTCGGTCATGACCGACAAGGGCTCGGGCTGGCGGGCCGGTGGGGCGCTGATCCAGCTGATCGCCGGCGACGACGCGCGGGGCTCCACCGAAGAGGCCTGGGACCGGTCGCGCGCACTGTTCCAGACGCTCGCCGACGACGAACTGCTGGATCCCACCATAACGCCTGAAACCCTGCTGTTTCGCCTGTTCCACGAGGACGGCGTTAGGCTGGAGGACGCCCGGGCTCTGGTCGCGCAGTGCCGCTGCTCGCGCGACCGCATCGCCGGCGTGCTGACCTCTTTCTCACCCGCGGAGCGGGCCGACATGGTTGAGCCGGACGGCAAGATCAGGGTGACGTGCGAGTACTGCGCGACCGTGTATCAACTGACGCCTGAAGAAGTCGCCGCCGCCTCTTCAGAGTAAACCCGCGCACCTCAATAGGCCGATCTCTCGAGATCTGACGCGCTGATCGCAGCATCCGTTTTGCGGCCGCGCTTGTGTCGGAAGGCAGACAGATGCCTGCCCGTTTTTTAACAAGCAGATACTGAACCTTAACCGGTGGGCGCGACGATGCGGACGTTGCACGCCCCGTGTGTGCTGTCGGGACCAGTATCGTGATTATCCTACCTGACGCCGATCAATCCGGACGGCAGGGCCTGTGAGCGGGCTTCTGCGTCAGTGCGTGGATGGGGTCCGACGCTTCCTCGGCGCCAGCGACGGATCGATCGCGCTCAAGTTCGCGCTCGCCGGCCCGGCGGTGATCATGCTGGCCGTCGGCGCGATCGACCTGATGGCGGTTCATACCGCCAAGGGGCGCATCCAGGCGATCGCGGACTCCGGGGCTCTGGCGGGCGCCGCCGCCCTGTCGCTGGCGACAGACGGCGCGCCGGCCCGGGAACAGGCGGACGCTTTCGTACGCGCCCAGATGAGCGAATGGCACGATGCTCCCACCTATGTAGCCACCTATGAGGTGATCCAACGGGGCGGGCAGCGGGCGCTTCGCGTGCTGCTGAGGGGCAACCGCCCTTCGTTCTTCGCCAATCTTCTGCCGCCCGGCGGCTGGAACTTCGTCGGCGATGCTACGGCCTCTACCGTGGGTCTGGTCCCGCTGTGCGTTCTGACGACCGGAGAGACAGGCTCCAAACTGCTGAACGTCAAGGACGCCAGCCGGATGAACGCGCCGGCCTGCATGGTCCACTCCAACCGCGACATCGACGTCGAAGGCGGCAGCATCACCGCCGCCATGGTCCAGGCCGTCACCAGCGCCCGCGGATTCATAAGCCCTTCGGCGAACGTGGGGGCGGTCCGCATCGCCGACCCGTTCGCGGGCCTCGATCTTGACAGAGCCAAGAAGTTGAACTGCACGGTCGCGGAGCTGACCAACGGACGACTGATCGTCAGCTCGGGCACCCACTACATCCCCGCCGGGCAGCACTGCGGCGGCATTGACGCCTCAGGCACCGCGAAGATCATCTTGGCGGCGGGCGACCACTTCTTCCTCGGCGGCCACCTGATCATCAAGGAGACCGCCCGTCTTGAGGGGCAGGATGTCGTCCTGTTCTTCGACAAGGCGTCCAAGTTCGAGTTCAAGGATCAGGCGGTCGTGAACCTGGACGGTCGCAAGGAAGGCCCTTACGCCGGGATCGTCATGGGCGGCACCCGCGACAATACGCAGGACTTCATCATCTCGGCCGACCACGTCGAAAGCCTGCTGGGCGTGATCTATGTACCCGCCGCCAGACTCATCGTCGAAGGCAAGTCCAGCGTCGCCAAGGACAGCGCCTGGACCGTGATCGTGGCCAAGGAGATGCAGATGAAGGGGTCGCCCTCGCTGTTCATCAACGCCAACTACAGCGCGTCCGACGTGCCTGTGCCCTCCGGGGTCGGAAACCGCGCCGGCGGCTCGCGCCTGATCAACTAGCCGCCGAGGTCCAGCGAGTATCCGGCCGAACGCACGGTGCGGATCGGGTTGACGGTGCCCTCGACGTTCAGCGCCTTGCGCAGGCGGCCGACGTGGACGTCGACGGTTCGGGCCTCCACGTAAACGTCCGAACCCCAGACCGCGTCCAGCAGCTGCTCGCGGCTGAACACCCGGCCCGGGTGCTGCATCAGGTGATCCAGCAGGCGGAACTCCGTCGGTCCGAGGTGAATCTCGTTGCCGGCGCGGCGGACGCGGTGCGCGACCCGGTCGATGACGATGTCTCCGTGGTTGATCCGGTCGTCGGCCAGGCCCGGACGGATGCGGCGCAGCACGGCGCGGATGCGGGCGATGAGCTCCGACATCGAGAACGGCTTGGTCAGATAGTCGTCAGCGCCCGTGTCGAGGCCGCGGATGCGGTCGCTTTCCTCGCCGCGCGCGGTCAGCATGATGATCGGCAGGTTGCGGGTCTCGGCGCGCCCGCGGATGCGACGACAGACCTCGATCCCCGACAGCTTCGGCAGCATCCAGTCCAGCAGGACCAGATCCGGCAGCCGCTCGTCGATCTGGAGCATGCCTTCCTCGCCGTCGGAGGCCACCACCACGCGGTAGCCTTCCTTCTCAAGGTTGTACGAGAGCAAGGTCGCCAGGGCGTCCTCGTCTTCCATCACCAGAACATAGGGCTGCACAGGCTCGTCTCCAGTCAGGCGGGCGGTGTCGGCTGCGGCGCGTCGTCGCCGGGCGCTGGGTTCCAGCGGGGGCGCTCCCCGGTGAATTCCTGGCCGGTGATCTCGTAGTAGATGGTCTCGGCGATATTGGTGGCGTGGTCGCCGATGCGTTCGAGGTTCTTGGCCATGAACAGCAGGTGGGTCCCGGCGGTGATCGTGCGCGGATCGCCCATCATGTAGGTCAGCAGCTCGCGGAACAGGGCGTTGTAGTGCTCGTCGACCTCATCGTCGGTGTTCCAGACGGCGACGGCGCGGTCGATCTCGGCGGCGGCGTAGGAGTCGAGCACGTCGCGCAGGCGCATCGACACCAGCTTGCCCATCCGCTCGATCGACCGCGTCAGCGGCGGCATCGGCTCGCCCTCGGCCAAGATCAGTCCGCGCTTGGCGATGTTCTTGGCGAGGTCGCCGGTGCGCTCCAGATCGACCGCCAGCTTCATGGCGGCCAGCGTCCGACGCAGGTCCGACGCGACGGGCTGGCGCAGGGCGATCAGCCGTATGGCCTTCCGCTCGATGTCACGATGCATGGCGTCCAGTCGGGCGTCGCGGTCCACCACCGCCCGCGCGAGGGCCACATCCCGGCGGGCGACGCTGTCGACCGCGTCCGCCACCTGCGCCTCGGCCAGACCGCCCATGCGGGCGACCTCAGCCGTCAACTGGTTCAGCTCGTCCCCGTAGGCCTTGACGGTGTGCTGGTTCATCCGAACCGTCCGGTGATGTAGTCAAGCGTGCGCCGTTCGCGCGGATTGGTGAAGATGTCCTCGGTGTCGCCCATCTCGACCAGACGGCCGAGGTGGAAGAAGGCCGTGCGCTGGCTGACCCGCGCGGCCTGGGCCATGGAGTGGGTGACGATGACGATGCAGTACCGCTCGCGAAGCTCGTCGATCAGCTCCTCGATCTTGGCCGTGGCGATCGGGTCCAGCGCGGAGCAGGGCTCGTCCATCAGGATGACCTCGGGCTCGACGGCGATGGCGCGGGCGATGACCAGCCGCTGCTGCTGACCGCCCGACAGGCCGGTGCCGGGCGAATGCAGCCGGTCCGCGACTTCTTCCCAGAGACCGGCGCGTTTCAGCGACGCCTCGACCACGCTGTCCATCTCGGCCTTCGAGCTCGCCAGCCCGTGGATGCGGGGGCCGTAGGCGACGTTTTCATAGATCGTCTTGGGGAAGGGGTTCGGCTTCTGGAACACCATGCCGACCCGCGCGCGCAACAGCACCGGATCGACCGAGCGGGCGTTGACGTCCTCGCCGTCCATCTCGATCCGGCCAGTGACAGTGGCTCCCGGGATGGTGTCATTCATGCGGTTCATCGTCCGCAGAAAGGTCGACTTGCCGCAACCAGACGGGCCGATCAGGGCGGTGACGGTCTTGTCGGGGATGTCCAGCGAGACGTCGTAGAGCGCCTGTTTGCCGCCGTAGAAGACGGAGATGTCGCGGGCGGCGATCTTGATCGGGCCGATGTCGCTCTCTGGGACCTTGTGGGCGGGCAAGGCGGCGGACACGCCTCCCATCGGCGCCCCGACGTCGTGAACAGGCTCACCCGGGGTCACGCCCGCCTCGTCAGGCCGGTCGGTGTCCGCCTTGGCCTGCGGCAGGACCTGGCCGCCCATGCGAGGCGTGTCGAAGGGATCGGCGGAGCCGCCCGCCTTGCCGTCCCGAGCGCGGAAGAGGTTGAAGTTCATTTCAGCTTACCACCGGCGTTCGAACCGCCGGCGCAGGAAGATGGCGGCGGCGTTCATGACGATCATGAAGGCGAGGAGGACGAGAATGGCGGCGGCCGTGCGCTCGTGGAAGGCGCGCTCGGAGGCGTTCTCCCAGATATAGACGAGCGAGGGCAGGGCCCCCGCGGGTTCCGCGATCCCGCCCGGAATCCCCGGAATGAAGCTGACCATGCCGATCAGCAGCAGGGGCGCGGTCTCGCCCAGCGCGTGAGCCATGGAGATGATGGCGCCGGTCATCACGCCCGGCATGGCCAGCGGCAGGGTGTGATGGAAGACGGTCTGGGTGCGCGACGCGCCCATGGCCAGGGCGGCCTCGCGGATCGACGGCGGAACCGCCTTCAGCGACGACCGGGTGGCGATGATGATGGTCGGCAGGGCCATCAGGGCCAGCACCAGTCCTCCGACCAGCGGGCTGGCGCGCGGCAGGTGCATCCAGTTGATGAACAGGGCCAGGCCGAGCAGGCCGTAGATGATCGACGGCACGGCGGCGAGGTTGTTGATGTTGACCTCGATCAGGTCGGTGATGCGGCCGCGGGGGGCGAACTCTTCCAGATACAGGGCCGCGCCGACGCCCAGCGGAATGGCGATCAGCGCGGTCACCAGCAGCATCATGGCCGACCCGATCACGGCGCCCAGCACGCCCGCCAGCTCCGGCTCGGTGGAGTCGCCCTTGGTGAACAGGCCGGCGTTGAAGCGCGCCGCGACGAGCCCCGACCGTTCCATCTGGTCCAGCCAGGCGATCTGCTGGTCGGAGAGCCGCCGTTGATCCGCCGGCGTGTCCCGCGAAATCTCACCCTTGAGGAACAGGTCTGCGTCGTCGGACACGGGGGCCGCGATGGGCACGGTCTGACCGATCAGGCCGGGGTTCGACTGGATGCGTTGCGCGGCGGCGAACTTCAGCTCGGACGAGAAAAGTCCGCGCATCGCGACGGCGCGGCTGCCCTGGGCGTCGTCCGTCACGCCCATGCGGGCCAGCTGCTGCTCGGCGACCAGCAGCTCGAAATTGGTGCCCTGGGGATAGGCGCGGTCGATGCGGGCCGGGTCCATGTAGACGGGCACTGTGATCGAGTGGGTGTAGAACGCGGTATGGCCCTGCTCGACGATGCGGCCCAGCAGCAGCAGCAGGAAGCCCACGGCGAAGCCAATCGCCAGCAGGCCGTACATGCGAAAGCGCCGCTCGCGGGCGTACCGGCGCTTCAGGCCCGCGCGCAGGCGATCGGTGCGCAGGGCGGGGGGCCGGACGGCGTCAGTCATACTGCTGCCGATAGGTCTGGACGATGCGTTGGGCGACGACGTTCAGCATCAGGGTGACGAGGAACAGCGTCAGGCCAAGACCGAACGCGGACAGCGTCTTGGGGCTGTTGAACTCCTGATCGCCTGTCAGCAGGGTGACGATCTGGACGGTCACGGTGGTGACGGTGTCGAGCGGGTTCAGCGTCAGCCGGGCCGCCAGGCCCGCGGCCATGGTCACGATCATGGTCTCGCCGATCGCCCGCGACATGGCCAGCAGCATGGCGCCGGCGACGCCCGGCAGGGCGGCCGGAAGCAGCACCCGACTGACCGTCTCGGATTTCGTCGCGCCCATCGCGTAGGAGCCGTCGCGCAGCGACTGCGGCACGGCGTTGATGATGTCGTCGGACAGGGAGCTGACGAAAGGGATCAGCATGATGCCCATGACGGCGCCCGCGACCAGCGCCATCTGGTTCTGGACCAGCGACAGGTCCTGCCCCCGGCCGTCCAGCGGCCCGCCGATCAGCCAGCCTCCGATGGTGTTGAAGAACTCTCGAAACGCCGGCGCGACCGTCAGGGCGGCGAAGAAGCCGTAGACGACGGTGGGAACGCCCGCGAGGATCTCGAGCAACGGCTTGACGGTGGCGCGGAACAGCGGCCCCGCCTACTCCGACAGGTAGATGGCCGAGAACAGGCCCACGGGAGCCGCGACCGTCATCGCGATCA
>NZ_DASWNO010000104.1:0-4339 GCF_036399195.1 Brevundimonas sp.
CGCAGACGGGGCTGGATCATTCCTGCGGCGGCCGTGACGGCCGCGCTGCTTGCGGCCGGAGCCGACGCCCAGCCGAGGGGCTCCCGCGCCGTCCGCTCGTCTCCGCCGCCGCCCGAACCCGTGGTCGTCGAACTGTTCACCGCCCAGGGCTGCGCCGGCTGTCCCGAGGCCAATGCGCGCTTCGAGGCGGTCGCCGACGAGCCCGGGGTGATCGCCCTGACCTGGGCCGTCGATTACTGGGACTATCTCGGCTGGTCCGACACGTTCGCCCGGCCCGAGTTCACCCAGCGCCAGCGTGACTACCGGCGCGCCCTGCGGCTGCGAAACGTCTCGACGCCACAGGTGGTGATCGACGGCCGCCGCCAGGTGCCCGGCGCCGCCACGCCCGCCCTGCAGACGGCCATCGAGGAAGAGGCCGCCCGCCGCGTCTTCCCGCCCGAGATCGAGTTCCGCGAGAGCGGCGACCGCGTCGGCGTCGGCTCCGGCGCAGCGCCCGAAGGCGGGGCGGACGTCGTCGCCGTCTTCTACACGCCGGGGCCCCAGACGGTGCAGATCGCCCGCGGCGACAACCGTGGACGCTCGGTCCGCCACGTCAATGTCGTCCGATCAGTGAAGAAACTGGGCCAGTGGACGGGCCAGGCCGATCTCTACACCCTGCCCGAGGCGCGGGAGCCGGATCAGGCCGTCGCCGTGCTGGTGCAGGCGCGGTCCGACCGCCGCATCCTGAACGGCGCCGTGCTGCCGCCGCGCTAGGCCCCCGCCCTGCGGGCGAACGACAACGCCCCCCCGGCCAACATCGGAACCTGCGCCGCCATGGTCTTCGCGTGGCTGCTCGCAGCGGTGCCGTCGCGCACCCGCCCCGCGATGCCCTGACAGATGGCCGCCAGCCGGAACAGATTGTAGGCGAACAGCCAGTCGAGGTTCGACGGGGCCGCGCCGGTCAGACGGGCGTAGCGCTCGACCGTCTCCGTCACCGAGGGGATACCCAGGGCTTCGATGTCGGCGCCCGCCAGGCCGTTCCTCTGCCCGGCCGGAATGACCCAGGCGATCAGCAGGTAGGAGAAGTCGGCCATAGGGTCGCCCAGCGTCGACAGCTCCCAATCCAGGACCGCCCGCACCTCGGCCGCGTCGGGCGCGAGGATCAGGTTGTCGAGGCGGAAATCGCCGTGCACCACCCGCGTCGGCCCTTCCGGCGGCAGGGTGGCGGGCAGAAATTCGATCAGCCGGTCCATGGCCGGGATCGGCTCGATCTCGGATGCCCGATACTGTTTGGTCCAGCGCCCGACCTGACGCTCGAAATAGTTGCCAGGCCTGCCGTAGTCGCCGAGGCCGATCGCGGCCGGGTCCAAGGCGTGCAGCCGCGCCAGCGTATCCACCTGTGCGTCATAGATGGCGCGGCGTTCGGCGGGGGCCATGCCCGGCAATTTCAGGTCCCACAGCACCCGCCCCTCGACCTTGTCCATGACGTAGAACATCGATCCGATCACCGTATCGTCCGTACACAGAGCATACGGTCTGGCGACCGGATACCCCTGGGCGTGCAGGGCCGAGATGACGGTGAACTCGCGGTCCACCGCGTGGGCGCTGGCCAGCAGGGTCCCCGGCGGCTTGCGGCGCAGCACATAGGTCCGGCCGGGCGTGGTCAGCTCATAGGTCGGGTTCGACTGCCCGCCCTTGAACTGGCGCACCGTCAGCGGCCCGGCGTAGCCCTCGACATGAGCGGTCAGCCAGCGGTCCAGCGCCGCCTCGTCGAGCGCATAGCGGGGATCGACCTCTCGGGTCCCGGAGAAGGCGGCCTGCGGGTCGGCGAGATCGGAAGGGGTCATGCGGTCTCCGGACGTGCGGCGATGATGGCGGCCCGCACCGCGCCGCGCCAGCCCTTCAGCAGCCGCTCGCGCTCCGCCGGGTCCATGGCCGGGGTCCAGCGCGCGGGCGCCTCGACCGGGTGGTCCTCGAGGTCGCCGATCAGCCCCACGCCAAGCGCCGCCAGCTTGGCCGCCCCGAGCGCGGTCATCTCCTGAAACGCCGGCCGTTCGACCACGACCTCGCAGATGTCGGCGACGAACTGCATGGCGAAGGCGTTGGCCGTGACCCCGCCGTCAACCTTCAGCACCTTCGGTTTCGGCGCCCCGTCCTTCGCCAGCGCGTCGAGCAGGTCGCGGGTCTGGTAGGCCAGGGATTCCAGCGCCGCCCTGACCATGTGCGCCGGACCGCTGTCGCGCGTCAGGCCTGTGACGGTCCCGCGCGCCTCCGGCTCCCACCAGGGCGCGCCCAGCCCAGTGAACCCGGGGACTAGATAGACGCCGCCGTTGTCCGTCAGCGTCCGCGCCAGCGCTTCGGACTCGCCCGAGCCGCCGATCACCTTCAACCCGTCGCGCAGCCACTGGATAGCCGAGCCTGCCGAGAAGATCGATCCCTCCAGCGCATAGGCGACCTGACCGTCGGCGGCGTAGCCGAGCGTGCCCAGCAGCCTGCTGGTCGAGGCCACGGGCGCGGCGCCGACATTGACCACCAGAAAGGCGCCGGTGCCGTAGGTGATCTTCGCGTCGCCAGCCTTCAACGCGCCGTGTCCCACCAGTGCGGCCTGCTGGTCTCCGGCGGAGCCGTGGATCGGCAGAGACGCGCCGAACAGAGATGGATCGCTGTCGCCGAGGTGATCCGAGCAGTCTCGGATGTCCGGCAAGGCAGCCATGGGGACGTCGAACAGCTCCGCCAGGTCAGGTCGCCACGTGCGGTCGGCGAGGTCCATCAGCGAGGTGCGGCTGGCGTTGGTGGCGTCGGTCACGTGACTGGCGCCGCCGGTCAGTTTCCAGATCAACCATGTCTCGATCGTGCCCAGCTTGACCTCGCCGCGCTCCGCCCCTGCGCGGGCGGCCGGAACGGCGTCCAGAAGCCAGGCGAATTTCGAGGCTGAGAAATAGGGGTCGAGGATCAGGCCGGTCGCCGCCTGCACCATCGGCTCATGGCCCTCGGTCGCCAGCCGCGTGGTGACGTCGGCCGTGCGGCGGTCCTGCCAGACGATGGCGCGGTGCAGGGGCTCCCCGGTGGCGGCGTCCCACAGCACCGAGGTCTCGCGCTGGTTGGTGATGCCGATGGCGGCGAACCGGCCGATTCCGCCGGCCTCGGCGATGACCGCGCCGCAGGTCTGCAGCGTGGCCCGCCAGATCTCGGACGCGTCGTGCTCGACCCATCCGGACTGCGGGAAATGCTGCTCCAGCTCGATCTGGCTGACGGCCAGGGGCCGCAACCCGCCCTCGGGCGCCGTCTCGAAGGCGATGGCCCGGGTCGATGTCGTGCCCTGGTCGATGGCGAGGATCAGGCTCTTCATCCGCTCAGGTTAGAGCGGCGCTCGCCAGACTCAACCGGTCATCGCGGCGAAGCCGCAACCTGTGAACCTCGAGTTCACGGGGGAGGTTCGTCACGAAGGACAAGGCCACGAAGGCGGCGGAGACAGGCGCGGCTCACTTCGTGCCCTTCGTGGTTTCTTCTTCGTGGCCTTTGTGACGAACCGACCAGACGTGAGGCCGTGAAGGGAGGCCTGGCTTTCGCCGGGGTGGCCGGGCGGCTATGTCTCTCGCATGCACACCGCCTCCTTCGCCGGCGTCCGGGACGCCGCCCGCCAGATCGCCGGTCACGCCGTCCGCACGCCGCTGGTCGAGAGCGCGGCCCTCAACGAACGCCTCGGCGGGCGGCTCCTGCTGAAGTGCGAGACCCTGCAGCGCGCCGGGGCCTTCAAGTTCCGGGGGGCGTGGAACCGCATCAGCCGCCTGACCCCTGACGAACTGCAACGCGGCGTCGTCGCCTATTCCTCGGGGAACCACGCCCAGGCCGTCGCCTGCGCCGCGCGGATGATGGGAACCTCCGCCGTCATCGTCATGCCCGCGGACAGTCCGGCGGTGAAGGTCGCCGGCGTGCGCGCCTTCGGCGGCGAGGTGCGGATGTACGACCGCTATGCCGAAAGCCGCGAGGCCATCGGCGAAGAGATCGCCCGCACCCGCGGCAGCGTGCTGGTCCGCCCGTTTGACGACCCGTTCGTAATTGAGGGGCAGGGCACCATCGGGCTGGAGATCATGGAGGACGTGCAGGCGCAGGGGCTGGCCCTGGACCAGCTGGTCTGCGGCGCCTCGGGCGGCGGGATGATCGCCGGGATCAACCTCGCCATGGAGGCCCTCTCGCCTGACACGCCGGTGATCGCGGTGGAGCCGCGCGACTACAACGACATGCAGCTGTCGATCGCGGCGGGCGAACGGCTGACCTACGCCCCCGCCCCGGGCACCATCTGCGACGCCCTGATGACCGACCGTCCCGGCGAGCTGACCTTCCCCATCAACCGCCGGGT
>NZ_DASWNO010000105.1:0-2942 GCF_036399195.1 Brevundimonas sp.
GAACGCGGCCCAGTCGGCCTCAGTGCCGATGTTGAACGCCGCTCCGGTCGTCTGCGAACGCGTCTCCACGTCGCCCAGAGTGTGGTAGCCCGCGTCGATCGCGCCATACCAGCCGTTCGGCTCAGCCGCCGCAGCGCCGGCCGAGAGGGCCAGAGCCCCCGCCGCGCTGGTGGCCATGATGAAAGTCTTTACGCGCATGGGTGGATGCCCTCCGCAGCCCAAATGAATTTTGTGACGGCGTTCGAGCCGCCGCTGCGCCCTCTTAACAGCCCCGCTGGCGCAGGTCGAGACAGATACGCCGATATCCAGGAAGCGTGGCCATATAGCTACAAGGCGAATGTTCCGTCCGGAACGACGTCTCGCAAGGGCTCTAGCCGCCGCCTGTGCGGCTGTTCGCCCTTCCCGTCCCATCACAGACCGGACAGGCCTCGCCGGTCGGCGTGGCCCCCATCCCCCGGCATTCCGGGCACGTCGCCGCGTCAGGCCTCTGAACCGAGGCCGGATCGGCGGGATCTTCGGGCGTCATTCCGCGGTCGTCTATGTCGGTCGGGTTCATGACGAGCGGAACGGGCCGGGGGCGCCGCGGTTTCATCCGCCTGCTTTCGGGATGACAGGGCGGGGCCTTGGCGCTACGGACCCGCTCATCATGGACGAGATCGAACGGCAATCCGACGGGCGCGGCTGGGACACGGCGAAGACGCTCGCCGAGGCCCTCCCCTATATCCAGATCTACGACCGCGAGACGGTGGTCATCAAATACGGCGGCCACGCCATGGGCGAGAGCGCCGTGGCCCGGCAGTTCGCGGCCGACGTGGTGCTGCTGAAGCTGATGGGCGTCAATCCGGTCGTGGTGCACGGCGGGGGGCCGCAGATCAGCGCTATGCTGGACAAGGCCGGAGTGAAGTCCTCCTTCGTGGACGGCCTGAGGGTCACCGACGCCGACACCATGCAGGTGGCCGAGATGGTCCTGTCGGGGGCGGTGAACAAGGAAATCGCCCACTGGATCACCATGGCGGGCCAGGAGGCGGACGTGCGCGGCGTCGGTCTGTCGGGCAAGGACGCCGGCCTGCTGACGGTCGAGAAGACCCGCCGGACGCGCCGCGATCCCGACAGCATGATCGAGCACGAAATCGATCTGGGCCTCGTGGGCGAGCCGACGCGCGTTGACCCGAAGCTGATCGTGCGTCTGCTGGAGTCGGACGCCGACTGGGTCCCGGTTATCGCGCCGATCGGCGTGACGGCCGACGGTCAGACCTTCAACGTCAACGCCGACACGGTGGCGGGCGCCCTCGCCGGGTCGCTGAAGGCCAAGCGGATGTTGTTGCTGACCGATGTGGCGGGGGTGAAGGGCGCCGACGGGGAGATCATCCGCCAGATGAACGTCGCCGAGGCGGCCCGGCTGATCGAGGATGGAACCGCCACCGGCGGGATGATCCCCAAGCTGGAGACCGCCATCGCCGCCGTGCGGGACGGCGTCGAGGCCGTAGTCATCCTCGACGGGCGGCGCCCGCACGCCATGCTGGTCGAGCTGTTCACGGAGCATGGCGCCGGCACGCTGGTGCAGGCGGAATGAGCGCGGAGCGCACGCCGGCGACGGAACTCGGCGCCGACCTGCGCCATGTCCGCAGTTGGATCTTCGATCTCGACGACACCCTGTATCCGCCCGAGAGCCAGTTCATGGGGCTGATCCAGCAGCGCATCAACGACTACGTCGTGCGTACCTCGGGCCTGCCGGCGGACGAGGCGCTGGCGGTGCAGAAGAGCTATCTGCGCGACTACGGCACTTCTCTGGCGGGCCTGATGGCGCACCACAGGATCGATCCGGCCGACTTCCTGCACGAGGTGCACGACGTGCCGCTCGACCTCCTGACGCCCGACCCTGGACTGAGGGCCGCGCTTGAGCGGCTGCAGGGGCCGCGCGTCGTCTTCACCAACGGCTCCACGGCCCATGCGCGGCGCGTCGTGGAAAAGCTGGAGCTGGCGGATCTGTTCGACGGCCTGTTCTCACTCGAGGACGCCGACCTGATCCCCAAGCCCGACCCCCGCACCTTCGCTCGCATGGCGGAACGCTTCGGCGTCGATCCGGCCTCGGCCGCCTTCTTCGAGGACACGGTGCGCAATCTGCGGCCGGCGCACGAACTGGGCATGACCACGGTGCTGGTCGGGCCGCACGCCTTCGAGGCCGACGCGCCGTTCGCCGACCACCGCGCGGCCGCCCTCGGCCCCTTCCTCGCCACCGCCCGCCTGCCCGGAGACGCCTGATGACCGATCTCGTCGCCCTCGAAGCCGCGATTGAGGCCGCTTGGGAGGATCGGGCGGCGATCTCGCCCCGGACGGGCGGCGAGGGGCGCCACGCCGTCGAATTGGCGCTGGAGCTTCTTGATTCGGGCCAGGCGCGGGTGGCCTCGCGCGCCGCGGACGGCGTCTGGACCACGCACCAGTGGCTGAAGAAGGCGGTGCTGCTGTCGTTCCGCCTGAACGACAACGAACTGGTCCGGGGCGGCGACCGCGGGCCGGCCAGCCACGCGCCGGGCGTCGGCCCCTGGTGGGACAAGGTCCCGAACAAGTTCGGCGACTGGAGCGCTAATCACTATCAGGAAGCGGGCTTCCGCTCGGTCCCGGGTTCGATCGTGCGGCGCGGCGCCTTCATCGGGCGCAACGTCGTGCTGATGCCCAGCTTCGTGAACATCGGGGCCTACGTCGACGAGGGGTCGATGGTCGACGCCTGGGCCACGGTCGGCTCCTGCGCACAGATCGGCAAGAACGTGCACCTGTCCGGCGGCGCCGGCATCGGCGGGGTGCTGGAGCCGCTGCAGGCGAACCCGACGATCATTGAGGACGGCTGCTTCATCGGCGCCCGCGCCGAGGTCGCCGAGGGCGTCATCGTGCGCGAGGGCGCCGTTCTGGCGATGGGCGTCTATCTGTCCGGCTCGACCAAGATC
>NZ_DASWNO010000106.1:0-18376 GCF_036399195.1 Brevundimonas sp.
CGCATGTTCATCTTGACCCGGCCCACGGCCGACAGGTCGTAGCGCTCGCTGTCGAAGAACAGCGAGTTGAACATGGCTTCGGCGGCTTCCGGGGTCGGCGGCTCGCCCGGACGCATGACGCGATAGACGTCGAACAGCGCGTCCTCGCGGCCGGTGTTCTTGTCGATGCGCAGGGTGTTGCGCATGTAGGCGCCGACCGTGACGTGGTCGATGTCCAGCACGTCGATGGTGGTGAAGCCGTGGCTTTCCAGCAGTTCGATGGTGGGGGCGTCCAGCTCGTCGCCGGCCTCGGCGTAGATCTCGCCGGTCTCGTAGTTGACGGCGTCGGCGGCGAGGTAGCGGGTCAGCAGGGCGTCGGCGGCCAGCGACAGCGACGTGGTCGTGTCGCCCAGCTTCTTGGCTTGACGGGCGCTGATCTTCGTACCGGCGGGAGCGATGACTTCACCGGTGTCAGCGTCGACCAGGTCGAACTCGGGCTTCACCCCGCGCCAGCGTTCCGGCTTGTAGGGCGTGACCCAGCCTTCGCCGCGCTTCTCGTAGGGCACGGTCTCGTAGAAGGTCTTGAGGATTTCCTCGCCGTCCATGCCCAGACCCATCAGGAAGGTCGAGGCCGGCAGCTTCCGGCGGCGATCGATGCGGACGTAGACGATGTCCTTGGCGTCGAACTCGAAGTCGAGCCATGAGCCGCGGTAGGGGATCACGCGGGCGGCGAACAGCAGCTTGCCCGAGCTGTGCGTCTTGCCCTTGTCGTGGTCGAAGAAGACGCCCGGCGAACGGTGCATCTGCGAGACGATCACCCGCTCGGTGCCGTTGACGACGAAGGTGCCCTTGTCGGTCATGAGCGGGATGTCGCCCATGTAGACGTCCTGCTCCTTGATGTCCTTGACCGAGCGCGCGCCGGTCTCTTCGTCCGCCTCGAACACGATCAGGCGCAGCTTGACCTTCAGCGGCGCGGCATAGGTCATGTCGCGTTGGATGCATTCCTCGACGTCGTATTTGGGGTCCTCGAATTCGTAGGAGACGTATTCCAGGATGGCGCGTTCGTTGAAATCCTTGATCGGGAAGACCGACTTGAAGACCGCCTCGATGCCCTGATCCTTGCGCGGTCCCGAGCGCACTTCGCGCTGCAGGAACTGCTCGTAGGAGGCGCGCTGCACCTCGATCAGGTTCGGCATCTGCACCGCTTCCGGGATGCGGCCGAACGAGTGGCGGATGCGCTTCTTGCCGGTGAAGGTGGTGGCGTGGGCGAAATGGCCGTTGGCGACGGCGACTTCAGCTTTGGACTTGGCCATTCTGTCTTCCCAATGCGCAGGCCGGGCAGCCCGCGTTCAATGCAGTAGCCACGGCTCCGCCATTCCGGCGACCCGTGACCATCGGTTTCGGCGTCCACCCTCGGGCCTTGCGGCTCCAGGACGCCTGGATGTAGGGCTCCCTTGGGAAGGAGCGCGCCTTCGCACCGGTCGGAGGGCGACAAACCGGGCCTCGGCGCTTTCGCGCGAATCTCTTTTTGGAGTTAGCGGAACGCGCTGATATACGCGCTTCTTCGGCGAAATAAAGGCTGTGGGGCAAGATTCTTGGCCCTCGCCCTACCAGTTGTCTTGACCGCGCAGGCTGCTAGCGTCGCCGGCATGAAACACCTGCTGATCGCCGCCGCCGCCCTGACCCTCGCCGCCTGCGCGTCCGCCCCGCCCCCCGCGCCGACCGCCACGCCCGGCGTCGGCACGCTGGAGGGATGGGCCGCGGGGAACGCCGAATACCTGACGCTCAACGCCGCGCGCCGGGGCTGGACCACGACCGAGTCGGGTCTGCAGTACCGCCGTGTCGGCCGCGCCAAGCCGAACGGCCGCCAGCCGGCCGGAACCGACACCGTCCGTGTCCACTACCGTGGGACCTTCGTCGACGGGCGCGAGTTCGACAGCTCCTATTCCCGCAACGAGCCCGCCGAGTTCCCGCTGAACCGGGTCATCAAGGGGTGGACCGAGGGCGTCGCCCTGATGCGCGAGGGCGAGACCTTCGAGTTCGTGATCCCCGCCGCCCTCGGCTACGGCGAACGCTGGGTGGGCGGCGGCGAGCTGCCGCCGAACTCGACCCTGCTGTTCACGGTCGAGCTGCTGGAAGTGAAGCCTGCGGCAACGCCCGCCGCCTGAGCGGAACCTTGAACATGACGGGGTTTTAATCCGATGGGGCCTGCTCAAGCTTGACCCCCGCGCACGCCCGGCGTGATCTGCGCCTCCCGCTGCCCGAGAGAGTCCCGATGAAGCCTTCCGTCCGTCTGCTCGCGTCCGCCTGCGCCGCCGCCCTGCTGTTCGGCGCCGCACCCGGACTGGCCCAGGTCGGAACGCCGGCGCTCGACCGGACGCTGGCGCCGATCCCCGCTCCCCGCGACGCGCCCTACCCCGGCGTGATCACCCTGGAGATGGACGCCACCGACATCGACCGACGCATCATCTCGGTTCGCCAGACCATCCCCGTGACGGGCGCGGGGCCGCTGGTGCTGCTGTATCCGCAGTGGATTCCGGGCAACCACGCTCCCGTCGGGCCCGTCGACGACATCGGCGACCTGCAGATCACGGCGAACGGGCAACAACTGCCGTGGGTGCGCAACACCGCCAACACCAACGCCTTCCAGGTCGAGGTGCCGGCGGGCGTCTCCACAGTCGACGTCTCGTTCAAATGGCTGACCCCGATCGAGGGGGCGCAGGGCCGCGTCGTGGTCACCGACGAGATGCTGAATGTCCAGTGGGAGAAGGCCCTGCTCTACCCCGCCGGCTACTACAGCCGGCAGATCACCTTCCAGCCGACGCTCCGGCTGCCCGCAGACTGGCAGTACGGCACCGCCCTTGAGACCACCTCGTTTCAGAACGGCGTCGCAACCTTCGCACCAATCAGCCTCGAACATTTCGCCGACAGCCCGGTGTTCGCCGGCGCCCACTATCGGCAGATCGACCTCGATCCGGGCGGGCGTTCGCCGGTGCGCATGAACGTCGTGGCCGACGCCCCCGGCATGCTGGCGGCCTCGGACGAGCATATCGAGCGCCACCGCGCGCTGGTCGATCAGGCCGACCGGCTGTTCGGCGCGCGGCATTTCAACCACTACGACTTCCTCGTCGCCGTTTCGGACAGGCTGGGCGGCATCGGGCTGGAGCATCACCGCTCGTCCGAGAACAGCGTCGACACCGACTATTTCACCGCACCGGCCTCGACCTTGGCTGACCGTGACCTGCTGGGTCACGAGTACGTCCACTCGTGGAACGGCAAGTGGCGACGCCCCGCCGATCAACTGACGCCGACATTGAACGACCCTCTGCAGAACTCGCTGATGTGGGTTTACGAAGGTCAGACCCAGTACTGGGGACTGATCCTGACCGCGCGTGCGGGCTTGATGTCGAAGCAGCAGGCGCTCGACGTCTTCGCCAACACCGCCGCCACCTACGCCGAGGACAATCCGGGCCGCACATGGCGGGCGTTGCAGGACACCACCAACGACCCGATCATCGCCCAGCGCCGTCCCCAGCCCTGGGCCAGCTTTCAGCGCAGCGAGGACTACTACCGCGAAGGCGCGATGATCTGGCTGGACGCCGACACCCTGATCCGCGAGCGGACCAACGGCCGCAAGTCGCTGGACGACTTCGCCCAGGCCTTCTTCGGCCCGCAGGACGGCTCGTGGGATCCGGCGCCTTACGCCTTCACCGACGTGACCTCGACGCTGAACGGCGTGCAGGCGCACGACTGGGCGACCTTCCTGCGCGCCCGGCTAGACGCCGTCGGCGTCAACGCCCCGACCCCGCTCGGGGGTATCCAACGCGGCGGCTACCGCCTGGTGTGGCGAGAATCCCCCAACGACTACTCCAAAGCCTTGAACACCGAGCTGCAGCGCGTCGACTTCGCCTATTCGCTGGGCCTCAGCCTCAACCCCGCCAACCGCGTAACGGCCGTGCGCTGGGGATCTCCGGCGTTCGAGGCGGGCCTGACCTCGGGCTGGGAGGTCGTCGCGGTCAATGGGCGGGCGGCCAGCGCAGCCGTGATAGGCGAGGCCATAACGGCCTCAAAGGGAAACACCACCCCGATCGAGATGATGCTGAAGCGGGGCGACCGCTTCCGCACCGTTCGCTTCGATTACCATGACGGCCTGCGCTATCCGCACCTAGAGCGGATCGCCGGGACCCCCGACCGCCTCGGCGACATTCTCGCCCCCCGCCGCCGTTGATCGTGAGGGACCAGACGATGATCCGCACCGCCGCCCTCGCCCTGCTGCTGACCTCGGCGGCCCTGCCCGCGATGGCGCAGGTTCCGGCCTCGCAGGCCCAGACGCCCCTGCCCGCCCCGACCAGTCTGCCCCGGCCCTTGCCACCCATTCCAGCGCCGCAGGATCGTGACTATCCCGGCGTCATCGCCATCCGGGCCGACCTGACCGACCTCGACCACAAGGTCATCCGGGTGCGCCAGACCATCCCCGTGAGCGCGGGCCATCTGGTGCTGCAGTATCCGAAGTTCATCCCGGGCAATCACGCCGACACCGGTCCGATCCAGCTGGTCTCCGGCGTCACGGTCACCGGGAATGGACAGCGGATCGAATGGCTGCGCGACACCGTCGATCCGCACGCCTTCCATCTGGACATCCCGGCGGGCGTCGGCGAGATCGAGGTGGCGTTCGAATGGCTGACCCAGCCCGACAACGCCGTCTGGCGGGTGGTCATGACCCAGGAGATCGTCAACCTCCAGTGGGAGAAGGCCCTGCTCTATCCAGCGGGCTACAACCACGACCGCATCATGTTCTCGCCGTCGGTCGTGCTGCCGACCGGCTGGAACTACGGCGTCGCCCTGGACACCGTATCGCGCGAAGGCGACGTGGCCACCTTCGCCCCGATCTCGCTGGAGCATCTGGCCGACAGCCCGATGTTCGCGGGCAAGTATTACCGCCGCATCGACATCGATCCGGGCGGCCGGTCTCCGGTCCATTTGAATCTGGTCGGCGACACCGCGGCCTCGATCAACGCCAGCCCCGAGTGGATCGACAAGTACGAGTCTCTGGTGGATCAGGCCGATCGGCTGTTCGGCGCCCGCCACTACGACCGCTACGAATTCCTGCTCGGCCTGTCGTCGAAGCTGGGCGGGATCGGGCTGGAGCATCACCGGTCGTCGGAGAACACCGCGGCGCCGTCCTACTTCTCCAGCGCGACGCCGGACTACGGCACGCGCAATCTGCTGCCGCACGAATACGTTCACAGCTGGAACGGAAAATTCCGCCGTCCGTCAGACGAGTACGTCCAGAACCTCAACGTCCCGACGCAGAACAGCCTGATGTGGGTCTACGAGGGTCAGACCGAATACTGGGGCGATGTCCTGACCCCGCGCTCCGGCCTTGGCACCGTCGAGGAGGCGGTGATCAACCTGGCGGAAGTGGCCGCCTTCTATGAGAACCAGCCGGGCCGCGCCTGGCGCGCGCTGCAGGACACCAACAACCACAACCTGCTCGGCTACCGCACCACCAATCCCTGGCCGTCGTGGATGCGGGGCACCGGGGACTACTACCGCGAGGCGCTGCTGATCTGGCTCGACGCCGACACCCTGATCCGCGAGCAGACCAACGAGCGGAAGTCGCTGGACGACTTCGCCAAGGCCTTCTTCGGCGTCGAGGACGGCGTCTGGGAGGCGCGGCCGTACACCTTCGAGGACGTAGTGGCGCACCTGAACGCGGTGCACCCCCACGACTGGACCACCTTCCTGCGCAGCCGTCTGGACGCGGTCGGCCCCGAGGCGCGCGCGCCGCTCGAAGGCCTCGCCAGGGCCGGATGGCGGCTGACCTATGTTGATACGCTCACGCCGGTCGAAAAGCGCATGCAGTCCGGCTGGGCGACCGACTTCCAGTATTCGCTGGGCTTCAACCTGAACTCGGCCAACCGCATCACCGGGGTCCTGTGGGGCGGCCCGGCGTTCCAGCAGGGGCTGGGGGCGGGCTGGGATCTGGTCGCGGTCGGCGACCGCACCGCCTCGGCCGAGGTCCTGCGCGACGCGATCACGGCGGCCAAGGGCGCGAGCGAGCCGATCGTGCTGGTGGTCAAGCGCGGAGACGAGTTCCGCACCCTGTCCTTCGACTACCACGGGGGCCTGCGTTATCCGCGGCTGGAGCGGATCGAGGGCGCGCGCGACCGTCTGGCGGACATTTTCGCACCCCGCCGGCGCTGAGCGCCGGGCAAAAGAAAACGGGCCGGGGATCGCTCCTCGGCCCGTCTCTTCAGCTAGATCCTGTTTCGTCCTCAAGTAGCCCGAAGGGCGGTAGGACGACTCAAGAGGTCTTACTTGATCTGCACCTTGGCGCCGGCTTCCGTCAGCTTCTTGGCGACTTCGTCGGCGTTCTGCTTCGAGACGTTCTCGACGACGTTCTGCGGAGCGCCTTCGACCAGGTCCTTGGCTTCCTTCAGACCGAGGTCCGAACGGACGCCGCGCACTTCCTTGATGACGTTGATCTTCTTGTCGCCGCCGTCCAGCAGGACGACGGTGAACTCGGTCTGCTCTTCAGCAGCTTCGGCGGGGGCGGCGCCGCCGCCCGACGGCATGGCCATGGCCACCGGAGCAGCGGCGCTGACGCCCCACTTTTCTTCCAGCAGCTTGGACAGTTCGGCGGCTTCCAGAACGGTCAGCGACGACAGGTCTTCAACGATTTTGGCGAGATCGGCCATGGTGTGTTTCCTTCGGAGGATGGGTTTCAGTAGAGAGTTTGCAGAGATGAAAGAGGCGGGTCCGCTTACGCGGCGTCCTTCGTGGCGTAGGCGTTGAACACCCGGGCCAGTTGGGCCGCCGGGGCTTGCACGACGCCGGCGATCTTGGTCGCGGGAGCGTTGAGCAGGCCGAGCAGCGAAGCGCGGATCTGATCCAGCGACGGCAGTTTGGAGAGAACCTCCACGCCCTTCGCGTCCAGAACCTTCTCACCCATGAAGCCGCCCAGGACGACGAACTTGTCGTTCGCCTTGGCGTATTCAGCGGTGATCTTGGCGGCCGTCACCGCGTCGTCGGCGTATGCGATGCCCACGGGACCCTTGAACAGGCCGTGGTAGTCGCTGCCTTCGTCGGCTTCGAGCGCCTTGAGCGCCAGGCGGTTCTTGACCACCTTGAACGTGCCGCCTTCTTTACGAAGGCGCCCACGCAGGTCTTCCATGTCCGCAACGGTCAGACCCAGGTTGTGGGTCACGACCACGGCGCCCGCGTCGGCGAAGACGCCCTTGAGCGTCTCGATCGACTCGGCTTTTTGTGCGCGGTCCATTGCGGTCTCCAGTCTGGTATTCGCCGCCGGGCTTATTCCCGACGACGGATTTGGCCATAACGCCGCGCATCGCTGCGAGGCGTTCAGGCCGGTCGTATTGTCCGAAGGAAGCTCAGACCCGACGTCCGGATCCGGATCGTCTGGCTCGTCTGCATCCCCATCTCCCCACGGCGCCAGAGGGCTCTCTGGCATTTACGGCGCGGGTGACCCCCACGCCCCGAAGTTCTCGGACAGGACCGCCGCGGCCGAAGCTGCGACGGAGAAGGCGCGCTCTATACACGGATGCGCCGGGGATTCAAGCGGCGGCGGCCGCCCGGCAAGGAACAAGCGTTGGCGAACCACCCGCCTTAACCCCTCGCTCACCACCCGCCACAACCCGATCTTCACCTTGTGAGGGCTAAAACGTCCCGAAATGAGCCAGTCCGCGCGCGGCTGGCCTGATGGATAAAGGGCGCTTCATGGCCAAGACTGTCCTCGTGGTGGACGACGACCCGACCCAGCGGCGCCTTGCGCAGGCGGTGCTGGAGCGCGAGGGCTACGCCGTCGTCCACGCCGAGTCCGGCGGAGAGGCTATCGACCGCCTGACCAAGGGCGGCGGCGCCGACGTGATCCTGCTCGACATGGTCATGCCCGGCATGAGCGGCATGGAGGCGCTGGCCGAGATCCGCACCGCCGGCGTGCAGACCCCTGTCATCGTCCTCACCGCCTCGGGCGGCGTCGACGCGGTGGTAAAGGCCATGCAGGCGGGGGCCCAGGACTTCTTCGTCAAGCCGGTGTCGGCCGAACGCCTGCTGGTCGGCGTATCCAACGCCCTGCAGATGACCCGCCTGACCGCGGAGGTCGGGCGGTTGAAGAAGCACGTCACGGGGCGGACCTCCTTCGACGATCTGGTCGGCGACAGCCCGCCGATGCGGATGGTCAAGTCGCTGGGCGCCCGCGCCGCGAAGTCGTCGATCCCCGTGCTGATCACGGGCGAGAGCGGCGTCGGCAAGGAAGTGATCGCCCGCGCCCTGCACGGCGCCTCGGGGCGGGCCGGCAAGCCGTTCGTGGCGGTGAACTGCGGCGCCCTGCCCGCTAACCTGATCGAGTCGATCCTGTTCGGGCACGAAAAGGGCGCGTTCACCGGGGCGCACGACAAGCACCTGGGGAAGTTCCAGGAAGCCAACGGCGGAACCCTGTTCCTCGACGAGATCGGCGAGCTGCCGCTGGACATGCAGGTCAAGCTGCTGCGCGCCCTGCAGGAAGGCGAGGTCGATCCGGTCGGGGCCAAACGCTCGGTCAAGGTCGACGTTCGGATCGTCTCGGCCACGAACCGGGATCCGGCCCAGCAGGTCAGGGAAGGCGCCTTCCGGGAGGACCTGTTCTACCGCCTCAACGTCTTCCCGATCGAGGCCCCGGCCTTGCGGGAGCGGCGCGAGGACATCCCCGCGCTCGTCGACCACTTCGTGGCCCGATTCAATGTCGAGGAAGGCCGTCGGATCGCCGGTTGCTCTTCCGAGACGCTCGCCCTGCTCGCGGGGTTCGACTGGCCAGGCAACGTTCGCCAGCTGGAGAACGCCGTCTATCGCGCCATCGTGCTCGCGGACGCGCCCTTCCTTCAGCCGCATGATTTCCCCGCGATCTCGGGTCTGGCGGCGCCGCTGCCGGCCGCGGCGGGCGGGGTTGGTCCCAACGGCGTCGGTTTGCTGGAGCCCACGGCTTCGCAGGCCGCAAGCGGCGTCGATTTGCCGGCGGCGCCGGACACGCCGATTCGCATTCTCGACGAGCGCGGGCACCTGCGCACGCTCGAAGAGATCGAGCGCGACCTGATCCAGCACGCGATCGAGGTGTACGCAGGCCATATGTCCGAGATCGCCCGCCGTCTCGGCATCGGTCGCTCCACCCTGTACCGCAAGGTCCGCGAACAGGGTCTGGAAGAGAGCCTGAAGGAAGCGAGCTAGTTCGCAACGGCAGTAACGACGCCGCGACTCCGCCCAGAGTCTGACCAAAAGTTCATTGGCAAGACCCCGCCGGAACCCCGAAGGCCGGCGCCTGCGCCGTGACGCAACCCTTGGTGTCCGTGCTGAAACGCGACGGAAACAGAGGGCGGCCACGTTCCACGATCCATCGTCCTTCTCCCCAAGGCCTCGCATGCTGCTCGTCACCACCGCCCTGTCCGCACTCATGGCCGGGAGCATCCAGGTCGCGCCCCAGACGCCGCAGACGCCTCCGCAGGAGCCGCAACCACCCGCCAGCGCTGTGCCCGCGGCCAACGACAGCGAAACCTATGACCTTGGGGTGGTCACGACCACGGGCCAGCGGCCCCGGGGCAGCGTCGACACCGACATCCCGGCCGACCTGACCCTCAGCGCCGAGCAGATCCAGGCCTATGGCGCCTCGAACATCGCCGAACTGCTGACCTATCTGGAGCCCGTGACCCGCAGCACGCGCGGCCGCGGGGACGGGCAGCCGGTATTCCTCGTCAACGGGCGGCGCATCTCGGGATTCCGCGAGATCCAGGGCATCCCGACCGAGGCTATCGAGCGGACCGATATCCTGCCGGAGGAGGTCGCCCTCCAGTTCGGCTATCGCGCTGATCAGCGGGTGGTGAACTTCGTTCTGAAGTCGAACTTCCGCTCGGTGACCGGTGAGGTTTCCGGCCGCGGTCCGACGCAGGGCGGGCGCACGACCGCCGAGATCGAGGGCAATGTGCTCTACATCGCCGGCGCCACCCGGATGTCGATGGATGCGGAATACGAACGCTCGACGCCGCTGTTCGAGTCCGAGCGCGACATCGTCCGTGACCCGGGCTCCACACCCTATGACCTGACCGGCAATATCACGGGGGTTCCGTTCGGGACCGAAATAGACCCCGCACTGTCGGCGCAGGTCGGCTCGACCATCCTGATCAATCCCGTTCCCACGACGACGACGACGCCCGGGCTCGCCGACTTCGCAGCGGCGGCGGGCGATCCGCGCACCGGCGATCTGGGCGCCTATCGCACCCTGTTGTCCGCTAGCGAGCGCACCACGGTGCGCGGAACGGTGAAGCGAGACCTCAACGGCACCACCCAGGGCACGATCAGCGGCAGCATCGAGGACCGCTCGAGCCGCAGCTTCAACGGCCTGCCGGGGGTCGTCCTGACGCTGCCCGAGAGCAATCCGTTCTCGCCCTTCGCCGACGACGTGGCCGTCTACCGCTATCTGGACGACGCCGACGCGCTCGGGCGGAGCACGGACAGCCTGAACAGCAGTCTCGGCGGGGTGCTCGACGGCTTCATCGGCGAGTCCTGGCGCTGGACCCTGAGCGGCGACTACAACCGGGTGGAGACCGACACCGTCACGGGCCGCGGCTTCGCGCCTGCGCCGTTCCAGGCTCGCCTGAACGCGAACGATCCGGCCGCCAATCCGTTCGCGGCCCTGTCTCCCGCCGACTTCACCCGCCTGCCCGACGACACCGCCAACTCGGTCTCGCAGGTCCTCTCGGCCGAGGTGGTCCTGAACGGCGACATCTACGATCTGCCCGCCGGGGGCGTCTCCTCGACCTTCACCTTCGGCGCCGACACCCGGTCGCTTGACTCGACCAGCGTCCGTTCGGGCGTGACCACCGAGCGCTCGCAGTCGCGCGACCGCTTCAACGGACAGGCCAGCTTCGGCATTCCCATCGCCAGCCGCCGCCAAGGGGTGTTGGAGTCGCTCGGCGATCTCTCCGCCAACTTCAACATCGGCTACGAGGAGCTGTCCGACTTCGGCGGGCTCTCCACCCTCGGCTTCGGCGTCAACTGGTCGCCGATCGAGCCCCTGTCGTTCCTGGTCAGCTATACCGACGAGCAGGGCGCGCCCTCCATCGCGCAACTTAACGATCCGATCCTCTTCACGCCGAACGTGCCGGTGTTCGACTTCGCCACGGGCCAGACCGTGCTCGTCACGCGGATCGACGGGGGCAATCCCAACCTCGAATCGGACAACCGACAGGTCTGGAAGGCCGGCGTTACGCTGCGCCCTCTCAAGGAGACTAACCTCCAGATCAGTTCGACCTGGACCTACAGCCGGACCGACGACGCCATTTCGACCTTCCCCACCCTGACGCCGGAGCTCGAGGCGGCCCTGCCCGGCCGGTTCACCCGCGACGCCGGCGGAAACCTGACAGCCTTTGACGCCCGGCCGCTCAATTTCGAGCGGTTCGAGCGTCAGGACATCCGCACGGGCCTGACCTTCTCGCGCGCCTTCGGAACGCCGAACCCGGCGGCGGCGGGCCTGCCCGGGGGGCCCGGGGGCCCCCGCGGCGGCGGCGGTCCCCGCCTCGGCGGCCCCGGCGGCGGAGGAGCAGTGGTCATCCGCCAGGAAGGCGGCGGCGGCGACGGGCCTCGCGGCGGCGGCGGCGGCGGCGCACAGGTCCGCATGGGCGGCGGCGGCGGCGGTCGCGGAACGGCGATGCAGCCGGGCCAGGGCATGTTCAACCTTTCGGTGTTCCATACCTATCGCCTGCAGGACGAGATCGTTATCGCCGAAGGCCTTCCAATCCTCGACCTGCTGGACGGCTCGGCGACCAGCGGACGCGGCGGCACGCCCCGGAACGAGCTCCAGGCCCAGGCCGGTGTGTTCCGGAACGGCAAGGGCGCGTTCCTGAACGCCAATTGGCGCCAGGGCACGCGCATCGAGGGCGGGTCCGGCCCCGATCTGGAGTTCGCCGACTTCGCCACGGTGAACCTGAACATGTTCATCGACCTGGGCGGTCAAGCGAGCTGGGTGGCCAAGTACCCGTGGCTGAAGGGCTCGCGCCTGAACTTCGGCGTCCAGAACATCTTCGACAGCCGGCTGGACGTCACCTCCGGCTCCGGCGACGTGCCGCTGAACTATCAGCCGGACTATCTGGACCCGCAGGGCCGCACGATCAGCCTGACCTTCCGCAAGATCCTGTTCTAGGAGGCGCCGTCGCCGGGGGCCTTGCGCCCCCAGCGGCGCTTCGGCGTCTCTCCTTTCGCCTTGGCGGCGATCTCCTTCAGCTTGCGGCCCTGCATGGCGGACAGCGCCTGCCCCGGCGCGCCGAGCTCGGGGTCGCCGAAGGCGCGGCCGTGGGTCTTCACGCGCTCGCTCACCGAGTCGATGAACTCACCCTCCCAGTCGGACAGCGAAACGCCCGCCTTCTCTGCCGAGCGGCGGGCGCGTCGTAGTGCATTCAGAGCCGCCCGCTGGGCTGCCTTGCGTTCAGCTTCAAACGGGCTGGACGGCGGCTTCTTCGCGCCGCCCTTGCCACCGCCGAAGCCGGTTCGCTTCAGGATCAGATCTCGCCGAGAGCCGACAGGTAGAGGTCGAGGATCGCGTCCTCTTCCTGCCGCTTGGCCTTGTCCTGCTTGCGAATGCGGATGACCTTTCGCAGGATCTTGACGTCGTAGCCTTCGCCCTTGGCCTCGAGGAAGACCTCCTTCATGTCGGCCATGACGGCGGCCTTGTCTTCTTCCAGTCGCTCGATGCGTTCGATGATCGTGCGCAAGCGGCCTTGGGCGGCGGAGGTCAGCACGTCGGGGCTGGCGTCGAAGGATGCGTCGTCGGGCATGTCTGTCTTTCAGGGCGCTACCGCTCGGCGCGCGGCGCCTCGCTGCTTCAGCGCGAACGGTGTGTGGATCCCGACGCTAACCACGCCTGTCCGGCAGTCTCAACGGCGGGCACGAAAAAGGCCGCGGACAAAGCCCGCGACCTGTGGATAGACCTTTGGAGCGCTAACGCCCGTCGCGCGGCGACGGGCTGCTTGGGCGCGTCCTTAGCCCTGCTTCGCCTTGAAGCGCGGGTCGGTCTTGTTGATCACATAGACCACGCCCTTGCGGCGCACGACCTTGCAGTCGCGGTGGCGGGTCTTGAGCGACTTGAGCGAGCTGCGGACCTTCATGGTCGTCGTCCTGAGGCAAAAGCAAACAGAAAAGCCGCTAGGCGGACCTGCGGCGGAGCGGTGCGTATAGAGAGGCTTCCCGCATCCGTCAACCAGATGCACAGGGCTTTTCGCGGCCTTCGGTCCCCCGGACGAGACGACAGGCGGCGGGTCGCGCGTTTGTTATCCCGCACCGCCCTCGAGAAGGCTAGCCTCTGGTCATGCGTATCCGCTTTCGCCTCCTCCTCATCGCCTCCGTAGCCGCCTGCGCGCCCATGCTGCCGGAGCCGCCGCCGGTCAGGCTGCCGGCCATGCCCGCGCCCGCGACCGCACCATCCCCCGCGCCGGCGCCTGTAACCACAGCCGCCGCGCCCGCCAACGAGGCGGACTTCGAGGGCTGGAAGCAGGGCTTCCTGGCGCGCCACGGCGGCGCGAGGCGGGACCGCTACGAGCGCGAACTCGCCGGACTGGCCCCCGATCCGACCGTGGTTCGGCAGGACCGCAACCAGCCGGAGTTCAGCCGACCCGCCGGCGCCTATATCCAGAGCGCGGCCTCGGCCACCCGGATCGCCCAGGGCCGCGCGCGGCTCGACCGCGTGCCGTCGGCGGTGACTCAGCGATTCGGCGTGCCGGCCGAAATCCTCGTCGCCATCTGGGGCAATGAGAGTTCATACGGCGCGAATCAGGGCGATCACGACGTCGTCCGGGCTCTGGCCACGCTGGCCTATGACGGGCGGCGGCGGGACTGGGCCGAGGCGCAGTTGAAGGACGCGCTGGATATCGTCGTCGACGGCCGCCGCGAGCGTTCCGGCCTGAAGGGCAGTTGGGCCGGGGCCATGGGGCAGACCCAGTTCATGCCCGACAACTTCCTGCGCCTGGGGGTGGACCAGACCGGCGACGGCAAGGTCGACATCTGGGGCTCGGACGCGGATTCGCTCGCATCCGCGGCCAATCTGCTGGCGGACGCCGGCTGGAAGCCCGGTCAGGCCTGGGGTTACGAGGTCGTTCTGCCCGCTGGGTTCGACTACGCCGAGGCCGACGGACCGCGCCAGCCCTGGCGCTACTGGGCCCAGCGCGGCGTCACCTTGGCCCGCGGCGGTGCGCCGACCTCGGCCGAGGCCCTCGAAGAGGCGGTGATCCTGCTGCCTCAGGGCGCGCGCGGACCCGCCTTCCTCGCCCTGCCGAACCATTATGTGATCCGCCGCTACAACAACTCGGTGTCCTACGCGCTGGGCATCGGCCTGACCGCCGACGGGATCGCGGGCAAGCCGGGGCTGGTCGCCAGCTGGCCGAACGACGCGCCGCTATCGCGCGAGCAGCGGGTCGGGGCGCAACGGGCCCTCACCGCCCTCGGCTACGACACCCAGGGTTTCGACGGCGTCATCGGGGCGAACACCCGGTCCGCCCTCCGGCGCTGGCAGATCGCCAGCGGCAAGGTGGCGGATGGTTACCTGACCGCGGACTTGGCCGATGAACTGATCCGCCGGGCAGGCTGACTCCCCTTCCGCCCCGCGTGCTGACACGTCGCGCATATGATCGTTGTTAACCCGCGCGGCCTTCGCTAGGCGTTTTCGATCACAGTCCGGAACCATCATGGCCCGATCGACCGAACGATTTGAAGGCACCGCGAACTACATCGCGACGGACGACCTGAAGATCGCCGTCAACGCCGCCGTGGCGCTGGAGCGTCCGCTTCTGATCAAGGGCGAGCCAGGCACCGGCAAGACGGTCCTGGCCTATGAGATCGCTCGCGCCATGAACGCGCCGCTGATCACCTGGCATATCAAGTCGACGACCAAGGCGCACAACGGCCTGTATGAGTACGACGCGGTCTCGCGCCTGCGGGACTCGCAGCTCGGCGAAGCGCGGGTCCACGAGGTCCGCAACTATCTGAAGCCGGGCAAGCTGTGGGAGGCGTTTACCGCCCCGAACCGGCCGGTTCTGCTGATCGACGAAATCGACAAAGCCGACATCGAGTTCCCCAACGACCTGCTGCAGGAACTCGACCGGATGGAGTTCTACGTCCACGAGACGGACGAGACCATTCGCGCCGAAGTTCGCCCCGTCGTCGTCATCACCTCCAACAACGAGAAGGAGCTCCCCGACGCCTTTCTGCGCCGCTGCTTCTTCCACTACATCCGCTTCCCCGACCCCGAGACGATGAAGGCGATCGTCGAGGTCCACTTCCCCGGCATCAAGCCCCGGCTGGTCTCTGAAGCGCTCAGGACCTTCTACGAACTGCGCGACACGCCGGGTCTGAAGAAGAAGCCGTCGACCTCGGAACTGCTGGACTGGCTCAAGCTGCTGCTGGTCGACGACATCGATCCCGCGTCGCTTCGGGAGACCTCGCCGAACAAGCTGATCCCGCCGCTGCACGGCGCGCTGCTGAAGAACGAGCAGGACGTGCACCTGCTGGAACGGCTGGCCTTCCTGAGCCGCCGCGAAGGCTCGAGACCGGGCGGCTGACACATCGCCGATCGGGTTCGAACACCGGCCTTACCGCGATTTCACTGGATTATGAGGCTGCGGCGCGCAGGATAAGGCCATTCAAGGACTTCAGATGATGACCCTGCGTCCCTTCCTTCTGCCGACCCTCGGCGCCGTGGCCGCCTTGGCCGGGGCGTGCGACGACTCCGTGCGGATATCCTCGACCCGGACTGATACGAGCGGCAAGGGCGTGCTGAAGGTGGTCGAAGCCCTGCAGTGCCCGCAGACGGTTGGATCGTTGACGCGCAAGGGCTCGGCCCAGTCCGAAGGGCGCGTTTGCACCTACATCGGTCCCAAGGGGGCCGAGGTTTCCCTGCATCTGGTTCCGCTCGACGGCGCCGAGCCGGCGCAGGTGCTTCAAGCCTTCGAAAGCCGCCTCTCGACCGCCCTGCCGGAGGCGCTGGCGCGCCTGAAGGCCTCGGCGGCCGAGGCTGACGCCGCCCAGGTCCGCGCCGAGGCTGATGCGGCCGGAGCGGAGGCAGAGGCCGGCCAGGCGACCGCGGACGCGGATCGCGCGAGCGTCCGCGCACCGGGCGTGGCCATCGAGGCCCAGGGAGACGACGCCTCCGTCCGCCTCCCCGGCATGAGCATCGACGCCAAGGGCGACAAGGCGAGCGTCCGCATCGGCGGCTTCCATATCGACGCCAACGACAGCGACGGCTCCGCCCGCATCAGGACCTCCGGCGGCGGCGACGGCGACAGCGTGATCGTCAACGCTCGCGACGATACAGCCGAAGTCAGGACCCGCGCCGGCGGAGGGGCCACCCGCGCCAGCTGGATCCTGACCGACAACCGTTCAGCGGCGTCGGGCTGGACGCTCGTCGGCTATGAAGCCCGAGGCCCGGTGGGAGGGCCGCTGGTCGTCGCCACGGTTCGATCCCGCGACAACGATCGCGACCGGGCCTTTGAGGACGCCAAGGACCTCGTCACGCTGAACGTCGGGGAATAACCGCCCGCGGCCTTGATCGGCTCGCCATGATGCGTCACCAACCCTGCCCACGAGAGCAGGATCAGACCTTGGCCGCACCGCCCCGCCCGTCGAAGGAGCCCCGCGCCTGGCAGCGTATGCTGTCCGGACGTCGCCTCGACCTGCTGGACCCTTCTCCGTTCGACATCGAGATCGAGGACATCGCCCACGGCCTCGCGCGCGTGGCCCGCTGGAACGGGCAGACGGTCGGCGAGCACGCTTTCTCCGTGGCCCAGCACTCCTGCGTCGTCGAAGAGATCGCGGCCCACATCAGGCCGGGGCTGGCTCCCAAGTGGCGGCTCGCGGCCCTGCTGCACGACGCCTCGGAGTATGTGATCGGCGACATGATCTCGCCCTTCAAGGCGGCCCTGGGCGTCAACTACAAGGCGTTCGAGGTCCGGCTGGAAGCCGCCATTCACGTCCGCTTCGGGCTGCCGGCCAAAAACCCCGCCGACGTCAAGACCCTGATCAAGAAGGCGGACCGGGCCTGCGCCTTCTTCGAAGCCACGCAACTAGCCGGCTTCACCCGCAAGGAGTCGCTCGGCTTCTTCGGTTCGCCGCCTGCCGGCTATGACCTGACCATCGAGCCCCTGCCGGCGCCGGTGGCCCAGCAGCGCTACCTGGAAAGGTACCGGGTGCTCGCGGAAGCCGTCGGACTGGTCCCTGCCGCCGACGCCTGGCACACGGAGTAGGGATGGCGGGCCCGGACGAACAGGGCGTGCGCATCGGCCTCTCGGCGGTCGTCATCGCCCTGCGCGACCGCAAGGCCTGCGTCCTCACCACCTCCGGCGACGGCGAGGCCGAGACCGCCCTTCCCTTCGGGCCGTTCGACCCGGCCCGTGACCGGACATTCGAAAAGGCTCTGCGGGACTTCGTGACCGCCCAGACCGGCTTTCGTCTCGGGTTCGTCGAACAGCTCTATACCTTTGGCGATCTCGGCCGAGGCTCGCCCCGCGCCACCCAGGGCCCCGAGCGGCGACGAGAGGTCTCCATCGGCTATCTCGCCCTTACGGCGGACGCCGCCGACGCCCCGCAGGCCGACGCTCGCTGGACGCCTGTGCTGGACCTGTTTCCGTGGGAAGATCGGCGGGAAGGCAGCACGGAGTGTCTGGAGTTTTTGGTCGACGGACTGGCCCGGTGGGCGGAGCTGGACCCGCGCCGGAGGCTCAGGGTCGAGACGCTGTTCGCGACGGACGCCAGCCACCGCTGGAACGAAGAATGGGTGCTCGAACGCTACGAGCTGCTCTATGAGGCCGGGCTGGTCGCCGAGGCCGCACGGGACCAGCGAATGGACGCCGCCCCCCCGCCGGCGGGGCGCCCCATGGCCTCCGACCACCGGCGCATTCTGGCGACCGGGCTGGGTCGTCTCAGAAGCAAGCTGAAATACCGGCCTGTTCTGTTCGACCTGATGCCGGAAACCTTCACCCTGTCAGACCTCCAGACGGCGGCGGAGGCGGTGGCGGGGCTCTCGCTGCACAAGCAGAACTTCCGCCGCGGTGTCGAACGGACCGGACTGGTGGCCCGCACCGGGCGCGTTTCGAGCGCGACTGGCGGCCGGCCGGCCGAGCTGTTCCGCAGGATCGACGCCGACCGCTCGGCCGGCGAGGCGCTCGGACTGCCCCTTCCGGCGCAGCGCTGACGGATTTCTCGGTCCGCGCGCTTGCGGCGCGGCGCGACGGCCATTAGAGAAGCCGCTCGCTCGACCAAGCGTCCAAACGGCCCCGCGGAGAGGTGGCAGAGTGGTCGAATGTACCGCACTCGAAATGCGGCGTGCCTTTACGGGTACCGTGGGTTCGAATCCCACCCTCTCCGCCAC
>NZ_DASWNO010000107.1:0-11307 GCF_036399195.1 Brevundimonas sp.
CCTAGCAGAAGGCGCAGCGGCGCCAGTGCTGGTTCATCACGAAGGACACGAAGGAAGCACGAAGAACACGAAGGGGCCGGGGCACGGATCGCGCGAAGCGCCATCAGGTCTTCGCGAGGCTGGAACCCCTGCGGCGCAACAGGATCGCCTTCTTGGTGTCCTTCGTGCCCTCGTCTTCGTGTCCTTCGTGATGAACCAGCGCGGCCTGAGCCGCCCGCGTAGCCCGAAGGCGCCCCCGACCTTCCCCGCGCCCGCGAACCCGCCTAAACCAGCCGCATGCCCAAGCTGACGTCCGCCATCGATCCGAACAGCCCCGCCTTCAAGGCGCTCGACGCCCACAACCGCGCGCTCCGCGAACAGCTTATCGCCAAGGTCGCCAAGGCGGCGCGTGGCGGGTCGGACGCGTCGCGCGACCGGCACGTCTCGCGCGGCAAGCTGCTGCCGCGCGATCGCGTCGAGCGTCTGCTGGACCCGGGCTCGCCCTTCCTCGAGGTCGGGCAACTGGCGGCGAACGGCATGTACGGCGATGCAAAGGACCCTGACGGCGCGCCCGGCGCGGGCATGATCTGCGGCGTCGGTCGGGTGTCGGGCCGCGAGGTGATGATCGTGGCCAACGATCCGACGGTGAAGGGCGGCGCATACTTCCCCCTTACGGTGAAGAAGCACCTGCGGGCGCAGGAGATCGCCGAGCAGAACAACCTCCCCTGCGTCTATCTGGTCGATTCCGGCGGGGCCAACCTGCCCCACCAGGCCGAAGTCTTTCCCGACCGTGACCATTTCGGCCGCATCTTCTTCAACCAGGCCCGGATGTCGGCAAAGGGCATTCCCCAGATCGCCTGTGTCATGGGCTCCTGCACCGCCGGCGGCGCCTACGTCCCCGCCATGTCGGACGAGACCGTCATAGTCCGCAACCAAGGCACCATCTTCCTCGCCGGCCCGCCGCTGGTGAAGGCGGCTACCGGCGAGGTCATCTCGGCCGAGGAGCTGGGCGGCGCCGAGACCCACGGCCGCCGGTCGGGCGTGGTCGACTATGTCGCCAAGAACGACGAGCACGCGCTGGAGATCGTCCGCACCATCGTCGACAGCCTGAACACGGTGAAGCGCATTGAACTGGACGTGCGCGAGCCGCGCCAGCCCGCTTTCGACGCCGAGGAGCTTTACGGCCTGATCCCTGACGACGTCCGCGCGCCCTACGACGTGCGCGAGGTCATCGCGCGTCTGGTGGACGGCTCGGAATTCGACGAGTTCAAGGCGCTGTACGGAACCACCCTGGTCTGCGGCTTCGCCCGCATCTGGGGCTATCCGGTCGCCATCCTCGCCAACAACGGCGTGCTGTTCTCGGAGAGCGCGCTGAAGGGCGCCCACTTCATCGAACTGGCCTGCAAGCGGAAGATCCCGCTGGTCTTCCTGCAGAACATCTCGGGCTTCATGGTGGGCGGCAAATACGAGGCGGAGGGCATCGCCAAGAACGGCGCCAAGCTGGTCACCGCCGTCGCCTCGGCCGAGGTTCCGAAATTCACGGTCCTGATCGGCGGCAGCTTCGGCGCCGGCAACTACGGCATGTGCGGCCGGGCCTATTCGCCCCGCTTCCTGTTCACCTGGCCGAACAGCCGGATCAGCGTCATGGGCGGCGAACAGGCCGCCGCGGTCCTCGCCACCGTCCACCGCGACGCCGACAGCTGGACGCCGGAACAGGCCGAGGCCTTCAAGGCTCCGGTGCGCCAGAAATATGAGGATGAGGGCAATCCCTACTACGCCACCGCCCGCCTGTGGGACGACGGGGTCATCGATCCGGCGCAGACGCGGGATGTGCTCGGCCTGGCCATCAGCGCCGCGCTGAATGCGCCGATCCCGGAGACGACGTTCGGCGTGTTCAGGATGTAATCAGGAGGCGCGGAGGATCTTCTCCATCGCCTTCCCCTTCGCAAGTTCGTCGATCAGCTTGTCGAGGTAGCGCAGCTCGCGCATGAACGGGTCCCCGATCTCCTCGACCCGGTAGCCGCAGATCATCCCGGTGATCAGGGTCCGGTTGGTATTCATCGCCGGGGCCTCGGCGAAGAAGGTCTCGAAATCGGTCCCCGCCGCCAGCAGCGCCTCCAACTGCCCCTGCGAATAGCCGGTCAGCCAGCGAATGACTTCGTCCACTTCGGCCCGCGTGCGGCCCTTCCTCTCCGCCTTGGCGACGTAGTGGACATGGACGCTGGCTACGCTCGTGCGGCGGATACGGTCGTTCGCGCTGGCCGCCATTCCATCCGCTCCGTGTTCCGTTCGGGTTCGAACGCGTTATACCCCTGCAGCCGCAGGAGACCATGATGACCGACCGCCCCGTTCCCACCGAAGCCGACCTCAACGCGCTCGACATCACCGACGCTGAGGAGGCCGAGATCAACGCCATCTCGCACCCCTTGCTGGCCGACGCGGCGCCGGACGCAAACGATCAGCTGGTGCAGATCGACTCCACCACGGAGGGGGTCGTCTTCATCACCATCAACCGGCCCGAGAAGCGCAACGCCTTTGACGCCCCCACGATCGCCGCCCTGCGGGAAGCGTTCGAGACGCTGCACGGCGCCGACAATGTGCGACTGGTGTTCGTGCGCGGCGCGGGCGGGACGTTCAGCGCCGGGGCCGACCTGGCGTGGATGCGCGATGCGATCGACTGGTCGGAGGGCGACAACCGCGACGACGCCATGGGGCTGGCGCGGATGCTGAAGGCCCTGCACGACGTGCCGGCCCTCACCTGCGCCATCGTCGAAGGCGCGGCCATGGGCGGCGGAGCCGGGATCGTGGCGGCCTGCGACATGGCCGTGGCGGTCGAGGGCGCGCGTTTCGCCTTCTCCGAGGTCAAGCTGGGCCTGATTCCGGCGACCATCGCCCCCTATGTGGTCGAGGCCGTCGGCGCCCGCCGCGCGCGGCAGCTGTTCCTCAGCGCCAATATCTTCGACGCCGATTACGCCGCCCATGCGGGGCTGATCGACATGGTGCTGCCCGAGGGCTCGGTCGACGAGTTCGTGTCGATGCTGACCGACAGCATCACGGCCAACGCGCCGGAGGCCATGGGAGACGCCAAGCGGCTGGTCCACTATGTGGCCGGCCACAAGATCGATCACGGCCTGATGGACGAGACCGCCAAGCGCATCGCCCGCGCCCGGATCTCGCCCGAAGGCCAGGAAGGCGTCCGGGCCTTCCTCGAGAAGCGCAAGCCGAAGTGGGCGGAGTAGGAGGAGAGTGGCGAGTGGCTAGCGACTGCAGCTTCGCCGCTTGGGGAAGCACGGCGCAGACAGCGCGGCGGCACAGGCGCGCGCCAGCCACCAGCCACTAATCACTAGCCACTCCTCCCCGCTCGCCTCTAGAACCGACCCTATGTTCAAATCCGTCCTGGTCGCCAATCGCGGCGAGATCGCCTGCCGCGTGTTTCGCACCGCCCGCCGCATGGGCGTGCGGACAGTCGCCGTCTATTCCGAAGCGGACGCCGAGGCGCTGCACGTCCGCGATGCGGACGAGGCGGTGCTGATCGGCCCGCCGCCGGCGCGGGAGTCGTACCTCGACGCCGACAAGGTGCTGGCGGCGGCGAAAGCGACCGGCTCCGAGGCGATCCACCCCGGCTACGGCTTCCTGTCCGAGAACGCCGACTTCGCCGAGGCCGTCATGGCGGCAGGCATGGTCTGGATCGGGCCGCCGCCTTCGGCCATCCGCGCCATGGGACTGAAAGACGCCGCCAAGACGCTGATGATCGAGGCCGGCGTGCCGGTCACCCCCGGCTATCTCGGCGAGGACCAGTCGCTGGAGCGCTTGCAGAAAGAAGCCGACGCCATCGGCTATCCGGTGTTGATCAAGGCCGTCGCCGGCGGCGGCGGCAAGGGCATGAAGAAGGTCGACCGCGCCCAGGACTTCGCCGACGGCCTGGCTTCGGCCCAGCGCGAGGGCCAATCCTCGTTCGGCGATCCCCGCGTGCTGATCGAGAAATACATCACCCGCCCGCGCCACATCGAGGTGCAGGTCTTCGGCGACAGCCACGGGAACCTCGTCCACCTTTTCGAACGCGACTGCTCGCTGCAGCGCCGCCACCAGAAGGTGATCGAGGAAGCCCCCGCCCCCGGCATGGACGCCGCCACCCGAGAAGCGGTCACCAGCGCCGCCGTGCGCGCCGCCAAGGCCGTGAACTACGAAGGCGCGGGCACCATCGAATTCATCGCCGACGCCTCGGACGGGCTGAAGGCCGACCGCATCTGGTTCATGGAGATGAACACCCGGCTGCAGGTCGAACACCCGGTCACCGAGGCGGTCACCGGAGTCGACCTGGTCGAATGGCAGTTCCGCGTGGCGGCGGGCGAGCGGATCCCGCTGAAGCAGGACCAGATCCCCCTGAACGGCTGGGCCATGGAGGCGCGGCTGTATGCGGAGGACCCGGCGAACGGCTTCCTGCCGAGCATCGGTCGGTTGAGCCACTTCTATTTGCCCGACGATATCCGCGTCGACACCGGGGTGACCGAGGGCGGCGAGGTCAGCCAGTTCTACGATCCCATGATCGCCAAGCTGATCGTGCATGAAGAGACGCGCGAAGAAGCCGCAGAGGCCCTCGCCGAGGCCTGCGCGGAGGTGGAGGTCTCGCCGGTCCGAACCAATGCCGCCTTCCTCGTCCGTTGCCTCGAGCACCCTCGCTTCGTCGCAGGCGATGTCGACACCGGCTTCATCGCCGCCGAGCAGGACGCCCTGCTGGCGCCGGTCGAGCTTACAGACGAGTCGTTGGCCCTCCATGCCGACAGCGTCCTGACCTGGTTCGCAGGTCAGCATCAGCGTCTGGGAGGCGAGCGCGTCGCCCAGGGATTTCGCCTGAACGCGCCGCGGCGCCTTGAGGCCCGGCTGTACGTCGACGGGCAGCCGAGAACCGTCACGGCGGCCGACGGTTCGGGCGAGTTCTACTGGGATCAGTTCTATCCCGGCGCCTCCGGTCGCGAGTTCGCGGGCGGGCAGGCCTTCGAGATCTCGATGAACGCCCCGGCCGCGACCGCCTTGGCGGGCGGCCCCGCCTCCGACGGCTCCCTCCGTGCGCCCATGCCCGGCAAGATCGTCGCCACGCCCGCCAAGGCGGGCGACGCCGTAGCCAAGGGCCAGCCTGTCGTCGTGCTGGAAGCCATGAAGATGGAGCACGCGCTGACGGCGCCCTTCGACGGCGTGGTGGAAGAGATCGTCTTCACGGTCGGCGACCAGGTGTCGGCGGACACGGTTCTGGCCAGGGTGATCGCATCCCGATGATCCGCTCATCCCGGCGAAAGCCGGGACCCAGTCCTGTCCAGCGAGACGCCAGCGCCTCGGGACATCGCGCTGGGCCACACCATCACCGCATCATCACCCAAAGCACTGGGTCCCGGCTTTCGCCGGGATGAGCGGTGGATATATGAGCCCGCCATGACCACCCTTCACATGATCAAGCTCTGCGTCGGCGTCGCCAAGGTCGAGACGCTGGAACGTCGGGCGGCCAAGGGCGAATGGCTCTCGGTCAACACCCGGATGACCCCCAAGCGGGCGGCCGAGCTCGAAGACGGCGGCTCCATCTACTGGGTGATGAAGGGCTCCGTGACGTGCCGGATGCCGATCGTCGACATCACCACGAAGGGCGAAGGCAAGGCCTCGCGCTGCCTGATCAAGCTGTCGCCCGAGGTGATCCGCACCGCGCCGCAGGCCCGCCGTCCATTCCAGGGCTGGCGATATCTGGAGTTGAAGGACGCGCCGCTGGACCTGTCTCGGCTGGAGGCCGGCGACCTGCCGCTGGATCTGGCGAAACAGCTGCGGGAGTTGGGGGCGTGGTGAAGGACGCGGCTGGTGGCTGGTGGCTGGTGGCTGGTGATTAGTGGTTAGTGATTAGCGGTTGTCAGGCTCGCAGGCGCACGAACCCACACCCCCCAGCCTGCACCGGTGAGCAGCCACTGATCACTAATCACTAGCCACTTCTTCACCTCTCCCGACTCCCCCTACCGTCCCCCCATGGCCCCTTCCCGTTCCGACCGCCTGCAGGACGCGCTCGCGCACATCTTCGAGGGCGGCAAGGACACGCGCGCCAGCTGGTTCGCGCTGACGGGCGGCGAGACCCTGTTCGGCGAGGGCGATGTCGCCGACACCCTCTACCTGCTCCGCAGCGGCCGCCTCGGCGTCTTTCGCCGCGACCCCGACGACAGCCGGCCGCCGCAGTTCGTCGGCGTCATCCGTCCCGGAGAGCCCGTCGGCGAAATGGCCATGCTCGCCGGCACGGCGCACACGGCGGACGTGGTCGCCCTGCGCGACTGCGAAATCCTGGCCCTGCCGCGTGACGCCTTCTTCGAAGCCGCGCGCACTGAGCCGGACCTGATGGTCGAGCTGTCGCGGCTGATGATGCAGCGGGCGCGGGACCAGCGGTCCGGCGGAGGCGAGCCGAGCGTGTTCGGCTTCATCTCGGCCCGCGCCCGACCAATCCGCGCCTTCGTTGAACGGATCGCCGCCTCCATCGAGGCCGCGGGCTTTTCGTGCCAGGTCATCGACCAGTCCGCCCTGTCGTCGGCGACGGAGTGGTTCAGCCGCGTCGAGGACACCCACGACTTCGTTCTCTACGTCGCGGAGCAGGACGAACCCGCCTGGGCCGCCCTGTGCGCGCGGCAGGTGGACAAAGTCTTCGTGGTTGGGAACGGGCTGACGGCGCCGCCGAACCGGCCGATGCCGCATTCCGGCGTGCTGGACCAACGGAGGACCGATCTGATCCTGCTGCGTGACCCGCGCATGGCCCGTCCGGCGAACACAGCCGTCTGGCTGGACGCGATCCAGCCCGGCCGCTGGTTTCAGGCCGTGGACGGCGACCAGGCGGACGCGGACCGGATGGGCCGGGTGATCACCGGAACGGCCGTGGGTGTGGTGATGTCCGGCGGCGGCGCGCGGGCCTACGCCCACATCGGCGTCCTGAGGGCCCTGCACGAGGCGGGCGTGCCGATCGACTTCGTCGGCGGCGCATCCATGGGCGCGGTCATCGCCGCCGGTCCCGCCTTGGGCTGGACCCAGGAACAGCTCGAGGAGCGCATCCGGACGGCGTTCGTCAAAAGCGATCCGCTCTCGGACATCGCCTTCCCGATGCTGGCCATGGTGCGGGCTCGAAAGGTCGACCGCCTGCTGGAGGAGGCCTATGGCGACATCGACATGGCCGACCTGGTCCGGCCTTTCTTCGCCGTCTCGACCAATCTCACCAGCGGCAAGATCGAGGTGCACCGGCGCGGGCTGATGCGGCGGGCGATGCGGGCTTCCATCGCCATTCCCGGCATCCTGCCCCCCATCGTCATCGACGGGCAGGTGCTGGTGGACGGCGCGGTGCTTAAGAACCTGCCGGCCGAGGTGATGCGCCAGATGCATGGAGGGCCCGTCATCGGCGTGGACATGTCGGAGACCCGCGGGGTCGATCCGGCGCTGGTGGAGCATCCGCCCTCGATCTGGCGGCTGATCGCAACCGGCGCCTGGCGCCGCGGCCCGCCGATCGTCTCCATCCTGATGCGCTCAGCCACGCTGACAACGGACGCCGATCTGGTCAGCTCCCGCGCCGCGACCGACCTGTTGATCCAGCCGACGCCCGATGGCGTGGATATTCGTGACTGGAAGGGCTTCGACGCGGGCGTCGCCGCCGGCTACCGCGCCGCCAAGGACGCCTTGGCTGCGCTCGACGGGCCGGTCAGCGGCCTCAGGCTTCGGCGGCGCGCCGCGCCATCAGGAACAGGCGAGGAAACGGCAGCAGGGTCACACCGTCCGGCCCGGGCGGAAACGCCTCGCTCAGCCGTGCGGCGAGCTCGGAAAGAAAAGCCCGCGTCATAGCCTCGTCGGCCGCCAGGGCCGCCAGATAGGGGCGCAGGGCCGTCCCTGACATCCACTCCAGCACCGGGTCCGGTCCGCGCAGGACATGCAGATAGGTCGTGCACCAGATGTCCACGGTGCAAAGCTCAGTCAGCAGGCCGTAGTAGGCCTCGATCGGAAGCAGCGGCGCGATCGCCTCCACGGCGTCGAGTCGGTCGGCCCATGGGCCCTGCGCGGCCACATCGCGCAGCACCCGATGATGACGCGTGTCCCAGGCCATCGGCATCTGCACCGCGAGCACCCCTCCGGGGGCCAATGTCGTGGCGAGCCTCGGGAACAGGGTCGTGTGGTCCGGCAGCCAGTGCAGCGAGGCGTTGGCCAAGACGAGGTCGGCCGGGCGTTCCGGCCGCCAGTCGCGAAGGTCCGCCTGCCGCCAGTCGATATTGAAGTCCAGCAGCCGGGCGCGACCAAGCATGGCGGGGCTTGAATCCAGGCCGTGGACGGCAGCGTCGGGATACTGATGCTTCAGTTGGGCGGCGTGGACGCCGGCGCCGCAGCCGAGATCCCAGATCTGGGCGGGCTGGAGGTCAGAGGGGATGCGGGCGATCAGATCCTGCGCGGCGCGGTCCCGTTCGACCTCGTAGCGGCTGTACTGTACCGGGTCCCAGCCGACGGCGACGTTCGTGCGGAGGCTGTCGCTCATGCCCACGAGTCCTTCCCGGTCACGGGAGGATGGTACCGCCTCTCAGGCTTGAACTGAGGACCTCCGGTTCCACAAACCGGCGCTCTAACCAACTGAGCTAAGGCGGCGCAAACCCCGCAGGGCGACGCGAGCGCGGGTTCTACCGGCCCGCGCCCGTACGATCAAGCAACCCGGCGCGGAATATTGCGCCCAGGGTCAGGCCCAGCCGCGGCTGGCGATGTAGCTCTCCAGCGCGGCGATCCGGCTCGCGTCCGACGGGTGGGTGGAGGCGAACTCCGGCGTCGATCCCTGACGCTGCTGCGCCATCAGCCGCCACAGGGCGACGGCTTGGGAGGGGCGGTAGCCGGCGCGCTGGAGGTAGTCGACGCCGAGACGGTCGGCCTCCAGCTCGTGGTTGCGCGAGAACGGCAGCAAGACGCCGAGCTGCGCGCCGAGACCGCCGATCGAGGCCGCCGCCTGTCCGTAGTCGCCGGCGACGCCGCGGACGCCGCTGAGCACCAGCCCGGTCGCCGCGTTGGTGGAATAGCGCTCGGCGGCGTGGCGCGCGATCACATGGCCGACCTCGTGGCCGAGCACGGTCGCGAGTTGATCGTCGTTCTGGACCAGCCCAAGCAGGCCGGTCGTCACTCCGATCTTGCCGGAGGGCAGGACAAAGGCGTTGGGACTGTCGCTGACGAACAGCGCGTATTCCCAGCGGCGATCGGTCAGCCCGGCGGCCTGGACGATCTTGTCGCCGACGCGCCGGATGCGGGCGTTAGCGGCGGCGTCGCTGGACACCCGCTGCGTCCGCAGGGTTTCCGCCCAGGCGGCGTCCGCCTGTTGCGTCAAAGCGCTGTCATCGACGATCAGCAGCTGGTTGCGGCCCAAGGTCTCGTTGTAGGCGCAGCCTTCGAGGGCGGCGAGGCCGGCGGCGGCGAGGGCGAGGGATGCGAGGGCTTTCATGGGGGTCTCCGATAATGGCGTCGCCATAATGATCGGGACTGTCAAAGGCTCCGTTTGGTGTCCCCGAGCGGAGGCTTCGGTCCGGCGCAATGAAAAACGCCCCGGAGATGACTCCGGGGCGTTCGTCTCTGGCAGTCGGTCCTACTCGGCGCGGAACCGGGTCGTGAAGGTGACCCGGGCGCCGACGGCAGCGCCGTCCACGGTTCGCGGCGACAGTCGGGCCCGGCGGGCGCCGGCCTGGGCCGCCGCTGCGAACCCGGCTCCCGAAGGATCCTCGTTCACAACATTGCAGTCCGAGAGGCTGCCGTTGGGGCTGACCAGGCAGTTCAGGACCACCGAGCCGCTTTCGATCCCGCGGGACATGGCCCGCTCCGGGAACTCGCCGACCGGCTGGCGCGACCAGCTGGGGTTGGTGATCACCGACGGCCGCGGCGGAGCCGGCGGAGCCGGAGGCGGGGGCGGTCCGGGAATGTTCACGGGCGGACCCGTGTACTCGACCCGGTCTTCCTTCTTGGTCGGCGTGATGTTCACCGGCGGCGGCGGGGTCACCGTCGTGACCGGTGCGGGCACGCGCACCTGCAGCTTGGGCGGCGGGGGCGTGTCCGGTGGAGGCGGCGGAGGCGGCGGCGGCGGCGGAGGCGGCGGGATCGGCTCGATGATCTCCACGTCCACGGCGTCGTCGGAGTAGGTGATCTGCTTCAGCGTGAAGCGGGCGTTGATGAAGTAGAACGCCAGGATCGCGAACAGCAGGGCGACGATCAAAAGGCTGACCAGAAGCACACCCGGAGGGACGCCGAACAGGCCCTTAGGCTTCGGCGCGTCGTACCTGGAACGGTGATACTCGATATCTGTCATATTACCATCGTTCCTACTGGGTCGAGTTATCTTCGCCGACCAAGGCCACGGAATAGAAGCCGTTGTCCTGGAGCGAATTCATGACCTGCATGAAGTCGCCGTATCGGGTCGTGCGGTCGGCACGGATGAAGATGCGCTCGTCCGCGGGATTGCGGCGTCCGATCTGGCCGGTCAGCTCGGGACCGATCTCGTCCAGACTTACCGGGAAATCGCCAAGGTACGCCTGACCATTGCCCTGGATCGAGATGTAGATCGGCACCGGCGGGTTCGTCTGGGGCGGCGCGACAGCTGTCGGCAACTTCACCTCCACGGACGGGGTCGCCAGGGGCGCCGCGACCATGAAGATGATGAGCAGGACCAGCATGATGTCCACGAACGGCGTGACGTTGATCTCGCTATTCTGCTCAACGTTGTACTTGCCGCCGCCGCCGCCTGAAAGTTTGGCGGCCATCGGGCTTAAGCTCCCTTGTCGAGGTTACGCGAGATGGCGTTGGTCAGTTCGGCCGAGAAGCCGTCCGACCGCGTGCCGTAGGCCGAGATGCGGGTGTTGAAGTAGTTGTAGAAGATAACCGCGGGGATGGCCGCGAACAGACCGATACCGGTGGCCAGCAGCGCCTCGGCGATACCGGGGGCGACGACGGCGAGGTTGGTCGTGTTGGTGTTCGCGATGCCGATGAACGAGTTCATGATCCCGTAGACGGTGCCGAACAGGCCGATGAACGGACCGTTGGAGCCGACCGAGGCCAGGAACTGCATGCCGTTCGACAGGCGACGAGCCAGCGACGCCTGAACGGCGCCAACGGCGGCGTAGGCGCGCGTGATCGTCGAGTCGCGGTGATCGCCGCTGACCTGCAGGCCCGCTTGACGGGACAGTTCGATTTCCTGAGCAGCCGCGGCGGCCATGTCGGCCAGCGGGTTGCCGTCGAACTCTTCCGAGAGAGCGATGCGGTTCATGTCGTTGATCGACTTCGCGCCGCGGAATTGTTCGAGGAAGTTGTCCGTCACGC
>NZ_DASWNO010000108.1:0-3012 GCF_036399195.1 Brevundimonas sp.
CTGTTCCTTGCTGGCGACGCAGGCCCGCGCCCCTGCGGCGAGAGCGAGGAAATCCGCGGCCGTCGGCAGGGTCTCAAGCACGCATCCGTCGAACCACGGATAGCGCTCGCCCGCCCCGCAGCCGAACGAGGAGCGCGTGCGACTGGCGGCGGTCAACACCATCCGGTTCGGCGCCTTAAGCCCCTCGACGAAGATGCCGGAGTAGCAGGCGGAGACGATCACCACCGTCGGCCGGGCGCCGCAGGCCCGGCGCACGATGTTGACCATCATGTCCGGGGTCATCGGGGCGGCGTCGCCGAACACCATGGATGTGGGGGAGCCGTGCGAGGTGAAATACAGCAGGCAGCCGGCCTGCCCGCGTCCCGCCGTTTCGGTCAGCCCGTCGACGATGTTGGAGGCGGTCACCTCGATCATCCCGGGCGTCGGCCGCAGGCTGTAATCGACCATGGTTTCGCGCGGCAGGCCCGCCGCGAGGAAGGCTTCGACCAGATCGCGCCGGGCGTTGTCGAACGCTTCGATCGGTCGGCCCCGTCCGTCGCGCCAATCGGCCGAGACGAACAGCGACGTCCAGTTGTCGAACCGGGTCGGGGCCGTCGGGCTCTGGGCCGCCGCCGTCGCCGACACCGCTAGCCAAAGGCCCAGCGCGATGATCCATCCTCGTGCCATAACCGCTCTCCACCCCGGATGACCGAGGTTAGCCGACATCGGCGAGAGGGGAAGGGCCTACTTCTTCCGGAACTGGTCCAGCGACACGACCTTGGGTCCGTCGTCGCCGCCATCCGAGGGCGGGGGGGCGGCGGGTGCGGCTTCCGCGACCTCCGCGGCGATTTGCTCGACCGTCGCGGGCGCCTCGAACTGCAGCAGGAACTGCACCGACGGGTCGTAGAACCGCGTCACCGCCGTATAGGGCATGGCCAGCACCTTGGGCATGCCGCCGAACTTCAGCATCACCGAGAACCGGTTCGGCTCGACCTTCAGGTCCCAGTACTGGTGCTGCAGCACGACCGTCATCTCGTCCGGATATTTGGCCATGATGTCGGGCGGGACGCTGACGCCGGGCGCGCGGGTCTTGAAGGTCACATAGAAATGGTGGGCCCCGGGGATGCCCTCGGGCATGGCGGCGCGCTCCAGCGCCGCTCGGATGACGCCGCGCAGGGCGTCCTGCGCCAGCTGCTCGTAGTGCATCTCGTCGACTGGCGGGGTCTCGTCGGCCATCGGGTCCCTCGGCGTTGCAGTCGAGGGTTTAGACGCGCGGGCCCGCGGGCGAAAGACGGCGAGAGGGTAAAGCGGGAGGAAAGTGCCGGGATTCTGTTGCCAGGCTCCCGGCGGGCCCCGCCTGAGGAACTGATCCCCCAGGACTTAAGTGTTCGAAATCACCCGAACCGCTTACGCGGCGAGAGCGACTTCTCCAGCGAAGTTATCGTTCGCAGTTAGAAAATGGCCCGATACGGTGGGCCAGGACGAGCGAAAGCAGTCTTCTTTACACGTCCGTCGATGCTAGTCGGCCCCGCACCGCCCGCCGATACACGGGAGGAAATGGTGGAGCCGCCGGGAATCGCACCCGGGTCCGGTCCGCTTATTACAAGCGCGTTTATCGCCATAGTCCGGGCGAACCCGAACAGGCTCAATATAGGGCAAGGAGCCCCGGTTTCCAAGGCGCGTCAGGCGAACCCGGGATGCCGCGGCCAGTCCGGCGTCTGGTTCCGGAACCAGGTCAGCTGCCGCTTGGCGTAGTTCCGGGTGGCCTGGCGGGTGCGCTCAATCGCGATTTCAAGGCTGATCTCGCCGGACAGGGCGTCGGCGAACTCCCGCACGCCGACCGCCTTCATCGCCGGGAGCGCCGGATCCAGCCTCCGCGCGACCAGCGCCTTCACCTCGTCCAGCGCGCCCTGATCCACCATTCGCCCCACCCGCGCGTCGCAGCGGGCGTAGAGGACTTCGCGGGCCGGCTCGACCACCAGACCCGTCCATGATCCCTCCGCCAGCATCGGCCGTGTGTCGGCGGCCCAGTCGGAAAGGGCGCGGCCGGTGTGCTCGGCGACGGCCCAGGCCCGCGTCAGACGCTGGCGGTCCCCCGCCTCGATCCGCGCCGCTGCGTCCGCATCGATCTCCGCCAGCCTGCGCCGGAATTCCGGCTCGCCGAGCATGCCGAAGGCTGTCGCGGCTGCGTCCCGAACCGGATGCGGCACCTCCGGAATATCCGCCAAGCCCTTGGTCAGGGACGTGAAATAGAGACCCGTCCCGCCGACGATGACCGCCGTCCGTCCCTGCGCCGCCAGCTCGGCCAGCAGCGGCCCCACGGCGCGGCCCCAGCGGCCGACCGACCACGGATCGGCGGCGTCCGCCACGCCATAGAGCCGGTGCTCCGCCGCCGCCTCGTCAGCCTCTGAGGGTCGGGCGCTCAGCACCCGCAGGTCCGCGTAAAGCTGCTGACTGTCGGCGTTGACGACGACGGCGCCGGTCTTCTCCGCCATTTCCAGCGCCAGCCGCGACTTGCCCGAGGCGGTCGGCCCGGCGATCAGCTGGATCAGGGGGTGGGACAATTGGCGCTCGCGGGCAGGGGGCGTTCGGCGATAGAACGGGAGCTCCGCCCCGGCAACCCGCCCAGGACCCGCCTTGCCCGACCGTTCCGCCGTGCTCGCCGCCCTTGATGCGGTCATCGACCCCAAAAGCGGCCGCGGGCTTGCGGCCGCCGGGCTGGTGCAGGGGCTGGTCGTCGCCGACGACCGCGCCGGCTTCGCGCTCGAGGTGGCCGCAGGGGACGCCGCCCTCTACGCCCCGGTCCGGGACGCGGCCGAGGCGGCTCTCAAGGCGCTGCCGGGCGTTGAGCGCGCCTTCGTGGTCCTCAGCGCCGAGACCGCGCCCGCCGCGCCCCCGCGCCGCGCCAGCCTGTCGCCGCAGGCCGTGGATCAGGGCCGCCCGAAGGCGCCGGTCCCCACCGACCGCCCCGCTCACGTCCGGCGCGTGCTCGCGATCGCCAGCGGCAAGGGCGGCGTCGGCAAGTCCACCGTG
>NZ_DASWNO010000109.1:0-21668 GCF_036399195.1 Brevundimonas sp.
CATGCGGTGAAGGCGGGCGAGGGGCTGAACGCCGTGCGGCTGGCCCGCGCCGCCGCCGAGATCGCCCGGCTCAACGACCTGCTGGACTGGGCCGAGGCCGATCCGGCGCGCGAGGAGGCGGCGTTCGAGGCGCGTCAGGGCATGATGCGGATGTTCGTCCGCGAACAGGCGCTGCGGCTGGCGCAGGACATGGTCGCCGGGCGCGCCCTGCCGCCCGAATACGAGGACCTGAAGGCCGAGCTGGCCCGGCTGGACCGCGTCCACGCCGACTGGAGCGCGGAGCAGGCGGCCCGCTATCCGGACGCCGAAGCGGAGGGCGCCGCATGACCGCGCCGCCTTGGCTCAGCCGGGTCGGCAGTGTCGGAAAGACCGGCTTTCGCGATTTTCCGCGGGTCCGGCCTTCCCGACCCCGATCAGCTCAGGCTGCGGTTGCGCTTCGCCGGGGAGAACAGGAAGGCGAGGCCGCCGAGGATGGAGGCGGCGCCCAGGACCATGGTCAGGGTCTCGCCGTCGACGTAGCCGTCATAGACGACGTAGAGGCCGATCAGCAGCAGGGCGATGCCGATGACGCGCTTGATCATCGCGCCGCCGTCGGAACGGGATTGGGTCGTGGTGGCCATGTCGGGCTCTCCTTCAGGTGTTGTGCCGGTCAACCCGCTGGCGGGCGCGGGCGTTCCTGTGTCGCCGAGCCGACGCTGGCGGCGGCCGCTTTCGCCGGACGCGGTCGGGGGCTACAGCGGGACATGACCGGCCGCCCCTTTCCGACCCCGTCCAACCCTCGCGCCGCCCTGGCTCTCCCGGTGCTGATCGTCTCGGCGGCGGTCTTGGGGCTGGCCCCGATCCTGGTGCGGTTCGCCGACACAGGCGCGGCGGCCGCGGGCTTCTGGCGCTTCGCCTTCGCCCTGCCGCTGCTGCTGGTGCTGACGCGGCGCGGGAAGGACGGCGCGGGCGGGGTCGGGCGGCCGACGAAATGGATGGGTCTGGCGGCGCTGTTCTTCGTGCTGGACCTGTCGTTCTGGCACTACAGCATCGCCATGACCTCGGTGGCCAACGCCACGGTCCTGACCAACCTGACGCCGGTGGTGGTGACGCTGGCGGCGTGGCTGCTGCTGCGCGAGCGGCCGAAGGGCCTGTTCGTCGTCGCCCTGGCCGTCGCGGTGGCCGGGGCGCTGGCGATGTCGATGGGCGCGGACGGGCGGCAGGGCTCGAACCCCCGGTTGGGCGACGTCTTCGCCCTCGTCACGGCGCTCTGGTACGCGGGCTATTTCCTCGTCGTCAAACAGGCGCGGGGCGAGAGCTCGGCGGGCCGGATCATGCTGTGGTCGACGGCGCTGGGCGCGCCGCTGCTGCTGGCTGTGGCGGTGGTGTTGCGCGAGCCGCTGTGGCCCGCCTCGACCGGCGGCTGGGCCGCCTGCGCCGGGCTCGGGCTGGTGCATGTGGCGGGGCAGGGGGGCGTGGCCTGGTCGCTGGGCCGGCTGCCCGCGGCCCTGACCTCGGTCACCGTGCTGCTGCAGCCGGTGGTGGCCGCGATCCTGGGCTGGATCCTGTTCGCCGAGCACATGACCGCGCCGCAACTGGCCGGCGGCGCCGCCGTGCTGGCGGGGGTCGTCCTCGCCCAATGGTCGTCGGCCAAGAAGAAGGGCGCGGCAGCCGAAGCCGCCGCGCCCTCTCCGTGATGGTGATGTCCGTGGGTTCAGAGAACCTTGAGGTCGATCGCCGAGGTCTTGCCGCGCTGGGATTCCAGCTCGTACGAGACCTTGGCGTTCTCATCGAGGCCTTGCAGGCCCGCCTTCTGAACGGCGGTGATGTGGACGAAAACGTCCTGTCCGCCGCCCTCGGGCTGGATGAAGCCGAAACCCTTGGTCGGGTTGAACCACTTGACCGTGCCGGTCGCCATATTGCGTCTCCTGAACGCGCTTTCCAGGCAGACGCCCCTCGAGGGACGCCCGTCAGTCCATCTGGACGGCTCGATCAGGCGAAGGAGCAGGCACGGGGTTGGAAGCCGCGCGAAATCCGGACTGCGGCGATGTTTTCTCCCGCAAATCCGGGACGGTCAACCGCAAACGAATCACCCGGATGGTGAACGCCGATCAGCTGCACAGGCCCCGGGCGTCGCGCCGGGCGGCCCCGTCCAGATGCAGGTGGTTGGCGTGAGCGGCGTTGTAGTCGGGCGACAGCGTGGTCCCGAAGGCCCGGCAGGCGCCGTCGCGGATCCGCTTCAGGAAGGTCGAGCCCTCGGCTCCCGCGGGGCCCTGGCCGCTCCAGTCAGCCAGCACCGACACCTTGCGGCCGTCCGCCAGCGTCATGCCGCCGATGTCCAGCGCATTGGCGCGGGCGTGCTCGCTGGGCTTGGCGTCGGTCGCCGTCTGGCCGTAGACGCGGCGGCAGGCGTAGGTGCCCACCTCGGTCACCCGCGCGACCCGGCTGCCGAAGGCAGCCTCGGCCGCCGGCTGCATCACCTGCCGGTCCCACAGCACGTAGCGCACCGCCAGCGGGCACTGCATCACCGGGGTTCCGGCCAGCGGGGTGACCGCCCCGCCGGTGATCCGCACCGCGCCATGGACGACGCAGAAGCTCCCGTCGTCCTTGTCCTCGGCCCGTTCGACGGTGACGCCGGCCTCGCGCAGCACCTGCATGCAGGCCTCGGTGCTGGCGGCGACGCGTTCGGGCGCGGCGCTGCGGGGCACCTCGAACTGCGCCACCTTGGCCGTGGTCGCCACGCCCAGCGGTCGGGTCAGGTCCAGCGGCTTCCACGGCAGGTCCTGGGGCGGAACGAAGGCGTTGATCAGCGCGAACATCGCGCAGACCCCCAGCGTCAACTCCCACAGCAGGTTCCAGAAATCGGCGAAGTCGCGCTTCATGCGGGCAGTGTCGGCTGGACGGCGCCGCAAGGCAATCGAAGCCTCGGTCTGTTGCGGCGCTTCATCCACGCGCCCATGGTGGCCGGATGAGCAAGACAGCCGACTACGACACCGAACTGGCGCGCCTGCAGCTGCGGCTGGTGGAGGCGCAGGCCTGGGCGATCGAACAGGGACGGCGCACCGTCGTCCTGTTCGAGGGCCGCGACGCGGCGGGCAAGGACGGCTCGATCCGGCGGGTGACCGAATACATGTCGTCGCGGCAGACACGGGTGATCGCCCTGTCCAAGCCGAGCGAGCATGAGGCCGAGCAGTGGTACTTCCAGCGCTACGCGCCCCATCTGCCGGGGGCGGGCGAGACGGTGCTGTTCAACCGCTCCTGGTACAACCGCGCCGGGGTCGAGCCGGTGATGGGTTTCTGCACGCCCGAACAGTACGAGCGGTTCCTGAAGGACGCGCCGCGGTTCGAGCGGCTGCTGACCGACGACGGCGTGCTGCTGATCAAGCTGTGGTTCGACATTTCGAAGGAAGAGCAGGCCGACCGTCTCCGTGAGCGGGTCGAGGACCCGCTGAAGCGGTTCAAGGTGTCGGCGCTGGACGCCGAGGCGCAGAAGCGGTGGGACGCCTATTCCGCCGCCCGGGACCGGATGCTGAAGGAGACCCACAGCGGCCATGCGCCGTGGACGGTCATCGCGACCGACCACAAGAAGACGGCGCGGCTGAACGTGATCCGACACATCCTGAACCGCCTAGGCGCGCCGGGCGTCGAGGAGCCTACGGACAAGGACGTCGTGATGCCGGGCGACAAGGCGGTCGGACGACTGGCGGCCTAGAAGCCGAGCTCCGCCCTCAAGTCAGCCGCGGCGACGCCCGCCGCCCGGATCTCCGCCAGTGTCACCGACCGGTCGCGCTTGGCGTAGCGTCTGCCGTCGGCGCCGGACAGCAGGCGGTGGTGGCGGTACGTCGGCGTGGGCCAGCCCATCAGCGTCTGGATCAGCACCTGGATGTGCGCCGCCTCGAACAGGTCGCAACCCCGGACGACATGGGTGATCTCCTGCAGCGCGTCGTCGTGGGTGACGGCGACGTGGTAGGCGGTCCCGGCGTCCTTGCGCGCCAGCACGACGTCGCCGGCGGTCTCGGGCCGCGCGCGAATCAGGCCCCGCTCGCCGCCGGGGCCTTCGCCCTCCTCGATGAAGGACAGCGCCTCCCACGCCCGTCCGCCAAGCAAGTCGCGGGCGCGGTCGAGCGACAGGCGCCAGGCGAAGGATCGGCCCGCGGCCAGCAAAGCGGCTTCCTCCTCGGCGGAATGCGGGCCCGGCCGCGCGGCTTCGGACGGGCCGTGCGGTGCGTCTCCGATCGCGTCGAGCACCTCCTTGCGGGTGCGGAAACAGCGGTAGAGCAGGCCTTGGCGATCCAGGGCTTCGACAACGGCGCCGTACTCCGGAAGGTGATCCGACTGGCGCCGGACGGGGTGTTCCCATTTGAGGCCCAGCCAGGTCAGGTCCTCGATGATCGCCCCCTCGTACTCCGGTCTGCAGCGGGTCGGATCGATGTCTTCGACTCGGAGCAAAAAGCGCCCGCCCGCCTCTCGCGCGGCGCGCTCGGCCGTAAGGGCGGAGAAGGCGTGCCCCCGGTGCAGGCGACCGGTCGGCGACGGCGCGAAACGGGTGACGAACATGGTCAGCTGCGCTTCAGCGCGCCGGCCCGTTGATCCGCCAGAATGTGCAGCGGTTTCCGGCCCTCGGATTCAGCCCGGAGCCCTTCCGGGGTGATCGGGTGGAGGAGTTCGTCCAGACTGCGCATGGGCCGAGGCTAGATCGGCCAAGCTCCGCTGTCGACAGAGGCCCATGCCCGCACATCCCGCTTCAGAATACATCACGGCGGCCCGGCGAGAGCTGGCGGAGTGCGACCCGGCGCTGGCCCGCGCACTGGACCAGACCCCGCCCTTCGAGTGGCGCAGCCGGCGCGGCGGCTTCGAGGGCCTGTTCCGCATGATCGTCGAACAGCAGGTGTCGCTGGCGGCCGCGGCGGCGATCTGGGGCCGGGTCGTTCAAGGGCTGGACGGAGAGGTCACGCCGTCGGCGGTGCTGGCGCGCGACGTCGAGACCCTGCGCGGCTTCGGCCTGTCGATGCAGAAGGCGAACTACGGCCACGAGATCTCCCGCGCTCATCAGGACGGCCGGATCGACTTCGACCATCTGGAGCGGCTGTCGGACGATGAGGCCATCGCGCGCCTGGTCGCCATCAAGGGGGTGGGCCGGTGGACGGCGGAGACCTTCCTGATGTTCTGCGAGGGACGGATGGACGTGTTCCCGGGCGGCGACATCGCGCTGCAGGAGGCGATCCGCTGGGCCGACGGGGCGGCCGTTCGACCGGGCGAGAAACAGGCCGTCGCCCGCGCCGAACGCTGGCGGCCGCACCGGTCGGTTGCGGCGCATCTGCTTTGGGGGTGGTATGGCGCGGTCAAGCGCGGCGACGTCGTGCTGGAGGACCATCCCTCTCTCAAGCAGGCGAGCGCCGCGCGCGAGACGATAGAGAGCAAGACAAAGTGAGCCCCATCGTCGATCCCGCCCTGGCCGACCCCGAGACCGTTCTGGGCGCGCTCGATTTCGCCGGCGTGGCTGTGTTCGCGGCGACCGGCGCCCTGGCGGCGGCGCAGCAAAGGCACGACCTCGTCACCTTCGCCTTCTTCGGCGCCATCACCGGCGTGGGCGGCGGCACGCTTAGGGACCTGCTGATCGGCGCGCCGGTATTCTGGGTGCAGGACTGGCGGTACATCGCCGTCTGTCTGGCCGCTTCGCTGGCGGTGTGGATGGTGGGAGCGCGCCCGTGGCGGTTCCGAGCCCTGCTGTGGCTCGACGCTATTGGGCTGGCGGCCTACGGCGTGCTCGGCGCGGCAAAGGCCGAGGCCGTCGGCGTGGCGCCGCTGATCTGCGTCGTCATGGGCGCTCTAACGGCCTGTTTCGGCGGCGTGGTCCGGGACCTGCTGGCGGGACAGCCGTCGATCCTGCTGCGGCGTGAGATCACCGTGTCGGCCGCGCTGCTGGCGGCGACGGTCTTTGTCGCCGGACGGGTGCTGGGCCTCGACGCCTGGCCGGCGGCGCTCATCGCGGCGCCCTGCGGCTTCGCCCTGCGGGCCGGGGCGCTGATCTGGGGCTGGAGTCTTCCCGCTTTCCCCGGGACCCGGACGCGCGGCTGAGCGTTACCGAACCGTCGTCGTCCGGTCATCGCCAAGCCGTCGAATCAAGACTAGGCTTTGACCATAGTCAGGGAAGGAGACGTGTCTTCAGTCCGGTCGCGTCGATGAGCCTCGCCCTCGCGGAGAGGACCTGATGCAGGTCCTGCACCGTCCCCCGTCCGGCTGGCCGGCGCTGGTGCTGAACGCCGACTTCCGCCCGCTGTCCTACTATCCGCTATCGGTCTGGCCGTGGGAGGAAGTGGTCAAGGCGGTCTATCAGGACCGCGTCGACGTGGTCTCGACTTACGACAAGGTGGTGCGCAGTCCGTCGATGGAGATGGCGCTGCCCAGCGTCATCGCGCTGAAGAACTACGTCGATCAGGACCGCCAGCCGGCCTTCACCCGCTTCAACGTCTTCCTGCGCGACGGCTTCACCTGTCAGTACTGCCACGCGACCGAGCAGCTGACGTTCGACCACGTGATTCCCCGCTCGCGCGGCGGCCGCACGACGTGGGAAAACATCGTCGCCGCCTGTTCGCCCTGTAATCTGAGAAAGGGCGGGCGGACGCCGCAGCAAGCGGGCATGCCGCTGCGCCGCGCGCCGCACCGGCCTAACGCCTGGCAACTGCAGGAGTTTGGACGGCGGTTCCCGCCGCACTATCTGCACCAGAGCTGGCTCGACTACCTATACTGGGACATCGAGCTGGAGCCGTAGCCGGGGATGGGCCTGCGCCGATGACGCAGGCCCCCGCTCGAGCGCGGCTTAACGACGGCGGCGGTTGAACTGCTCCTGGGTCCAGCCGCTCACGAGCACCTGCCCGTCGACGGAAACGCTGCCTGCCGGAACCGTGCGCAGCGTCCCGTCGGCCGAGCGGACCACGAAGGCGGTCGCGCGGCCCGCGTTGTTGCGGGTTACCTCCACCACGGAGCCCAACATCTGACCGTCGGAGCTGTGGACCATGGCTCCGGTCTGGATCGCCGTGTCGACCGCCGCGCCGTCGCGGCCAACCCGAGCGTCGGCGCGCGCATTCGCATTGGCGCTGACGGAGGCGTCGGGCCGTACGTCACGAACCATGTCTCGGGTGTCGCGAGCGGTCTCGCGCGCCAAACGGCCGCCCTCGCGAACGGTGGAGCCGACGCCCTGTGTGACTTGACCCACCGCCGGCACGCCGACGTTGGCCGAGCCGCCAACCTGGCCCGTCAGTCCGCCCGCGATCTGGGCGGAAGCGCTGCCGGCCAGCAAGGCCGCCGCGGCGAGAGCCGTCATCGAAACGAGCATTTTCATGGTAAACATCCTCAGCTTACAAAAAGCCCCTGCCGCTTGAAGAACGGACACGGCCGCTGGGTCGTTCCCTTTCCGGAGGCCCGCCCGGGCTCCTTCCGCACGCCTGGAGACCGCATGAAAATCCGCGTCCACGCCGAACTGGTCTATGGCTTCGATCCGCCGACGGATGCGATCTACAAGATCCAGGTCGCGCACTGGCCGGGACAGACGGTGATCGAGGAGCGACTGGCCACCACACCGCCGGTCGAATTCATCGAGGATCAGGACGAGGAGTTCGGCGCCCGCACCCTGCGAGCCCATCTTTCGGGCGAGGTGGCGCTGACCTATGACGCGGTGGTCGACAACGGGACGCTGAAGGGCCTGCCGCCCGTTACGGTCCAGCACGACTGGAACGACCTTCCGGCCGAGGTGCTGACCTATCTGAATCCCAGCCGCTATTGTCCGTCGGACCAGTTCGGCCGCTTCGCCGAGCGGACTTTCGGGGGCACGGTGGGCGGCGACCGGGTGCTGAAGATCCTCGAGTGGATCAAGGCCGAGATCGATTACGAGCCCGGCTCCTCAGACAGCGAGACGACGGCGGCGCGCACCTTCATCGACCGGGCGGGGGTGTGTCGCGACTTCACCCATATGGGCATCACCCTGTGCCGCGCTTCGGGCATTCCCGCGCGGGCGGTCAGCGCCTTCGCCCATCAGCTGGATCCGCCCGACTTCCACGCCATCTTCGAGGTCTGGCTGTCGAACGGCTGGTGGCTGGTCGATCCGACCGGACTGGCTCCGGTCGAGGGACTGGTGCGCATCGCCTGCGGACGCGACGCGGCCGACATCGCCTTCCTGACGACCCAGGGTTCGTGCCGACTGGTGCGGCAGTCGGTGACGGCGGAGGCCGTCTAGTCGGGCGAACCGGCGGCTTTCCAGGTCTCGATGAACTCCAGGCGGCGCAGGACCTTGTTCTCAGGGTCGATCAACACGTGGGCGCGCGCGGGAATGTTCAGGGCTCCACGTCCGCCCGTCATGGCTACGGTCCGCAGCTGGCCGTCGACCTCGATCTCGATCGGCATGGGGAAGGGGGCGCCGTCGCCGGTGATCCACTCCAGCTCCAGCCGGTCGCCCGCGCGGCGCTGGCGCAGGTCGGGCAGGGCGGCCTGATAGAGGTAGCCGCGGAAGAACCAGGTCAGGTCGCGCCCTGTCTCCTCGTTGACGATGCCGAGGAACTCGTCGGTGGTGGCGTAGCGCGGGGCGAAGTTCCCCGGGCGCGGATCAGGCCGTCCGTACACCAGCCGGGTCACCGAACGGAAGAACGCCTCGTCGCCGATCAGCTGGCGCAGGCTGTGGGCGATCAGCGACCCCTTGTTGTAGATGTCGAGCCCAGGACCAACGTCGCCCTGATAGACTTCGTCCTCCGACCGCTCCGCTCCCGACACGACCGGGAAGCGGTTGATCAGGTCACGTCGCTGGTCCTGCAGTTCAGCCTGCATCAGGCGTTCGCCGTGCAGCCAGCGCAGGTAGAGCGGCTGCATGTAGCTGCCCAACCCCTCGTGCAGCCACATGTCGTCGGCGTTGCGGTTGGTCATCTGGTTGCCGAACCACTCGTGCGCCAGTTCGTGGTGCAGCAGCCAGTCGTACCCCTTGCCGTCCAGCTTGTACTCGTTGCCGTAGGCGTTGATCGTCTGGTGCTCCATGCCGAGGTGGGGCGTCTCTACGACCCCCATCTTCTCGTCGCCGAATGGGTAGGGGCCGACGGTCGCCTCGTAGAAGTCCATCATCGGGGCGAACTGGTCGAACAGGGCCCGCACCTTGGCGGGGTCGTCCGAGCGCAGATGCCAGTACGACATCGGCACCACATTGCCGAAGCGGCTGCGGTAGTCGGCCTTCACCTCGTCGTACGGGCCGATGTTGAGAGCGATGGCGTAGGTGTTGGGGTGGGCGGCGCTCCAGTTCCAGGTGGTCCAGCCGTCGCCGTGATCGACCGTCCCCATGAACCTGCCATTCGACGGCGCGGCGAGGTTGGAGGGCACGGTGATGTGCAGGTCGACCCGCTTCGGTTCGGCCAACGGACTGTCGATACACGGCCAGAACAGGTCGCAACCCTCGGGCTGCACCGCCGTCGCGATCCACGGGGAGCCGTTCGCCGTGTTGGCCCAGACGAAGCCGCCGTTCCACGGGGCGCGCGGCGCTACGCGGGGCTGGCCGGCGTAGGCGATCCGCACGGAAACGCTTTCGCCGGCCGCCAGCCTGCGGGGCAGCGGGATAGTCATGCGGCCCTCGGGATTGCTCCAGTCGCCGGCGGCCAGTTCGCGGCCGTCGACCTGCACCGAGGACACCGTCAGCAGGGTGTCCAGTTCGACGACCACGGCGGCGAGGGGCGCTGTGGCGGAGAAGTCGAGCACGGCGACGGCGTCGATGGCCCTCTGGCCAGGCAGCACCCGGATCGAGAGGTCGGCCTTGTCGAACCGCATCGCCTCCTGCTCGGGCGTGCGCGGCTGGTCGGTGCGGAGGGTGAAGGCGGTGGACTCGCGCGCGGGCTCAACGGTCGATGAGGGCTCCCCGACGGAAGGCAGGGTCTGGGCGGCGGGCGCCGAGGCGCAGGCGGCGAGGGCGAACAGCGAGGCGCCGGCCAAGGCGGCGCGGCAGGCGGCGAGGGTCAAGGACAGGCTCCCAGGGACGAAGCCGACAGCCTAGACGGCGGCTGCGGTCGCGCAAGGGAGGCGGGGCGCAAAGCAAAAGGGCCGGCGTTTCCGCCGGCCCTTTGAGAGTTTGATGGCCTCGCCGATCAGGCGGCGGCTTGCTCGGCCAGCTTGGCCTTCACCTGGCGCTTGATGCGCTGGGCGGCGACCGACAGCTGCTCGTCCTTGGCCTTGACGATGAAGGGGTCGAGACCGCCCTTGAAGTCAAGGGTGCGCAGGGCGGCGTTCGAGATGCGCAGGCTGAACGACTGGCCCAGAGCTTCCGAGGCGACCTTGACCGTCTTCAGCGACGGCAGGAAGCGGCGCTTGGTCTTGACGTTCGAGTGGCTCACGCTGTGGCCGACCATGGGGCCGATACCGGTGAGTTCGCAGCGACGCGACATCTGACTATCCTTGGCGGAGCGGCCCGCTTACGTCGCGGGCGCATGAAACAGAAGCGCGCAGGGACTGCTCCCCGCGCGAGAGGGGGCCGTATAGTGGAAGACCGCCCGTCGCGTCAAGGCGCGAGAGGCCGTTCAGCCGCCGTTCAAATGCCGCCATCTATGGCTTCAGACTATATGACGAATGTCCGCCGCCGAGGATTCCGTTTGATGAAGCCGTCCGTCCTGATCCGCACCGCCCCCGTTCTGGTCGGAGCCCTTCTGCTGGCGAGCGCCCCGATGGCCGGTCCGGCTCCCCAGCCGCAGTCGGCGACGCCGCCCGTCCTGCCCGGCTATTGGCAGTATACGACCAGCGCCGTCGGCCAGCGCGACACCGAGACCAAATGCGTCCGCCCCAGCGAGATCAACCGCTTCTTCGGCGGCCTGTCGACGCGCCACTACCGCTGCACCTATCCGACCCGGGACGTCGGCAACGGGAACGCCCGGTTCGAGGGCTCCTGCGTCTCGCGCAGCGGCCGTCAGGTGCGGGTGCGGTTGAACGGGACGTATCAGCCGGAGCAGTTCAGCTTCCGCGGCGGCGCCTCCATCCGGGCGGCGGGCGTCTGGAGCCCGTACATCCCGGCGACGATCACGGCCCGGCGCCTGGCGGCGCAGTGCCCGACGGGGGCGGAGTATTTCTGACGGAGCCGGACTGCTCAACTCGCTGACATTCCGGCCTAGGCGTCAGCTTCGTTGAGGAGCCTCGATCAGCTCTCTGATCTTCGTGCCCAGGGCGTCGAGTGCGAACGGCTTCGTCATGACGTGCATCCCCGGGTCGAGATGCCCGTGGCTAAGGACTGCGTTCTCCGCAAACCCTGTGATGAACAGGACCTTCAGGTCGGGACGTTGCAGTCGGCCGGCATCCGCCACTTGCCGCCCGTTCAGGCCGGGCAAGCCGACATCGGTGATCAAGAGGTCGATGCGGGCGGACGACTCGAGAACCGCCAGGCCTGATGGCCCGTCCTCAGCCTCGATCGCATTGTATCCCAGGTCCGCCAGGACCTCTCCGACGAGCATTCTGACCGTCGGTTCGTCATCGATCACCAGCACCGTCTCCCCATCTCCGCGAGGCGCAGCGGCCCGTTCCTCAGGGAGGTCATGCTCGTCAAACGTCCCCAGGTGGCGGGGAAGGTAGACGCAGACCATCGAGCCCTGGCCGAGCTCAGAGTAGATCGAGACCGAGCCTCCGGACTGTTTGGCGAAGCCATATATCATCGACAGGCCCAGCCCCGTTCCGACCCCCAATGGCTTGGTCGTGAAGAACGGATCGAAAGCCTTGGCCTGCACCTCGGGCGGCATGCCTACGCCCGTGTCGGAAACGCAGACCGAGATATATTGGCCCGGATCGATGCCTCGCTCCTTGGCGCTGGTTGCGTCCATCCAGCGATTGGCGGTCTCGATCGTGATCTTGCCCCCCTCCGGCATGGCGTCGCGGGCGTTGATGCAGAGGTTCAGGATCGCGTTCTCGAGTTGGTTGGGGTCGATGAGGCTGGGCCACAAGCCTGCAGCATTGATCGTTTCGAGTTCGATCTGCGGCCCTATGGTCCGGGCGATCAGATCGCCCATACCGTTCACCAGCCGCTTTACGTCAGTGGGCTTGGGGGCGAGGGTCTGACGGCGGGAGAACGCCAGCAGCCGGTGCGTCAAGGCCGCGGCGCGGTTCGCGGCGCCTTTGGCGGCCGTTACGAACTTGCTGACCTCGGCGGTCCGCCCTTGCGCCACGCGCGCCTCGATCAGCTCGAGCGACCCGGAGATGCCGGCCAGGAGATTGTTGAAGTCGTGCGCGAGCCCGCCCGTGAGCTGACCTACGGCTTCCATCTTCTGGCTCTGTCGGAGCATTTCCTCCCGGCGGAGATCCTCGGTCATGTCCCGACCGACGGTATAGAACACCCCCGCGTCCCCGCCACCGCCCGGCACCGCCGACCACGCGAACGACACGGCCTCGCCGTCGGATTTGAGAAGCCGGATGAAAAACTGGTGAGCGGGTTCACCGCGCTCAAGGACCTTCAAGACCTCAACGGTCGTTTCCAAATCGTCCGGGTGAATGATCTCCGAGAAGGGTTGTGAAAGCAGCTCCTCCTCGGGCCGCTGCAAGGCGAGCGACCAGGCCGGGTTGATGGACGTGAGGTAGCCGTCGAACGTCGCCACGCCGAACAGGTCCCGCGACATCTTGAAGAGCCGCTGACGCTCGGCATCCGACTGGCGATGCGCCATCACCTGCGCCGTCGTCTCCATGCAGGAGCAGAACATGCCGGCGATGACGTTGTCGTCGTCGCGGATCGGCGAGTAGGAGAAGGTCCAGTAGGTCTCTTCCACGAAACCGCGCCGGTCCATCGAGAGCGGTAGGTTTTCGGACCATGTGGCGTTGCCGCTGAGGGCGCGGCTAATCAGCGGCTCGATGTCAGACCAGATGTCCGCCCAGACCTGCTTGAAAGGCCGACCAAGCGCCGCGGGATGTTTGTGAGCGAGTATCTCCGCATAGGCGTCATTGTAGAGGAACGTCAGTTCGTCGCCCCAGGCGATGAACATCGGTTGACGCGAGCTGAGAACGATCTCAAGCGCGGTCCGCAGGGCGCGGGACCAGGATGACGGCGGCCCGATCGGCGTCTCCGCCCACGCATGAGCGGCGACTCGAGCCCTCATGTCGCTCCCGCTTTCCGAGGGGCTCAAACCCATACTCTCGCCATCGCTACTGCAGCGCCGCCGCCGCTTGAAGCCTTCCAAACCCCAGCGGAACCGTGGCGTTCCTTCCCGCGGCGATCTTCCAGGGGCCGACGCTTCGCTCGGAACCTCCACTGGCGGGTCAGAGCCGGCGTAAGGTCTCTCCCGGCCCGGATGTTCGGCCTGCCGACCAGACTGACAATCGGCGCCGGCTGGGATGCTTCTTAAGCGGATGTGTGCCTAACCCTGTCGCTGGTCGCGCATCGAAAGATATTCGCAAGTTGGCAAAAGAACTCCGCCGCGTCGTCTACAGGAGCGTGGCCTGCATTTCGCACGACGACGTCTCGAGTCGAGACGCAATCTTCCGATTATCTTTGGTGAACAACCAGCGAGACGGGATCACAGGCTGCCTTGCCCAGCCGGACGGCCATTTCGTCCAAGTGATCGAGGGGGAGACGCGCAGAGTTGCGACTCTGCTGGATCGCATCAGGGCGGACCCGCGGCACGAGCATCTCACGATACTGGGGGAGTGGGTGGTGTCGGGGAGGCTCTTCAGCGGATGGGCCATGGCTCGCCCCGATCCCACGCCTCTGAGCAAGCAAGCTTTCAGGGTCTGCACCGTCGACGGCAGCGGGGTGCAAGTCACGACCGCCCTCCTCGACCTCATGGGGCCGGGCGACCACCTCTACAGCGTGACATAGAGGGCGAGTCCTGACGGCTTGGCGCAGCCGCGGACTTTCAGGTCCCCCTGGGCGACCGGCCTGCTCGCAGACGGTTGATGTAGTCCACCACCGACTGTGGGTCGTAGGGGCGGGCGAGGTTTGGTCCGCTCTCGCATAGTTCGGCAGCTTCGTTGGCGGCGTTCGAGGTGGTCCCCGCAAGCCGCACCTCAAGCTCGGGTCGGTTGGCCCTCACCCAGCTCGACAGTTCAAAGGCGGACCGCGTGCCGACGGCGCCTACGTCGCAAAGGATCACATCAACCTTCAGCGCCTCATCACCAAGCGCTATCAGCGCCTCATCGGTGTGCGCGGCCTCGACGACCGAATAGCCGCAATGACGCAGATAGTCAGCCAGGGCGTGGCGAGAAAGGATGTCGCCATCGACGATCAGGACTGCTGACGGGGGTTGGGGATCGCTCAAGGCTTCGGCAACTGCGCTGAGATGACAGCCGCGACGACGTCCGCTTCGTAAGGTTTTCTGACGAACGCCGCCGCCCCGCCCGCGATCGCCAGGGCGGGATCGCAGTGGCCCGATGTGATCACCACCGGCAGGCCAGGACTCGCCAGCTTGATCTTTGCGAGCAGCGCAAGGCCGTCGGTCGATCCCGGCATTCTGACGTCCGAGAACACCAGATCGACGCGGACGCCTCCCTCGACGATCTCAAGAGCTTCGTCGCCGGTCGATGCCTCAATGACAGTGTATCCGAATTCTCGCATGGTTTCGGAGACCATCCAGCGGATCAATACCTCGTCTTCGACGACGAGAATGCAAGGTCGTTCGTCTTGACCGACCAAAATGGCTTCCGCTGCAGCACTAAGCATTGTTCCCCCGACAACAACCAAACATCAGCAGTGCCTAGAAGTTCCGGTCGTCGGAGGGCCGCCCGGCGACCGAGGCACGAAGCGCGACCTTTTGGCCCGACAGCAGAGCCATGGGGCGTAGTCATCCAGTAGGTGCGCACCACTCGTTCCGGCGTGCGCCGGCGATCGACAGGCGGAAGGACCCGAATTCCGTTTTTCAGCCATGCCGGGCGGAGCTGCGGCGCGCGCGCAAGTAAAAGGCCCGGCGTCTCCGCCGGGCCTCTCGTTCGTCTGGCGATGCGCGTCGTGGATCAGGCCGCTTCGGCCTCGGCCTCTTCGGCGGCTTCGGCGGCGGCGATGACGGCCTTCTTGGCGCTGAGCGACTTGGCCAGCAGCTGGACGGCGGCGTCCTTGTCGATGCGGTTGGCGGCGGCGACTTCGCGCGCCATCCGGTCGAGCGCCGATTCATAGAGCTGGCGCTCCGAATAGGACTGTTCCGGCTGGCTGTCGGCGCGGTGCAGGTCGCGCACCACCTCGGCGATCGAGATCAGGTCGCCCGAGTTGATCTTGGCCTCGTACTCCTGGGCGCGGCGCGACCACATGGTGCGCTTGACCCGGGCGCGGCCCTTGAGGGTCGTCAGCGCCTTGCTGACCACGTCGTCGGCGGCCAGCGAGCGCAGGCCGGCCGTCTTGGCCTTCTTGGTCGGAACGCGCAGGGTCATCTTCTCGTGGTCGAAGGTCACGACATAGACCTCGAGCGACATGCCCGCGACTTCCTGGGTTTCGACGGCCGCCACCTTGCCGACGCCGTGCGCCGGATAGACGACCGCATCGCCAACCTTGAATTCCAGACCCGTCTTGTTCGTCATGTCATTCCTTTCCCGGCGCAGGGCGGATGAGACGGTTACGCAAGTGACGGCTGCGCTCCCCATCGACGGCGGAGCGTCGGCGGCGCAGCAATATCAGTCGTCAGGAGCGGAAACGGATCACCAAACCTCTGGCCGACCCCGCCTTCGTGGGCGGAGTTCTGTCGCAAACGCGGGCGGCGCGAAGAAATCGCTTACCGCCCGACCCAATGACAGGAACCTATCACAAAACTGCGGAAATTCAAAACGTCCACAGCGTTGTCAAGCCAAGGCGCGTGAATCCTCGCCCCGAACCGCCCCTTTGCGAAGATCAGGAACCCTTGCCGGGCTTTTCGGAAAAGTATTTCTCGAACTTGCCGGTTTCGCGCTCGAACTGTTCGGCGTCGGCCGGGGGCGTCCCCTTGACCGTGATGTTCGGCCACACCTTGGCGTAGTCGGCGTTCACCATCAGCCACTTGCCGTCGGGCTCGTCCTCGGTGTCGGGCTTGATGGCGTCGACCGGGCATTCCGGCTCGCAGACCCCGCAGTCGATGCATTCGTCCGGCGCGATGACGAGGAAGTTCTCCCCTTCGTAGAAGCAGTCGACGGGACACACCTCGACGCAGTCCATGAACTTACATTTCACGCAGGCGTCGGTGACGATGTAGGTCATGGGGCGGTCGGCTGGCCGTGGACGGGAGAGGGAGCGGGCAGCGCAAATGAGCCCGCGGGTTCCCGGTGTCAACCGGCGGGCGGCTCGGGCGACCCGGCGGCGAGGCTGTACAGCGTCCGGGCCTCGATGGCCGGACCGCGCCGCTCGCCCAGCGCCTCGACCTTCAGGTCCATCAGCCGCCCGCCGAGGGCGAAGACCAGGCCATCTCCGGGGTGGACGCTGCGGCTGGCCTTGTCGAGCCGGGTCTGGACGCCGTTGTGCGTCAGCCGGACGACGCCGCGCTCGACCATGGCGGCGGCCAGCGAGCGGGATTTCGCGAAGCGCGCGCGCCACAGCCAAACGTCGATGCGGCAGGACTCAGCCAAGCGGGACGCTCACGTGACGCTCCGCTTCCGGGGCCGCCGGCGCCGACCCGGCTCGGACGCGGCGGTCAGGGCGGACAAGGCCGCGAAGGGCGAGTCCTTCGGGACAGTGGGCGCGCCGCGCTCGCGATCGGGCTGCTGGGCGCGGGTGGTTTTCAGGGCGGCGGCGAGGATGCGCAGGTCCTCGGCGGCGACGCCCAGTTCCGCCATGTCGGTGTCGGTCAGGCGACCTCCGCCCTTGGCCCGGCGTTCGCTCAGGGCCTCGAGCAATTCGACACCGACGGCGAACCGGCCGGCGGTCCGAAGCCCGAACGCCGACAGGGTCCGGGGCGAGGGCGAGGGCTCCGGCATGAGCGTCAGGGCGGCGGGGCCGGGCCGAAAGGGTTCGCGCGCGACGAAGGCCTGGGCGAGGGTTCTGGCGCGCGCCTTCAGCAAGGCCGGCAGCCAGACGGAATGGGCGCCGAGGCGCACGCCGAAGGTTCTGAGCGTGCGCCGTTCGACCTGGCTCAGGGCGGCGAGGTCGCGTTCGACCGCACGCCGGTCCAGCACGCCGCCGGCCTCGAGGAGGCGGAAGGCGATCCCCCGCGGCAGACCCTTCAGCGCGCCGCTCTCGATCGCGCCCTTGAGCCGGGCGAGCGGGCGCAGGGCGCGGCCGGCCTCGGCCGCCAGCCAGGCTTCGAGGCGGCGCTGGGCCCGGTCGCGGGCGGCCAAAGGACCGAGTTCGCCGAGCAGCCGGACGCGGGGGGCGAACCAGTCGCCACCAGCGATTACGCCCGCCTGCACGCCACGCCACAGCACCGCGCCGTCGGGCGAGACACCGAACGCCTCGTCCGGCTCCGCCGCCAACCGGCCCAGCCGGCGGGCGATCTCGGGCGTGACCGCCTGCCGCGCCGCGTGGCGCAGGGCGCGGTCCTCGAGCGCCGACGAGCCCTTGTCGATCTGGAAGTCGACGCCGCTGAGGTGACCCACGGCGTGCCCCTCGACCACCACCGCGCCGTCCGGGTCGACCTCGGCCATGGCGTCCTCGCGGACGTTCAGGGCGCGCATCAGGGCGGTGGTGCGCCGGTCGACGAAGCGGGCGGTCAGCCGCTCGTGAAGCACGTCCGACAACCGCTCCTCCAACGCCTTGGTACGGTCCCGCCAGCCTTGGGCTTGATCCAGCCAGTCGGGCCGGTTGGCGATGTAGCTGAGCGTTCGCACGCCTGAGAGCCGCGCGGAAAGCTGGTCGATCTGGCCGTCGTCCCGATCCAGTTCGGCGAACCGCGGAGCGACCCACTCTTCGGTCAGCCGGCCACGCCGGCCGGTCAGGGCGGTGAAAATCTCCTTCGCCAGCCGTCCGTGCTCGTCCAGCGTGGTCTTCTGGAAGTCAGGCAATTGGCAGGCCTCCCACAGGCGCATGATCGCCCCGCGCGAACGGCCGACCCGCGCGACCTCCTCGTCCTTGATCAGACGGCGCAGCAGGGTCTCGTCCAGGGCAGGCTGGGTCAGGTTCAGGCCGCGCACGCCGGGCGGCGCCGTCAGCGAGCGCAGCAGGTCGGGCAGGGTGTCGAAGTCCAGCCGGGCGTTGCGCCACTCGGCGGCTTCGACGGGATCGAAGCGATGCTCGACCACCTGTTCGATAAGGTCGGGATCCAGCTCCAGCGCCTCGCCCGTGACCCCGAAGGTGCCGTCACGCAGGTGGCGACCGGCGCGGCCGGCGATCTGGCCGATCTCGTGGGCGTGCAGCCAGCGTGTGCGACGACCGTCGAACTTGCGCAGGCCCGCGAAGGCGACATGGTCGACCTCCATGTTCAGGCCCATGCCGATGGCGTCGGTGGCGACGAGGAAGTCGACCTCGCCGGACTGGAACAGCTCGACCTGGGCGTTGCGGGTGCGCGGACTGAGCGAGCCCATGACCACGGCCGCGCCGCCCCTCTGGCGCCGGATCAGCTCGGCGATGGCGTAGACCTGGTCGGTCGAGAAGGCGACGATGGCGCTGCGCGTCGGCAGGCGGGTCAGCTTCTTCGAGCCCGCGTAGGACAGGGTGGACAAGCGCTCGCGGGCGACGATCTCGACGTCGGGCACCAACGCCCGCACCAGCGGCGCCATCGTCCCGGCGCCCAGAAACATGGTCTCGAACCGGCCGCGCGCGTGCAGCAGCCGCTGTGTGAAGACGTGGCCCCGCTCTGGGTCGGCGACCAGCTGGATCTCGTCGACGGCGAGGAATTCGACCGACCGCTCCATCGGCATGGCCTCGACGGTGCAGACGAAATAATGGGCGCGCGGCGGGACGATCTTCTCCTCGCCGGTGACCAGCGCCACGGCGGCCGCGCCGCGCCGCTTGACGATCCGGTCGTAGATCTCGCGCGCCAGCAGCCGCAGCGGCAGGCCAATCATGCCCGAGGCGTGGCCGAGCATCCGCTCCACCGCGAGGTGGGTCTTTCCGGTGTTCGTGGGCCCCAGAACCGCGACGACGCGCGAGGGGGGCAGGCCGGCGGAACGGTCGCTCATGATGGTTCAAAGGTGGCGTGCCCGCTCCGGTTCCTCAAGCGTCGCCGCGTCCGGGAGGCCAGGTGTAAACGGTCGCACGCTCTCGGGCGGAACAGGGGCGAAACGAATCAGGACCGAATCACCGACACGGCCTGATTCGGGGTTTGTTCCCTACAAGATATTGTATCTTAAGGCCGATTAACCACAACGGCGAAGGCCAGCCTTGGCGGCGCCCGGTCACGAGCGCCGCAATTCAGTTTTCGCACCGCTTCCCCCGCGCCGCGCGAGCCGCTAGGTCAGCCGGTGCGTGGCCCCGTAGCTCAGCCGGATAGAGCAAGGCTTTCCTAAAGCAGAGGTCGGGGGTTCGAGTCCCTCCGGGGTCGCCACCCTTCCAATCAACACCGCCGATCCACCGACCTGCGGCGGCGTTGGCGCACGGCGGGAAACCGAATCCAGAGCTGAGGCTTTGTTCGGCCATGCCATGGGCGCCTGAATGAAGCCGGTCATTACGCTGCTAGGAGATTCGATCAGCGCCGGCTTCGGCCTGCGCCCAAGCGAGGCGTTGCCGAACCAGCTGGAGATCGCACTTGCCGGGCTCGGGGTGGACGCGACGGTCTGGGGCTCAGGGGTTTCGGGCGACGCCTCCGCGGACGGCCTGCGCCGGATCGCCCGGGCGGTGCACCGCGACACCGCCCTGTGCGTGGTGGCCTTCGGCGGCAACGACCTGATGCAACTGGTGGCTCCTGACCGGACCGAGGCGAACCTGACGGCGATCATCGAGTGGCTCGAGGCCCGCGACATCGCCGTCGTTCTGGCCGGCATGCGGGCGCCGCCGTGGGCGGGCGTCTATGGGTTGATGTTCGATCAGACCTTCGCGCGGTTGTCGCGGCGTCGCGGTCTGCACGTCTATCCGTTCCTGCTCGAGGGGGTCGCGCTGACGGCGCGGTACAATCTGCCGGACCGCATCCACCCCAACGCGGAGGGAGTGAAGGTCATCGCCCGAGGGCTGGCTCCTGTCGTGGCCAAGGCGCTCGCCGACAGGACGGCTTTCGACGACGCGGGGCGGACGAGCCTCTGAGCAAGATGGATCCGTCGGCCCGCGGGGGACGCGGGCCGACGGCGGCGCCGGTTCAGTCCCGACGCTCGGCGCGGGCGCGCATCTCGCGGGCCCGAGCCTCCATTTCATCCGCGCCCTGGGCGAGGCGGGGGGCCATGGCCGCCAGTTCGGCGTCGGTCACCGTCTCTCCACGGGCCGCGGCGCGCTCGATCTCGCGGGCGCGAAAGGCCGGATCGCGGAGGTTCCCCGCCGCCTCCCGCATGCCGGCCGCGCCGCGCGCCATGCCGTCGGCGCCGTGGCGCATGCCGTCGCGGCCGGCCCGGTGGGCATGGGCCGCAGCCGCTTCGGCGTGGCGGGCGGCGACCTGTGCGTGATGAGCGGCGTTCACGTGGGAGGCCGCATGAGCCCGGGCGGCCGCGGAGGCGCGCGCCGCATGGGCCGTAGCCCGAGCGGCGTGACCGGCGTGAGCGGCGGCCTCGCGCGCTTGCCGGGCGGCTCGGCGCGCTTCGGCCCCGGCGCGGCGCGCTTCGTCGGACTCGCCAGAGTGGTAGACATGGCTGCCTGAGGCGGTCTGCGGCGGTGCGGGCGGCGCCGGCGGGGCAGGCGGAGCCGGAGGCGCCGGAGCGAAGATGCCGAACGCAGGCGGGGCAGGTGGTGCCGGAGGCGCGGGCGGCGCGGGCGGCGCTGGCGGCGGGGGCGGCGGCGGAACCTCAAAGCCTTCGGCGTCGGTCCAGACCACCGTCTCGCCGTTGACGGTGCGCGTCACGATCCGTGTCACGCTGCGCTCTTCCGCCGCCGGTGCGAGAGCGGCGACGGTGCTCGCGACGGGCGCCGCCGCGGGAGCCTCGCGGCGGATCAGCTCCAGCGCGGCCAGCGGGGTGGCGACGGCGGCGAGGGCGCCGACGGCGACGGCGATGGCGGCGGGACGGCTCTTGAGGGGGCGACGGTCGTTCATGATGCGTTCGATCCTGTGCTTGAGGGGGTGGAGCGGACCCGCCATGCCGAAGGCGGCGGGGTGGCTGAAGTCGGCGGCGAGGTCGACGAGGGCGCGGGCGTAGGTTCCGCGGTCGACATGGGTCAGGGCCAAGGCGTCGGCGGCCTCTTCGCTGCGGGCGATCAAGTCCGTGTGCAGACGCCACACCAGCGGGTTGAACCAGAACATGGCCAAGGCGGCCCGCGAGAGGGCGAGGAACAGCCAGTCGCGGCGACGCACATGGGCCAGTTCATGGGCGATCACGGCGCGGGCTCGCTCCGGGTGGCCGAGGCAGTCGTCGCCGATCAGGACCACGCCGGGGGGCAGGCCCCAGCTGAGGGGGGACGATACGCCCGGATGTGACAACAGACGCGGGCGACGGCGGGCAGGCAGGCGTTCGAGCGACGCTGTCCAGGCGGGGTCGCTGACGGGGCGGCCGGCGCGGGTCCAGACCGTCAGGCTCAGCACGCCGACGAGAAACCGACCGAACACCAGCGCGCCGCCGAGGGCCCAGACCGCCGCGAACACCATGGCGAGCGACAGGCCCGACGACTGTGGGAAGACCGTGACGGTGAGGGTCGTCGCCTCAGTGGGAATGGTTAGCGCGTAGGGGCCCGCGGCCGGCGCCGCCACGCTCGCAGCCGCCGCCGGCGCGGCGTCCAGAACCGCGAGCGGCAGGCGGGG
>NZ_DASWNO010000110.1:0-3023 GCF_036399195.1 Brevundimonas sp.
GGTGATGCCGGCGCCGCCGTGCATGTCGCGGGCGACGCGGGCGATGTCGAGCGCCTTGCCGCAGTTGTTGCGCTTCATCATCGAGATGGCCTCGGGAACCCAGGCCCCCTGATCCAGCAGCCGGCCCAGCGCCAGCGCGCCTTCGAAGCCGAGGAAGATCTCGGTCTGCATGTCGGCCAGCTTCTTCTGCACCAGCTGGCGCGACGACAGCGGTCGGCCGAACAGCATGCGCTCGCCGACATAGTCCCGGGTCAGGTGGAAACAGGCCTCGGCCGCGCCCATGGCGCCCCAGGCGATGCCGTATCGCGCCTTGTTCAGGCAACTGAACGGTCCGCGCAGGCCCTTCACGCCCGGCAGCAGGTTCTCTTCCGGCACGCAAACATCGTTCAGGCCGATGTCGCCGGTGACGGAGGCGCGCAAGGAAAGCTTGTCGCCGATCTTGTCGGTGGTGAAGCCGTCCATGCCGCGCTCGACGATGAAGCCGCGGATCACGTCATCGAGCTTGGCCCAGACGATGGCGAGGTCGCTGATCGGCGAATTGGTGATCCAGTATTTGGCGCCGTTCAGGCGATAGCCGCCGTCCACGGCCACCGCCTTCGTCTTCATCGACGCGGGGTCGGAGCCGCCGTCCGCCTCGGTCAGGCCGAAGCAGCCGACCAGTTCGCCCGCCGCCATGCGGGGCAGGAAACGCATCTTCTGCTCCTCCGAACCGAAGGCGTAGATCGGATACATGGCCAGCGACGACTGCACCGACATGGCCGAGCGGTAGCCGCTGTCGACCGCCTCGATCTCGCGCGCGATCAGGCCGTAGGCGACATGGCTGACGCTGGAGCCGCCGTACTGCTCCGGCAGCATGGCGCCGAGGAAGCCCATCTCGCCCAGCTCGGTCATGATGGCGCGGTCGAAGGTCTCGTCGCGGAAGGCTTCGACCACCCGCGGCAGCAGTTTCTCGCGGGCGTAGGACCGGGCTGCGTCCTGGATCATCCGCTCGTCGTCGGTCAGCCGGCCTGACAGGTCCAGCGGGTCTTCCCAGCGGAAGGTCTTCTGGGGAGCAGAGCTGCCGTCGGCCATCGATGGTCTTTCCTGAGCGTGGCGGTCGCGCGCGGTTTAGGCCAGAATGGCGCCGACGGGTAGTGGGCCGGCCCGTCGCAGGTTAGGCTGCCGTCATGATCCGCACGTTGAATCGCCTGTTCGTCGACCACCCGCGCGAGGTGGAGGAAAGCTACTTCCACCACATGGCGGCGTCGTCGCGTTTCGGCTTCCGCCTGCTCAAGCTGGCCGGCTGCGCCTTCCTGCATGCGCTCGTACCGGGCGTGCACAAGGCGACGGTGTCCAAGGCTGTTTGCTGCATGGCCGACGAACTCGACGGCCGCGCACGAGAGGCGCGCGAGTGCCGGATGCGGGATGCAGGGGTGTGGGACCCGGGGCTGTGAGCGGGTGGTTGGTGGGTGGTGATTGGTGGATCGCGCCTTGATCGGGCGGTAGAGATTCGCATCATGACCACCGAAGCAGCGCCGGCCCCGCCAACCACCAACCACCAGTCACCAGCCACCCCTTCCGGCCCACTCTCCGGCGTCCGCGTCCTCGACCTCAGCCGCGTCCTCGCCGGTCCTTGGGCGACCCAAACTCTGGCCGATCTCGGGGCGGAGGTGATCAAGATCGAGCGCCCCGGCGCGGGCGACGACACTCGCCACTGGGGCCCGCCGTTCACGACGAGGACCGACGGCTCGAAGGGCGACGCCGCCTATTTCCTGTGCGCCAACCGGGGCAAGAAGTCGGTCGAACTGGACATCTCCACGCCCCAGGGCGCCGCCGCCGTGGGCGCGCTGGTCGCGACCTGCGACGTGCTGGTCGAGAACTTCAAGACCGGCGGCCTTAAGAAGTACGGGCTCGACCATGCGGCCCTGTCGGCCATCAATCCCCGGCTGGTCTACTGCTCGATCACCGGTTTCGGGCAGGACGGACCGGACGCCCATCGCGCCGGCTACGACTACATGATCCAGGCCATGGGCGGCCTGATGTCGGTGACCGGCCAGCCCGACGGCGCGCCCGGGGCCGAACCGATGAAGGTCGGGGTCGCCGTCGCCGACCTGTTCACCGGCCTCTACGCCTCCAACGCCATCCTCGCCGCCCTGTTGCACGCCCGCGCGACCGGACAGGGCCAGCACATCGACATCGCCCTGTTCGACGTTCAGGCGGCGATGCTGGCCAACCAGGCCGCCAACTATTTCGTCTCGGGCAAGTCCCCAACCCGGATGGGCAACGCCCACCCCAACCTCGCCCCGTATCAGCCCTTCCCCTGCACCGACGGGATGGTGGTGATCGCCGTCGGTAACGACGGCCAGTTCCGCGCGCTGGCGCAGGCGCTGGGCGCCCCCGGCCTCGGCGCCGACCCCCGCTTCCTGACCAACGCCCTGCGCATCGAACACCGCGCCGCGATGACGGCCGAGCTGTCGGCCCTGACGGCTGGTCTGGGCATGAAGGCGTTGATGGCGGCGCTGGAGGCGGCCGGCGTCCCCTGCGGCCCGGTCAACACTATCGATCAGGTGTTCGAGGAGCCGCAGGCGAAGCATCGACGGTTGGTGGTCGAGCAGGCGCGGCCGGACCTGTCAGGGCCGGTGCGCACGGTGGCTTCCCCCATCCGGATGTCGGTGACGCCCGTCGCCTATGACCGCGCGCCGCCGGCGCTGGGGGCGGATACGGATGAGGTGCTGGGCAGGCTCGCCCCGAATCGGGGATAGGCCCGCTTCAGCGACCGATGAGAAAGCCGAGCCCGACCAGGGTCAGGATGGCCAGGATTCCGGCCTTTCGGCCCGGCCTCGACGAAACGGGATCGGCGTCCTCGATCCGCTCGGCGCCGCCCCGAAGCGCCTCGAGCAGGACGCGGGCGGCGTCCGCCTGATCGTTCGGCACGGACAGGTTCACGCCGCCCAGCGCCTGCAGGATCAAGGCGTTGGTCTTCACATGCTCGGCGCCGCCCAGCACCGGATCATACCCGTCGGCCCGCAGCCGGGCCGCCGCGA
>NZ_DASWNO010000111.1:0-1783 GCF_036399195.1 Brevundimonas sp.
TAGGGATGCGCCGCCACTCCCCCTTTTCCGTCATCCTCGGGCTCGTCCCGAGGACCCATGGCGCCGCTACGCCTGCGTCAGGGGAGGATGGCGCTCGTGCGAGTGATAGATGGGTCCTCGGGACGAGCCCGAGGATGACGGCGGTAGGGGTGGTGGCGCTGCTATCTTTGACCGCCTGCAGCCCCGCGGCGGAGAAGGCTGAGCCGACTCCGGCGGAGAAGGTCTCCGCCGCAGCGCCGACGTCGGACGCCGTGGCCGTGGCGCCGGTCGTGCTGGCGGCTGACCAGCTGCGCCGCGTGTGCCGCGCCGGTCTGGCCGCCATCCACGGCCAGACCGCGGATGCGATCCAGATCGACGGGCTGGAAGGCGAGGTCGTCAACGCCTCTTGGCGCGCGCCGGTCGACGGCGGCCGCCGCCGGGCCCAGTGCCGGGTCGAGGGCGATCTGGTCACCTGGAAACAGGTCGACGCGCCGAACCCCGAACAGAACCGCTGGATGAACCAGGCCGGCGACCCCGTGACCCGCTTCGCCGTCGATGGCGGCGAGATCACCATCACAACGACGCTCCCGGATGGGACGACTGCTGCGGAAGACTACGCCGTGGCTGCTGAGCAAGAGGCCCGCTGATGCCCGTCGCCAAGGTCAACGGCGTAGAGACAGAGTTCGAGCCCGGGATGACCGTGCTTCAGGTGGCCGAGCGCGCCGGGGAGGAGATCCCGCGCTTCTGCTATCACGAGCGGCTGTCGATCGCCGGCAACTGCCGCATGTGCCTGGTCGAGGTGAAGCCCGGGCCGCCGAAGCCGCAGGCCAGCTGCGCCCTGCCGGCCGCCGAGGGACAGGAGATCTTCACCGACACGCCAATGGTGAAGAAGGCCCGCGAAGGGGTGATGGAGTTCCTGCTCATCAACCACCCGCTGGACTGCCCGATCTGCGACCAGGGCGGCGAGTGCGACCTGCAGGATCAGGCCATGGGCTATGGCCGCGACGGCTCGCGCTACGCCGAGAACAAGCGCGCGGTCGAAGAAAAGAACATGGGCCCAACGGTGAAGACGTTCATGACGCGGTGCATCCAGTGCACCCGTTGCGTCCGCTTCATCACCGAGGTGGCCGGCGTGCCGGACATCGGCATGATCTCGCGCGGCGAGGACGCCGAGATCACCACCTATCTGGAAAAGAACATCGACAGCGAACTGTCGGGCAACGTCAACGACCTGTGCCCCGTCGGAGCCCTGACGCACCGGCCGTGGCAGTTCCACTATCGCCCGTGGGAGTTGAAGAAGACCGAGATCGTCGACGTGATGGACGCGCTGGGCTCCAACATCTCGGCCCAATCGAAGGGCTCCGAGATCATGCGGATCCTGCCGCGCGTGCACGAGGGCGTGAACGAGGAGTGGCTGTCGGACATCAGCCGCTATGCGGTCGACGGGCTGCAGCGCCAACGGCTGGATCGGCCCTGGGTGCGCGAGAACGGCAAGCTGCGCGCAGCCTCATGGGAGGAGGCGCTGTCGGTCGTCGCCGAGCGCCTGAAGGCCGCTCCGGCAGATCGCATCGGCGTCGTCGCCGGCGATCTGCAGGACGCGGAATCGATGAAGGCGGCGCTGGACCTGTTCCGAGCGCTCGGATCGCCCAACACGGACTGCCGGCAGGACGGCTCGGCGCTGGGCTACGGCCCGCGCGAGGGCTGGCTGTTCAACTCGGGCATCGCCGGGCTGGAACAGGCGGACGCGGTGCTGATCGTCGGCGCCAACCCGCGCACCGAGGCTCCGCTGCTGAACGCCCGCCTG
>NZ_DASWNO010000112.1:0-2295 GCF_036399195.1 Brevundimonas sp.
AGCGGTCGCGGTGCGCCGCCAGCACGCCGGTCAGTTCGTCACGGTCGTTGTTGCGCTGGGATTCCGCAAGGATCACGGCCAGATTGCCGATCGATCCGGTCGTTCCCGTGGCGGTGCTTTCGTACACCAGCCGTTCCAGACGCAGACTCATACTCACCTCGACCCTTGCGCTACATAATGCAGAGTTGCGCACCTTGGTTGCAAAAGCCCTAACAGGTTGTCCTGTAACGGGAACTCCCCCGTCTCCTTGCGCGAGTCGCCGCCGCTGAAAATATTTCAGAATGTCGCGGAACCGATCCCCCGAACCGCAGTTTATCGATCGGACCTTGCAGCGATGCGCGCTCGACAAAGTCTACAGCGGCCCGGTCCCTGCCACGCCCCCCGACGCAGACCGGGCCGCACCTTTTCTCCCTCCCGCTTGCCGACTCATGCCGCGAGGCGCGATGCTCCCGGCATGGCCGAATCCCCCGTCATCAGCGCCGTTCGCCTGCGCAGCCGCCCCGCCACCGAGGCCCTCATCGTCGAGGCCGGCGAGCGCATCCTGCTGCGCGACGGCTTCCCCGGGCTGAACGTCCAGACCCTGGCCGCCGAGGCGGGCTGCGACCGCAAGCTGGTCTATCGCTATTTCGGCGGGGTCGAGGGCGCGGCGGCGCGGATCGCCCAACGAGCCAACGCGGCGCTGGCCGCCAGCCTCGCGTCTATCCCGCACGTCGATACCGCCTCTCTGCGCACCTTCGCCCGGATCAGCCTGCTGACCTGGCTGGCGGCGTTGCGGGTCAGCCCGCTGAGCCTGCGGCTGATGGCCTGGGCGCTGGTCGAGGACTCGGACACGCTGCGGCGCATCGAGGCCGACCGCAACGCCATGTTGCAGGCCTGGCTGCGCGAGCGCCGGCCCCGACTGCGCACGCCGCCCGAAGGCGACGCCGCCGCCGTCAACGCCGTGCTGATGGCGGCGGTGCAGATGCTGGCCCTGTCCGCCGCCGCCCGGGGCGCCGTGCCCGGTCTGCCGCTCGACGCCGCCGGCTGGACCCGCATCGAGACGGCCCTGGACCAGCTGCTGGTCGCCTTCCCGGATTGAACCGGCGGTGCACCGGGCGTAGGGTCCGACCGTTCTCCGGGGGGCGGCGCGTGAGCCGCTGAGATTGGCGTGATCGCCTGACCCGTCGAACCTGATCCGGGTCATGCCGGCGAAGGGAGAAGACAGCGTGTTCGGCGCCGAAGACCAGTTGACCGGCTCTCTCGCCACCGCCGTGGGCGGCTATCTGCTGCTGTCCGCGGCGGGCGTTCTGTCGCGCCGGGACGCCGCCGCCCACTTCGTCGAGAGCCTGCGCGGCAGTCCAGCCCTCGCCCACGTCACGGGAGCGGTCGCCTTCTTCGTCGGCGCGGGCCTGCTGCTGGTCCACCACCGCTGGGATGCGCCGCTGGAGGCGCTGGTCTCGGCCGTCGCCGTCTGGTGGCTGGTCGAGGGCGGCGCGATGCTGGCCCTCGGGCCGCGCCTGCTGTCCCGCGCCGACGCCCCCATCCATTTCCGCCGCATGAACGGTCTGGCCATCCCCACAGGCCTGATCCTGCTCGTCGGCGGCCTGATGCATTTCTGGAGCCCCCCGACATGAACATCGCCGTCACGCCCCCCGCCCTGCCCGAAGAGCCCAACGTCGAGCTCGCCCTCAAGGACGCCCGCGATCAGGTAATGCGCGAGACCGGGACCATTCCGACCGGCGAGCGGGCCGGGAGCCGCAAGGTCTATGTCGCCGGCGAGCTGTACCCCGAGATTCGGGTGCCGTTCCGCGAGGTGGCGGTGCATCCGTCCGCCAACGAGCCGCCGGTGACCATCTATGACTCGTCGGGCCCCTACACCGACCCCACGGTCAGCATCGACATCAAGCGCGGCCTGCCGAAGGTGAAGTCGAGCTGGCAGCTAGACCGCGGCGACATCGCGCCGGTGGCGAACCCGCGCGACGTGAAGCCGGAGGACAACGGCCACGCCTCCGGCAAACACCTCGCCCCGCGCTTCGACACCTCCAACCACCGCGTCTTCAAGGGCGTGCCCGGGCGGCCGGTTACCCAGTACGAATACGCCAGACAGGGGATCATCACCCCGGAGATGGAGTACGTCGCCATCCGCGAGAACCTGCGACGCGAGCAGAACGCCCCCTGCATCCGCGACGGCGAGGACTTCGGCGCCTCCATCCCCGACTTCGTCACGCCGGAGTTCGTGCGTCAGGAGATCGCCCGCGGCCGGGCCATCATCCCGCACAACATCAACCACCCCGAGGTCGAGCCGATGATCATCGG
>NZ_DASWNO010000113.1:0-1998 GCF_036399195.1 Brevundimonas sp.
GGGCACGCGGGCCCGGGCGTTGATCGGCGGCGGTTTCACCGCGCTGTGCCTGGCCGTATTCTCCGCCACGCCCAGCTGGGCGCAGGAACTGATCGGTCAGCCGACCGACGGCGCGCTCGGGCTTCAGCCGGCGGCGTCGCCCCTGAAGGTCCAGGCGCACTTCTTCCATGACGCCGTGCTTATGCCGGTGATCACTTTCATCACCCTGCTGGTGCTGGGCCTGATTATCTGGATCGTCGTCCGCTACAACAAGAAGTCGAACCCGGTTCCGGCCAAGTGGAGCCACAACACCCTGGTCGAGGTGATCTGGACCGTCCTTCCCGTCCTGATCCTGGTGTTCATCTCGCTGTTCTCGTTCCGCCTACTGTTCGCCTATCACGACATGCCCACCCCGGACCTGACGGTGAAGGCGACCGGCAACCAGTGGAACTGGGCCTATGAGTACCCGGACCAGGGCATCGCCGAGTACGTCTCGAACATGCTGCCGGAAGAGGAACTGGCCCAGCGCGGCCTGCCGCACAGCCTGTACCGCCTGGCCGCCGACGAGCCCATCGTGGTGCCGGTCGGCAAGACCGTGCGCGTTCTGGTCACCGCCGCCGACGTCATCCACGCCTTCGCCCTGCCGGCCTTCGGCCTGAAGACCGACGCCATCCCAGGTCGGGTCAACGAGACCTGGTTCCGCGCCGACCGTGTCGGCACCTTCTACGGCCAGTGCTCCGAGCTTTGCGGCGTCGATCACGCCTTCATGCCGATCGAGATCCGCGTCGTGACCCAGGCCGAGTTCGAGACCTGGGTGGCGTCGAAGGGCGGGTCGATGACCCCGCGCACGCCGGAGCAGGCGCCCGGCGGGACCTCGGCCCAGATCGCCGCCGGCACCACCGGAGCCACGGCCTCGCGCAACGTCTCTTCCGACGCGATGCAAACGGGTCCGGCCGCCACGGCCCCCGCCGGGCAGCCGCCCGCCGACGCCGGCGCGGTCGACCGCTCGCCCAACGCGGCCTCGGCGCCGGCCATTCCTGACACCGCCGCCGCGCCCGCGGCCCGATAACGATACGCGAGAGCCCCACAGATCATGGCCACCGCAGCCGAAAACCTCGCCTATGACCACGACGGTCATGACGATCACGATCACAAGCCCGGGTTCTTCACCCGCTGGTTCCTGTCGACCAATCACAAGGACATCGGCACCCTCTACCTGCTGTTCGCCATCATGGCGGGCCTGGTCGGCGGCATCCTGTCCGGACTGATCCGCTGGGAACTGGCCGAGCCGGGCATCCAGATCTTCCGTGAAGGCTCGGTGATCCAGCAGCTCGGCCTCGTCGAGGCGTCCAAGCACGGCTACAACGTCACCGTCACCGCCCACGCCCTGATCATGATCTTCTTCATGGTCATGCCGGCGATGATCGGCGGCTTCGGCAACTGGTTCGTGCCGATCATGATCGGCGCGCCGGACATGGCCTTCCCGCGCATGAACAACGTGTCGTTCTGGCTGCTGGTCGCGGCCTGGATCCTGCTGGTGCTGTCGATGTTCGTCGACGGCGGCCCGGGGCGCGGCTTCGGCGGCGGCTGGACCATCTATCCGCCGCTGTCGACCACCGGCCACACCGGCCCGGCCATGGACCTCGCCATCTTCTCGCTGCACGTCGCGGGCGCCAGCTCGATCCTCGGCGCGATCAACTTCATCACCACCATCTTCAACATGCGCGCGCCGGGCATGACCATCCACCGGATGCCGCTGTTCGCCTGGTCGGTGCTGATCACCGCCTTCCTGCTGCTGCTGTCGCTGCCGGTCCTGGCGGGCGCCATCACCATGCTGCTGGCCGACCGCAACTTCGGCACCAGCTTCTTCAACCCGGCCGGCGGCGGCGACCCCGTCATGTTCCAGCACCTGTTCTGGTTCTTCGGCCACCCGGAGGTCTACATCCTGATCCTGCCGGGCTTCGGCATCGTCAGCCACATCGTCTCCACCTTCAGCCGCAAGCCGATCTTCGGCTATCT
>NZ_DASWNO010000114.1:0-21961 GCF_036399195.1 Brevundimonas sp.
GGCGGCAGCAGAACGATCTGCCGGTCGTGATAGGGCGCGATATCCGGTCCCGGAGCCGTGGTCAGCATGGTGAAGGCGCCGTCGCGGATCAGGCCGGCGATCCAGAAGGTCGGATGGGCCTTCATCGTGAACAGCCACTTGGTCTTGCGCTTCTGGCCCGGCTGCGGATCGGTGAACTCGTAAAAGCCGTCGGTTGGGATGACGCACCGCGTGCTGTTGGCGAACGACCGGCCTTCCGAGCGGAAGTTGAACACCGGGCGGCCTTGCGGCGATGTCCAGGCCCATTTGGTCATCGACAGCGCCACGGCGTCGCCGGACCGGGTGACCACCGGCGCCGTGTCGCCGATGCGGATGTCGTCGCGCGGCTCGATGTTCGGCTTGCCGGACGGGAACACCAGCTCGATCCCGACCTGCCGGAACTCCTCGAAGGCGTGCTCGCTCAGCGGGCGGAAGCGGTAGTCGTTGCACATGCGTATGCTTCTAGCCGCTGCGGGCGGGTTGAGAAAACCGCTTGCGCAACGAGGGCGGGACGCATTTACCGGCAGGACTGACTCAAGGAACGCCCATGGCCCGCTCGCCCTCAGCTGATCCGACCGCCAGCGTCCGCTCCGGCCCTGTGAAGGCTGCGCCCGGCGTCGCCGTTCCTGAAGGCCCGGGCGCTCCGCCCCCGGCGGCCAGGAAGAAGCCGATCTGGACCCATCTCTATTTTCAGGTGCTGGTCGCCATCGGGCTCGGCGCCCTGATCGGCCACGTTTGGCCGAGCTTCGGCGAAAGCCTGAAGCCGCTGGGCGACGCCTTCATCCGGCTGGTGAAGATGATCATCGCGCCGGTGATCTTCCTGACCGTCGCCACCGGCATCGCGCACCTGCGCGACCTCGGCAAGCTGGGCAAGGTGGTGGGCAAGGCCTTCGCCTACTTCCTCACCTTCTCGACCCTGGCCCTGATCGTCGGCCTCGTGGTCGCCAACGTCGTGCGGCCAGGCGCGGGCATGAACGTTGATCCCGCCACGCTCGATCCGGCGGCGGTCGAACAGTACGCGAGCAAAGCCCACGAGACGTCGATCGTCGGCTTCCTGATGAACATCATCCCGGAGACGGTCGTCGGCGCCTTCGCCGGCGGAGAAATCCTTCAGGTGCTGTTCTTCGCCATCCTGTTCGGCATCTCGCTGGCGGCGATCGGAGACCGGGCGCAACCGGTGATGACCGTGCTGGAGAGCGTATCGGAGGCCTTCTTCAAGCTGGTCGCGATCCTGATGAAGGCCGCGCCGATCGGAGCGTTCGGCGCCTTCGCCTTCACCATCGGCCGCTACGGCATCGAGTCGGTCGTCAATCTGGCGGCGCTGGTGGGCACCTTCTACCTGACCTCGGCCCTGTTCGTCGTCGTAGTGCTCGGTACGGTGGCGCGGCTCAACGGCTTCTCTATCTTCAAGCTGATCCGCTACCTGAAGGAAGAGCTGCTGCTGGTGCTGGGCACCTCCTCGTCCGAGGCGGCCCTGCCCAGCCTAATCGAGAAGATGGGCCGCGCCGGCTGCGACAAGTCGGTCGTCGGTCTGGTGGTGCCGACCGGCTATTCGTTCAATCTCGACGGCACCAACATCTACATGACGCTGGCGGCGCTGTTCATCGCCCAGGCCTGCGGGGTCGAACTGACGCTGGGCCAGCAGGTGCTGCTGCTGGCGGTGGCCATGCTGAGCTCGAAGGGCGCGGCGGGCGTGACCGGCGCCGGCTTCATCACCCTGGCGGCCACCCTGGCCGTGGTGCCGAGCGTGCCTGTGGCGGGCATGGCGCTGATCCTTGGCGTAGACCGGTTCATGAGCGAGTGCCGGGCCCTGACCAACTTCATCGGCAACGCCGTCGCCACCATCGTCGTCGCGCGGTGGGAGAAGGGGCTGGATGGCAAGGCGCTGGATCGCGCGCTCTCGGGCGCGCCGGCTCCGGTTACGGCCGGCTCGCGCGAGGCCGACGCCGATTAGGCCTATTGCACCAGCCGCACCTTGTTGATCGACGCCGCGATCGAAGAGAAGGCGGACCTGAGGGAGTTCGCGTCGCGGGCGTCGAAATAGTGATCCGAGCCGGATGCACAGCCTTCCAGCAGATCCCGGGCGGTGCTCGACGAGACGGCGAAGGCGACGGTGAATATCTCGATATTCTGCTCCTTGGCGTAGTCGCAGATAGCGGCTGTATCGGTGTTGGTGGCGCGCAGCTGGGTGACGCCGGCGTTTCCGCCGCTCGGCGTCGAATGACGGCCATTTGACGCGTCAAACCGCAGGGTGTTCTCGCCGTCCGTCATCAGCACCATGATCTTGCGCGGGTTCCGGTTCTCGGAGTGATAGGCAGAGCCCTCGGCCAGGGGCAGGGACGGCGACAGCATGTTGACCCCCCAGATGACGCCGGTCGGAATGTAGGTCAGCGGGCGATAGCTGCCGACATTGATCACAAGGTTCTGGATGGCGGACGTGACGACGCTCTTCTGCGACGTCAGCGGCGTGATGGGCGTCAGGCAGTTCTGGCTGGTCGACAGAAGGCCGGGATAGCGCTTGTCCGGTCGCTGGTCGTTGAGGCGGAATATCCCCTCCGTCCGCGAGCCCACGCAGCCGTACCAGCGATAGCGCGTTGTGCCGCCGCCCGAGCAGGTCTCGTACGGAGCCACATCCACGACCTTGCAGGTCTGGGGCGTGCAGTCATAGTTTTCGGAGACGCCGTCGACCTTGCGGTTGCAGGTCTTGGGTGTTCCTCGCGTGCACTGGTTCCGAGTCGTCCGGGTGGTGCAGACACGGGCGCTTGTGGTGTCGTAGTCGGCCGGCACTGAAATCCATGGCTGATTGCGGTTGGCCGTACCGACATTCACATAATCGGCGTAGGGGACGACACCAATCTTCACATTGCCGTCCTCCCGACGCATCAGTTCGTCGACGAGCGTGCGCGCTGCGGACTTCAGCGATGTGATCCGAACGCCGCCCGCGCCGTCGCTGTCGGACATGGACCAGGTGTTGTCGAGGACCAGCGCCAGCTCGACCTTGTCAGCGGTGCCGCGCGTCGCTGTCGCCGTCACGGTCACGGGCAGCGAAGTGACGCCGATGATGCCGAGGAACAGCGGCTTGACGGCGCCGGTCATCCGGAGCCGCAAATGGGACTCCACGGGCTGATCCACCGCGCTTTGGATCTGACGATCCAGATACTGGAAGTTCAGGTTCTGCATCAGGTAGGTCTCGGCCACGCGCTCGGCGGCCGGGAGCGCCTGATCCCGGGAAGCGGCGGCCGCCAGAACCGCCGCGTCCACGGCCCCCTGGGCGCTCGAGCGGGCGGTGTAGGCGCGGAAGAAGTCGATCCCGCCGCCGACCATCATCACCAGCACCGGCAGGGCGAGCGCGAAAATCATCGCCACGTTGCCCCGGTCGCTCCGGAACAGTCGCGTCAACCCCCTCGTAATTCGGCCTCTAGCCATTGCGCCATTCCCCACCTTGGTGCCGGAATGATCTCATCAACCACTGAAAACCCGGTTAAATTCCATGTTTAGCGGCTGGTAGGGATTTGGGCCGTGAGGCCTTCAGCCGTCCGTCAACGGAGCACTGTTGCGCCCATGCCCAAAGCTGACGGACGTTGCGAAACGTGGGAGAGGGCAGCGCTTCATCATTCGAGGACGCAAGTGACCTGCACCCTGTTCGGCATTCCAAACTGCGACACGGTCAAAAAAGCCCGGGTCTGGCTGGATCAGCGGGGCGTCGCCCATGCCTTCCACGATTACAAGAAGGCTGGCGTCGACCGAACTCGGCTCGAGTCCTGGGTGGCGGAACACGGCTGGGCCACGGTGCTGAACCGCGCGGGTACGACCTTCCGCGCCCTGCCGGATGCGGAAAAAGCCGATCTCGACGGCGCAAAGGCCGTGTCCCTGATGCTGGCCCAGCCCTCAATGATCAAGCGGCCGATGCTGGATCTGGGGCGCCGCACGCTCGTCGGGTTCAAGCCCGATCTATACGCCGCCGCCTTCAGCCAGTCCCCTCAGCCTTCGACGTCGACCTCTGGCCGGTCGTGACCGTCGGCGCGTTCCGTGATCCATGCGCCGGAGGCGTCAGCGTATTCGATCATGGCGTTTTCGTCCGGGACCTTCTGCTCGCGCGCCGCGGCTAAAGCGGCCGCGCGGGCCGAGTCGTGGTCGGGATAGGTTTCCGAATATGTGCCGCCCGACTGGTAGGCCCAGCCTCCGTCATGCTCGACGATGCGATAGGTGACGTGGACCATCTGGGTCTCCCGGGTGAATGTCGGCAAGCGAACGCAGGCGGCGGGGATGGGTTGCCGCGCCTCTGGCGCCCGTCCCGCGGCCGGTTCAGTCGCCTTACCAAAGTTTCACCTTGGCCGCTGCATCCAGGCGGCTCTTCCGCAGCCTCTTGTCGTCAGAAGGCCGAAGCATCAGGCTCCGGTCGTACATGAAGGGGATACGGATATGGACGGCGAAGTTCTCATACCGCTCGCAGGCATCGGCATGATCATCGCGATCGTGCTCGGCCCGGTTTACCTGAAATCCCGCGAACGTCGGGAACTGCAGGAGACGGTCCGCGCCGCCATTGACAAGGGCCAGCCGCTGCCGCCCGAAATGATCGAGGCGATGACAAGGGACGTTTCCAAGTCGCTGCCTTCGCGCACGCGCGACATTCGCCTCGGCATCATCTGGCTGGCCGTCGGCATCGGCATCGCTGCCTTCAGCTACCTGAGCTCGATCGGCTGGCAGGACAATGACGCCGGCGAGTTCTTCGGTGGTGTGACCGGCTTCGCCGCCATCCCCGTCACCGTCGGGCTGGCTTTCATCGTCCTGAGCTTCTTCAACAAGAACAAGGACTGAGGCGGGTAGGGCGGGGGGACTCACCATGACCCAGCCTCTGGTCGACCGGCACGACGTCGAGCTCGCCGCCCTTGCGGCGGCGGGCGGGCGGCGGGAGTTCGGGGAACTCGTGCGCCGCCATGGTTCGGCGGTGCGGGGGCTTCTTCGGCGCATGGGGGCTCAGCCCTCGCTCGCCGACGATGTCGCCCAGGACGCCTTCATTCAGGCGTTCGAGCGCTGCGCGGAGTTCCGGGGCGACGGCACCTTCGCGGGCTGGATCAAGAAGATCGCGGCGCGGCTTTACATCAAACGGATCGCCCGCGAAGCCCGGTACATCGCGGAAAGCGAGACCGAGGACGTCGTGCCGACGACCGACCATGCTGGGCTGATCGACCTTGACGAGGCGCTCAAGTCTCTCAGCGAGGTCGAAAGGATCTGTGTCTCTCTCTGTCACGGCGCGGGCATGGCCCATCCGGAGATCGCCTCCGCCCTCAATTTGCCACTCGGCACGGTGAAGTCTCATGTCAAACGTGGTCTGGATAAACTCCGCGCGCGGCTCCAGCCGCAGCCATCCCTGGGGAGCGTGCAGCATGTCGGCTGACGAGTTCGACCCCGATATCGAGCGCCTGTTCGGTCGGGCCCCCCACATGCCGGACGCTCCACTCTTCACCGCCCGTGTGGAACAGCGCCTGCAGCAGGGATCGCGCGTGCGGTTCCTCGCCCTCGGTCTGGCCGGCGCGATCGGCGGCGCCGTCGCCATCCGTGAAACCATGACGATCAGTTTCGACCTCGGGTCCGCGCCCGGCGCGGCGGCCTCCGGCGGATTGGGGCAGGGCATCCAGTCGGCCTCGATCAATGTGCAGGACGCCGTGACGTCGGGTCTCGAGCAGGTTGGCCTCGCCAACCTCGAGCTGGGCTCGATGGGCGGCATGCAGATGTTCTGGATCGCAGCTGCGGCCCTGATCGCTCTTGCCGCGGGCGGCGTGATGAAGCTGTCGCAGGACCTCTGATCGGCGGGCAGGGTGACGGGGGACGCCCCCGTCGCTATCTATCGCTCCGAACAGGAGGATCGTCATGTCCAGCCAGAAGCAGGAGACCGTCCGACGGCTCGCCGCGCCGGATATCCGGGCCCGCAAGGGGCAGGAGCCGCTGGTCTGCCTCACCGCCTACGACGCGCCGACGGCGGCCCTGCTGGACGAGCACTGCGACCTGCTGCTGGTCGGCGACAGCGTCGGCATGGTGGTCCACGGCCTGCCCAACACGGTCGGCGTCACGCTGGAGATGATGATCCTGCACGGCCAGGCGGTGATGCGCGGGGCCCGCCGGGCCATGGTGGTCATCGACATGCCCTTCGGCAGCTACGAAGCCGGCAAGGAGCAGGCCTACGAGAACTGCGCCCGGGTGATGAAGGAAACGGGCGCCCAAGGGGTCAAGCTGGAGAGCGGCCCGACCGTGCCCCAGACCATCGACTATCTGGTCCAGCGCGGCATCCCCGTCATGGGGCACGTCGGGCTTCGTCCGCAGGCGGTGCTGACCGACGGCGCGTTCAAGGCCAAGGGCCGCACGGACGACGAACGCCTGCGGGTCATGGCCGAGGCCGAGGCCACGGCCGACGCCGGCGCCTTCTCCATCGTCATCGAAGGAGTGGCCGAGCAACTGGCGCGCGACATCACCGCCGCGGTCGACAAGCCGACGATCGGCATCGGCGCTTCGTCAGCCTGCGACGGCCAAATCCTCGTGACGCACGACATGCTGGGTCTGTTCGACTGGACACCCAAATTCGTGCGTCGTTACGGCGACATGAAGGGCGAGATCGACCGCGCGGTGGCCGCCTACGCCTCTGACGTCCGGGCCCGCCGTTTTCCTGCCGAAGTCGAGACCTACTTCTCGAAAAAGCCCGCCACGCCGTAAGGCTGCGTTGCGGCGCACACGCCGACGCTCTAGGGTCCGGCCGGATTGAAATTCAGCGGCCTCAGCGCCGTCTTCTGGGGGCGACTTAGCCGTGGTTGATGTCTTCGAGCAGGTCGAGGAGGAGCTCCGCTCCGACCGGTACAAGCGGCTCGCCCGCACATGGCTGCCCGTCTTCGGCGGCGTCCTGCTCCTGGCATTGATCGCGGCGCTGGCCTTCTGGGGCTGGGACAGCATGCAGACCTCGCGTGCGGACAAGGGCTCGGTGGCCTTCGACCGGGGGCTCCAGTCGCTCCAGGCGAATAATCCGATCGGCGCCGACGCCGCCTTCACCCAGGCGGCCAAGGATGGGAACGGCGCCTACAAGGCCATGGCGCTGATGCATCGCGCCGGAATCGCCGTCGACGCCAACCGCATCCCCGATGCGCTGCGTCTGTTCGACGAAGCGGCCAAGGCGTCTCGCGACCCGCTGCTGGCCGACGCCGCCGCCCTGAAGGCCGCCTACCTCGCCATGGACACGGAGACGTTGGCGCAGGTCGAAGCCCGGCTCGAGCCGCTGGTTGAGGACGACCGGCCGTTCGCGCCCTTCGCCATCGAGGCCTTGGCCATGGCCCGTCTTCAGGCCGGCCAGACCGCGCCGGCCCGTTCAGCGCTCGTGCTGTTGAAAAACGGCCTCGATACGCCCGAGATCGTCGGGCAACGCGCCGAGCTGACCCTCGCCGCGATCGACGCCGGAGCCGCCGCCAATCTGAAGGCCATCGTGGACGCCCAGAAGCGCCTGCCGGTTCAAGCCCCCCCCGCGCAGGCTCCACAACCGGGTCCCGCGCCCGCCGCACAGCCTCGCCCGTGACTTCTGTTTTCAGGACGCCCTTGATGAACCGTGCGCTCAAAATCGCTCTGATGAGCGGCCTGGCCGTGACCGTGGCCTCTTGCGGGACGGTTCGGAACGCCCTGCCGTTCGGACTGGGCGGCCAACAGGAGCCTCAGGCGACGGCGTCCGCGGGCCAGCGCATTTCGGTTCTTGAGTTCGAACAGCAGTTGGCGCCGTCAGCGGCGCTGTCCGGTCGCGACTTCTTCCTTCCGGGACCGCAAGCCGCGACGGCCTGGACCCAGCCGGGCGGCAACGCCGAGAACTCGGTCGAGCACGTGATCGCGGCGCCCGAATTCGCCGTCGCATGGCGTCGCGACGTCGGCGCCGGCTCCTCGCGCACGCGCCAGGTCATGGCGCCGGTCGTCGCAGACAACGGCCGCGTTTTCGTCCTCGACGGCGAGGCGACGGTGTCGGCTGTCGACTCCGGCACCGGCGCCGTGGCGTGGCGGGCCAACATCAAGCCGGATGAGCGCGAGCGCCGCAGCCGCGGCCTGCTCGGTCTCGGCATCGGCGGCGGCCCCTCGGGTGGCGGCGGCTTCGGCGGCGGCGTCGCCGTCGGCGGCGGCCGCGTCTTCGTCGCATCCGGCTACCGGACGGTGACGGCGCTGGATCAAGCGACGGGCGCGGTCATCTGGACGACGCCGGTCGACGTGCCGATCCACGGCGCGCCCACCGTTGCGGGAAACCGCGTTTTCGTCGTTGACGTGGAAAACCAGATCCAGGCCTTCGACACAGCCACGGGCCGACAAGACTGGTCGTACCGCGGCATCCCCGAGCCCGCGCGTATCATGCGGGCGTCCAGCCCCGCCGTCACCGGCGACACCGTCATCGCGCCGTTCTCGTCGGGCGAACTGGTGGCCCTGCGCGCCTCGACCGGTCAGGCCGTCTGGCAGCAGGTCCTGTCGCGCACCAGCCGCACCAGCGCCCTGTCGGAGATCCGCGACATCGCCGGTCGCCCGGTTGTGTCGCGCGGCTCGGTCTACGCCGTCAGCCACTCGGGCCTGTTGTCGGCGCTGGACGTGCGCACCGGCCAGCCGAAGTGGGCCCCTCTGCCTATCGCCGGCGTCAACGCCCCCCTCCCGGTCGGCGACGTGGTCTATGTCGTCTCCAAGGACGGCGAGCTGACGGTGATCAACCGGGACACCGGCGCCATCTACTGGACCCGTAACCTGAACGAGGGCCGGGTTCGCAGCGAGGGCGGCGTCCTCGGCTTCTGGGACCGCACGGTGCGGCCGGAATGGTCGGGGCCGATCCTGGCGTCGAACCGCCTGGTCCTCGCCAACTCGGACGGGGAGCTGGTCGCATTTGATCCCAAGACGGGCGCCCAGACCGCAAGCCTGCGGATCGGTGCGCCCGTGTTCATCGCGCCCGCCGCCTACAACGGGGCCCTTTACGTCCTGACCGACACCGGCGCCCTCGTCAGCATCCGCTGACGCGCACCTCAAAACTGGGTTAGAACGCCGACATGGCATTGAAGGTCGCCATCGTCGGCCGCCCCAACGTGGGCAAGTCGACCCTGTTCAACCGCCTAGTCGGCAAGCGCCTCGCGCTGGTCGACGATCGCCCAGGCGTGACTCGCGACCGACGCTATGCCGACGGCAACATCGGCGACATGGACCTGACGCTGATCGACACCGCGGGCTACGAAGACGTCACCGACGAAAGCCTCGAGTCCCGGATGCGGGAACAGACCGAAGCCGCCATCGAGGACGCCGACCTGATCCTGTTCATGATGGACGCCCGCGAAGGCGTGACCTCGCTGGACCAGATCTTCGCCGACCGACTGCGCCACCAGCACAAGCCGGTCATCCTGCTGGCCAACAAGTCCGAGAGCCGCGAGAGCGGCGGCGGCATCGGCGAGGCCTGGTCCCTCGGCTTCGGCGAGCCCGTCGCCATCTCCGCCGAACACGGAGAGGGCATGGCCGACCTGTACGCGGCTGTGGTCGCGGCCTCCGCGGACATCTTCATCGAAGAGGTCGACGAGCCCGACAAGCCGATCCGCATCGCCATCATCGGCCGTCCCAACGCCGGCAAGTCGACCCTGATCAACCGCCTGATCGGCGAGGACCGCATGCTTACCGGCCCGGAGGCCGGCATCACCCGCGACTCCATCTCCGTCGACTGGGAGTACGAGGGCCAGAACATCCGGCTGGTCGATACGGCGGGCATGCGGCGCAAGGCCCGGGTGCAGGAGAAGCTGGAGAAGCTGTCGGTCGCCGACACCATCCGCGCCATCACCTTCGCCGAAGTGGTCGTTCTGGTCATGGACAAGGACGACGCCTTCGACACCCAGGACCTGCAACTGGCCGATCTGGTCGAGCGCGAGGGCCGGGCGCTGGTCTATGTCGCCGCCAAATGGGATCTCGAGACCGAGCCGCAGTCCAAACTGGCCAAGCTGACACAGATGGCCGAGGACAAGCTGCCCCAGCTGAAGGGTTCGCCCTTCGTGGCCCTGTCGTCCCACAGCGGCCGGGGCGTCGAACGGCTGATGCCCGCCGTTCTTCAGGCCCACGCCACCTGGTCGGTCAAGGTCAAGACGAAGGACCTCAACACCTGGCTGGCGCTGGCGACCCAGAGGCATCCGCCGCCCGCCGTCGACGGCAAGCGGATCAAGCCCAAATATATGGCCCAAACCAAGGCCCGCCCGCCCACCTTCGTGTTGATGGCCAGCCGCGCCGAGTCCATGCCGGAACAGTACAAGCGCTATCTGGTCAACAACCTGCGGGAATCCTTCGACCTTCCGGGGACGCCGATCCGCCTGATCGTCAAGTCGGGCAGCGAGAATCCCTATGCGCCCGGCGGCTCGAAGTCAGGTCCGGAGCGCTACAAGGGCGACGCCAAGACCGCGCCGCGCCGCGTGATCAAGAAGGCCGAGCGGGAGGATCGCCTGTCCAACCTGCCCGGCAAGGCGCTGGAGCAGAAGAAGGCCGGCAAGGGCAAGATCAAGCCGCTGGCGGGGCTGAAGGCCAGCGCCAACAAGAAGGCGGGCTCGTCCGTCGCGGTTCAGAAGGGCGCGCGAGGCGGGGCCCGACAGGTGTCACGCTCCGGCCGAGTGCGAACCGGGCAGAAGCACGTGCCGAAGAAGTAGCGGCCGCCCGGACCCGGCCGGCAGCGTGTGTAAGGTGGTGGAACGGCGTTGTGTCTTGACCGACGGCCGTCCTTGGCCTCACCTCGGCTGCGCGCCCGGCGCAGGAGGCTGTCATGAAGATCATCGCAACGCTCGCGATCGCCGCTGGCGCCGTGTCGGCCATGACCGCCTCCGCGCCGTCGGCGACCGCCCAGGACCAAGGCCGCACCTTGACCATTGCTCTGACCGGCGCGGCCGAGGGGCCCGGGCTGGGCGACCCGGACGGCAGTGGGACGGCCGAGCTGCGGATCGACCCGGAGGGCGGCCAGTTTTGCTATGTCCTGACCGTTTCCGGCATCGCGCCCGCGCGGCTCGCGCACATCCACAAGTCGCCGGTGGGCGAGGCGGGTGGGCCGATCGTCGTCACCCTGCAGCCGCCGACGGAGGGACGGAGTGAAGGCTGCACCGCCATCGCGCCCGCCCTGGGTCGGGCGCTGCTGGACGCCGGCGCCGACTACTACGTCAATGTGCACAATCCCGAGCATCCAGGCGGCGCGGTTCGCGGTCAGCTGGGCTAGGAGACAACTCCGCGAACGGCGAAATCCGATAATGTTGCGGCGGCGCGACATTCGGGTCATCTTGTGAAGGAACTCACGGGAGGAAGCCCCATGCTGCTCGCGACCCTGTTTGCACTCGCCCTGGGACAGGCGGCCGCGGCGCCGCCGGCCACCCCAGAGCAGGCGGCGGCTCCCACCCAGCAAGCCGCGCCCGCCCGGCTGACGACGGCGCAGCAGGCCCGCCTTGCCCAGCAACGCCGGCACAACGGGGCGCTGGTCTGCGAGAACCGCGCGCCCACAGGCTCGGTCATGAGCCGTCAAATGTGTCGGAGCGAGCGGCGCGTTCAGGCCGACGCAGCCCGCGCCCGCACCTATGTCGCCGAGGTCACGCGGGGTACCCCCCACGAGCCGCACCCCGATATTGGCGGCGAATAGCGCGCGATCAGATCAGGGCGGCCACGCCCGGCCCCTGGCTCCAGTCCTTGAAGCTGACTTCCAGCGCGGGCTCGATGTCGCCCCGCGCCAGTTCTACCATCAGCGGCCCGATCACCGACGGATGCACGACCGTCTCCGGGTTCTCGCCGGGATAGGCCTGCGCCCGAAGCTGTGTCCGCATCCGCCCGGGATCGATGATCGAGATCCGCACGGGGGTCGACTCGATCTCGTCGGCCCAGCATTTGACGAGCGCTTCGGCCCCGGCCTTGGTGGCGGCGTAGGCGCCCCAGAAAGCCTTCGGCGCCGACGCGACGCTGCTGGTCACATAGATCGCGCGCCCGGCGGCGGATGCCTTCAGCAACGGCTCCAGAGACCGGATGAGCCGATAGACGGCTGTGAAGTTGGTCTTTTCGACCTTGGCCCAGACCCGGGGATCGGCGTGGCTGACCGGCGTCAGGCCGGAGGCGCCCATGGTCGCCGCGGTCTGCACCCAGACGTCAAGCTTGCCGAAGCGCTCGTAGATGGCGCCGCCCAGCCGGTCGATGGCGCCGCCGTCCACCAGATCGAATGGAATGAGCGTCGCATGCCGCCCCGTGGCCTCGAAGATTTCGTCGTCGAGGTCTTCCAGCCCGCCGACCGTCCGGGCGGTGGCGATGACGTGCGCGCCGGCCTTCGCCATCGCGAGCGCGCTCTCATAGCCGATGCCGCGCGACGCGCCGACGACGAGGGCGATGCGGTCTTTCAGGGGAAGATCGGACATGGCCGGCCTGATAGCCCGCCGGCGCCGCTGACGGAAGCTAGAACCCCGCCGCCGGTTGCCACAGGCTGAAGCTGACGCCCTGATCGTCGCTGACCACGACCGAGCGGCCCGTCGCGCTGTCGGACGGAACCGCGGACTTGCCGCCCAGCTCCGTCACCCGCTTGCACGCCGCTTCCACGTCCTCGACGCGGAAGTAGAGATGCGGAAACTCGCGGGCCCTTTCGACCTTGGTGAAGCCGAAGGGCGGATTGCTGCCGGCGACGTGGGCGTAGGTGGGGCTGGAGGCGACCGGGTCGAAGGTCCAGCCGAACACGGCCGAATAGAAGGCCTTGGCCTTGCCGATGTCCGGCGTGTCCATGGTGAAATAGCCGAGCTGGATCATGCGTCGCCCCGTACCGAAGACACCGGCCCCTAAAAGCGGAGCTGCGTTCCGCTCTTAAGCGCTCACCAGCAGCGAAAGTTGCCGGGCCGCCACCTCGCGCCCGCCCTCCTCGATCTCGCGGTCGAGCAGACGGGTCGGGTATTCGCCGGTGAAATAGTGGTCGGTGAACTGCGGATAGCGTGGGTCGCGGGGACCGGCCTCCATGGCTTCGTACAAGCCGTCGACCGACAGGAAGCCGAGCGAGTCGACCTCCAAGAACGCGCGCATCTCCTCCAGGGTCTTGTTGGCGGCGATCAGCTGGTCCCGCTCAGGCATGTCGATGCCGTAGAAGTCCGGCCACAGGATCGGCGGCGAGGCGGAGCGCAGATGGACCTCGGTGGCGCCCGCGGCCCGCACCGCGCGCACCAGTTTCACCGAGGTGGTGCCGCGCACGATCGAGTCGTCGATCAGCACGACCCGTTTGCCCTCGAGCACCGAGCGGTTCGGGCTGTGCTTCATCCGCACGCCCTTCTGGCGCGCGCCCTGGCTGGGCTGAATGAAGGTGCGGCCCAGATAGTGGCTGCGGATGATCCCCATTTCGTACGGGATGCCGCTCTCCTGGGCGTATCCCAGCGCGGCTGGGACGCCCGAGTCCGGGACCGGCACCACCACGTCGGCGTCCACGCCGTGCTCGCGCGCGAGGGTCTGACCCATCCGCTTGCGCACGCCATACACGGAGCGCCCGTTCACGATGCTGTCGGGACGCGAGAAATAGACGTATTCGAACAGGCACGGGCGGGCGCCGCGCGTCGGGAACGGCTTCAGCGACTTCAGCCCGTCCTTGTCGATCACCACGACCTCGCCATGCTCGACGTCCCGCTCGAACACGGCCCCGATGGTGTCGAGCGCGCAGGTTTCGGACGCCAGCACCCAGGCGTCGCCCAGCCGCCCCAGCACGAGGGGACGGATGCCCAGCGGATCGCGGGCGCCGATCATCTTCGAGCGCGTCTGGCAGACCAGGGCGTAACCGCCTTCGATCCGACCGATGGCGTCGATGAAGCGGTCGACGATCTTGGCCTTTCGGCTCCGGGCGATCAGGTGAAGGATGACTTCGGAGTCGGAGGTCGATTGGAAGATCGCGCCTTCGCCGACCAGTTGGTTTCGCAGGTAGAGGAAGTTGGTCAGGTTGCCGTTGTGGGCAATGGCGATGCCGCCAGAGTCGAGGTCCGCGAACATCGGCTGGATGTTGCGCAGGAAGCTGCCGCCCGCGGTGGAATAGCGGGTGTGGCCGACCGCCGCCGTGCCGGGCATGCGGGTCGACAGGTCGGCGCCGCCGAACGCCTCGCCCACCAGTCCCATGTGGCGCTCGGTGTGGAAGCGGGTCTCGTGGACGCTGGCCATGCCGCAGGCTTCCTGCCCGCGATGCTGCAGGGCGTGCAGGCCCAGCGCCACCACGGCCGAGGCCGCATCCTTGTCGGCGCCCCAGACGCCGCACACGCCGCACTCGAGGCGCGGACGGTCGTCGTCGTCGTCCCGAAAATGCTCGCGGTGGACGACGGGGTCGGCGATGGAATGGGCGAGGCGGCTCATCGTGGGGCTCCGATGAAGCAGGGAACGCTAGCGGGCGGCGGACGGCGGCGAAGTATTGGGTGTTTGGGGCGAGGGCAAGGCTTCGTCCCCGGAAAACCCTTTGCTCACGGACGATGCGACCATCGGCTTCAGGGCGTCTGCGCCGCGGCCGATGCCCGGCAGGACCAGCTGGATGGCTCTTGCGGCGCCCGCGGTCACGGGCCGGACGGCGGCGTTGGTCAGCCAGCCCGGCGTCCGCTCGCCGGGCAGCGCCGCCATCACAACCAGGTGGATCGCACCCAACAGTACGAGTGAGCGCGCAGCCCCAATGAAGATGCCCGCGATCCGATCGATCCCGCCCAGGCGCGGGTGCGCCTGCGCCCGCTTCGACAGAATCGACCCGAACAGCCGAATGCCGAAATAGATCAGCAGAAAGGAGACGATGGCCGCGGCGATGGTTCCGGCCCAGTCGGGATCGATCAGGCCTCGTCCGATCGGCGCCGTCACCGGCAGGGCGACCAGGGCGATGAAGGCCGCCAGCACGAAGCTGAGCAGGGTGATGATCTCGCGCGTGCCGCCGCGCACCCAGCCGGCGACGGCCGAGATCAGGATCACAGCGAGGGCGACGATGTCGAAGCCGGTCATGGCGCGGGCCGCCTCGTTGGTCGCTCGTGATCGTTCCCCATCGGTCCCTAGTAGCGGTTTTGCGAGATTCGTTCGACCGCTTCAGTCAGCCGGCTGACAGAGGTGACCTTCACCCCCTTGTCCTTGACAGTCAGCGGCGGCGACAGGGCCTGATCGAAGCCGAGCTTCTGAGCCTCCCGTAGCCGCGCCTCGGCCCGTCCGACGGCGCGGATTTCACCCGACAGGCTGATCTCGCCGAACACCACACAGCCCTGCGGCAGGGGCGTGTCCGTCGCCGAGCTGACCAGCGCCGCCGCCGCCGCCAGATCGGCGGCCGGCTCGTTGATCCGCAGTCCGCCGGCGACGTTCAGATAGACGTCCTGATCGCCGAAGCCGAAGCCGCAACGCGCCTCCAGCACCGCCAGCACCATGGCGAGGCGCCCGGTATCCCAGCCGACGACCGCCCGCCGGGGCGTGCCGTACGCCGATTTCGACACCAGCGCCTGCACCTCGACCAGCACCGGGCGCGAGCCTTCGATGCCGGCGAACACCGCCGCGCCGGGCGCGCGGTCCTTGCCCTCGCCGAGGAACAGGGCGGACGGGTTGGCGACCTCGCGCAGGCCCGCGTCGCCCATTTCGAACACGCCGATCTCGTCGGTGGCGCCGAAGCGGTTCTTGCCGGCCCGCAGGATGCGGAACGGATAGCCGCGCTCCCCCTCGAAGCTCAGCACCGCATCGACCATGTGCTCGACCACGCGGGGGCCCGCGACCTGGCCGTCCTTGGTGACGTGCCCGACCAACACGACGGCCACGCCCTGCGACTTGGCCAGCCGCACCATTTCGCCGGCGCAGGCTCGCACCTGGGTCACCGAACCGGGCCCGGCCTCGTGCGCGTCGGACCACAGCGTCTGGATCGAATCGACGATGACGATGTCGAACTTCTCGCGCTTCAGCGTGGCGAGGATTTCCCGCAGGGCCGTGGCCGACGCCAGCTCGACCGGGGCCTTCTCCAGTCCCATCCGGCGGGCGCGGGCGCGGATCTGCTCGACCGCCTCCTCGCCGGAGATATAGGCCACGCGTCTGCCCGACAGCGCCGCCCGCCCTGCGACGTCCAGCAGCAACGTCGACTTGCCGACGCCGGGATCCCCGCTGAGCAGGATGGCCGAGCCCGGCACCACGCCGCCGCCGCAGACGCGATCGAACTCGGTCACGCCGGTGACGATGCGCGGCGGTTCCGGTGTATCAGATTGCAGGCCCTCGAACGCGAGTCCGCGCGTCCGGCTGCTCGCCGCCGGCTTCAGCGCGCCCGGCGGGGCCGAGCGGCTCTCCTCGACGATCGAGTTCCACTGGCCGCACGCCCCGCACTGGCCCGACCACTTCCCGTGGACCGCCCCGCAGGACTGACAGACGTAGATTGCACCATCACGAGCCATGCTTCCGCTTACAGCAGTCCGGCAGAGCAGGGCAGGGGCTCCAGACTACGCTACGTCCGCGATTGGCGCTCGCCTCGCCGTTGCTCCGGCGCCGTCCGCATGCCAGCTTCGCCGCCACAGGGGAGATCATCATGCTGCACCGTCTGGCCGCCGCCGCCATCGCGCTCTCGCTCGGCCTTGTCGCTCCCGCTCAGGCCGACACCCTGGTGGTCACGGCGGCGCGGATGGTCGATGTCGAGCGCGGTCGCTATGTCGACAATCCCGTGATCGTGGTCACCGACGGGCGGATCACCTCTGTCGGTACGGCGGTCCCCGGCGGAGTTCCGGGCGACGCACGCCGCCTCGATCTGCCGGGTCTGACGCTGCTGCCCGGCTTGATCGACATGCACGTCCATCTAGCCGGGACGCCGTATGTCTCTGGCTGGACCGAACTGGAATACGCGGACGACTTCGGCGCCATCCTGCAGGTCGCTCATGCCCGGGCCAACCTGATGGCGGGCTTCACCACGGTGCGCAATCTCGGCGGGCCCCACTTCGCCGACGTCGCCCTGCGGCAGGCGATCGACGGGGGCTTCGTCGAGGGGCCGCGCGTCATCCCCGCCGGGGCGTCGTTCGGAGCGACTGGCGGCCATTGCGACGCCACCGGCCTGCCCCGGTCCATGGAGGAAGCCAACGAGTTCAACGCCGACAGCGTCGACGGAGTCCGGCGCAGCGTCCGCGAAGTGCGCAAATACGGCGCGCAGGTGATCAAGGTTTGCGCCACGGGCGGGGTCTTCTCGCGGAACACTGAGCCGGGGCAGCAGCAGATGACGCTGGCGGAGCTGACCGCCGTGGCCGACGAGGCGCATATGTGGGGGCTGAAGGTCGCCGCCCACGCTCACGGAGCCTCCGGCATCGCCGACGCCATCCGCGCGGGCATCGACACCATCGAGCACGCCTCGATGATCGATGCGGAAGGCATCCGACTGGCGGTCCAGCGCGGGACGTGGCTGTCGATGGACATCTACAACACCGACTTCACCCAGGCCACCGGCACCGAGTTCGGCGTCACCGAGGACAATCTGCGCAAGGACCGCGAGATCGCGCAGATCCAGCGCGACAACTTCCGCGCCGCCCACCGCGCCGGCGCGCGGATGGTGTTCGGCTCCGACGCCGCCATCTATCCGCACGGCCAGAACGCGAAACAGTTCGCGGTCATGGTCGAATACGGCATGACCCCGGCCGAGGCCATCCGGGCCGCGACCTGGAACGCCGCCCAGGCGCTCGGCCGCGAGGGCGACGTCGGCGCCATCGCCAGCGGGCGCTACGGCGATCTGATCGCCGTGTCCGGAGACCCGCTCGCGGATGTGCGGATGCTGGAGACTGTGCCGGTGGTGATCAAGGGCGGCGCCGTCGTGCGCGACGAGCGTTGAGACCTAAACGTAGATGCGCGGGACTCGGGCGGTCACCGACGTCAGCAGTTCGTAACTGATCGTCCCCGCCGCCGCCGCGGCGTCGTCCAGCATGCGGTTGGGGCCGAACAGCTCGGCCCGGTCGCCGACGGCGACCTCGAGGCCGGTGATGTCCACGGCGCAGACGTCCATCGAAACCCGCCCCACGATCGGGCGCGTCTCGCCCCCGACGAAGACAAGACCTTTCGGACTGTAGGCTCGCAGCACGCCGTCGGCGTAGCCCGTGGCGCAGGTCGCGATCCGACGGGGCGAACCGGCCAGGAAGCCGCGCGAATAACCGACGGTTTCTCCGGTCGGCACCTCCCGCACCTGCAGCACCTCCGCGGTCAGCCTCGCGACCGGCCGGATGCGTGGGTCCGGCCGCCCTTCCGGGCCGCCGCCGTACAGGCAGATGCCGGGTCTGAGGGCGTCGAAGGCGTAGCCCGGTCCGAGGAACGCGCCGCCGGAGTTGGCGAACGACCGCACCGCGCCCGGATAACGCGCCGCGGCGGCCGCGAAGGCGTCCCGCTGGCGGGCGTTCATCGGCTCGGATGGATCGTCGGCGCAGGCGAGGTGGCTCAACACCATCTCAAGTCCCGGGAACGGCTCCGGCGCATCCTCCGGGCGGAAGCCGAGCCGGTTCATGCCGGTGTCGATCTGCAGGCCGCAGGGCCCGCCGCCCGCCGCGCGCCACTCAGCCAGCTGTGCCCCTGTGTTCAGCACTGGCCGGAGATCCGCCGCCTTCAGCCGCGCCGCCCGGGCCGTCAGGCACCCATCCAGCACATAGATCAGCGGCTCGGCGCCCAGCGCGGCCCGCAGCCGCTCCCCTTCGCTGGTGCGCGCGACGAAGAAGGTCCGCGCCCCCTCGGCCATAAGCCGCCCGGCGCAGGCCGCGGCCCCGAGCCCGTAGCCGTCGGCCTTCACCACCGGATGCACGGGTACGCCGCCCGCGGCCTCCAGCGCGTGGAAGTTGGCGGCGAGCGCGCTCAGGTCGACGGTCAGCGTGGCCGGGGCGTCCATGCGTCATCTAGGGTCAGCCGCTTGTGCGATGCAACAGAGGCCGGATGACCCGTGTCAGCCCCGGGGCGGCTTGCCCTTGAACGGAGCCTTGGCTGCCGGCTTTCCGCGCGCGTCCTTGGCCGCCCACGGACGGTCGCCGCCCTTGGGTTTGCCCTTCCACGGGCGGTCGCCGGCGGCGGCCGGCGCCGCCTCGGCGTCGGAGCGCGGCGTCCAAGGCGTCTTGCCCTCGGCGGCGGGCTTCTTCACCCAGGGTTTCTTGCCCGGAGGCGTCGGGGCGTCGGGGGTGCGCTTGACCCAGGGCTTCTTGCCCTCGGCGGCGGGAGCCGAGGCCGCGCCGTCCTCGCGCTTCACCCAAGGCTTCTTCTCGGCCGCCGGCCGGTCCTCGCGGGCCTTCCAGGCAGGCTTGTCGCCGTCCTCGCGCTTGACCCACGGCTTCTTGCCCTCGGCCGCCGGGGCGGCGTCTTCCCGCTTGACCCAAGGCTTCTTCTCGCCTTGCGGCTTGTCCTCGCGCGGCTTCCAGGCCGGCTTGTCGCCGCCGTCCTCGCGCGCCTTCCACGGCTTGCGCTCGGGCCGGTCGCCGGTCGGACGGTCGCCCGCGGGCTTCTTGTCCCAGCGGCTGACCGGCTTCTCGGACGGACCCGGCTTGACGGCGGCGTCGATCTTGACGCCGTCCTCTAGGCCTTGGGCGATCGCGGCCTCGAACTTGGCCTTCATCTCCTGGGTGATCTCGAACTTCGTCTCGCGCTCGAAGATCTTGATCGAGCCGATGTCGCGCTTGGTGACGTGGCCCAGCCGGCAGATGGTCGGCATCAGCCATTTCGGGTCGGCGTTCTTGTCGCGGCCGATGTTGATGCGGAACCAGGCCATGTCGCCGCCGCGGGCGAAGTCCGTATACGGCACGTCGGCCTGACCCTTGTCGTTCTTGCCGGTCTCCTGCTGGCGCTTCATCCGGTCGTCGTCATAGACATCTTCCGGGGCGGGCAGCTTCTGCTGGTACAGGCGGATCAGGGCGGCGGCGACCTGCTCGGGCGTGCTCTTCTCAAGGAGCTGCTTGCCAAGCGCCAGGATGTCCTCGTCCTCGACCGGCGCGGTCAGCACCGGATCGGCCAGCATGCGCTTGCGGTCGTTCTCGAGGATCATCTCCGCCGAGGGCGGGCCGGACCATTCGGCCTTGATCGAGGCCGACTGCAGCATCAGCTCGACCTTGCGGCGGCGGGTGTAGCTGACCAGCAGGACGGAGACGCCCTTCTTGCCGGCCCGGCCCGTGCGGCCCGAGCGGTGCAGCAGGCCGGCCTTGTTGACGGGGATCTCCGCGTGGATGACCAGTCCCAGATCAGGCAGATCCAGTCCGCGCGCCGCCACGTCGGTGGCGACGCAGACGCGGGCGTGGCCGTCGCGCAGGGCCTGCAGGGCCTCCGATCGCTGGCTCTGCGTCAGCTCGCCGGACAGGCCGACGACCGAGAAGCCGCGCTCGCGCAGGCTTGAGGTCAGGTGCTTGACCCGCTCGCGCGTGTTGGCGAACACCAGGGCGCCGGGCGCCTCGAAGTAGCGGAGCACGTTGACGACGGCGAGTTCGACCTCGTTCGGAGCGACGCGGATGGCCTTGTATTCGATGTCGGCGTGCGAGCCGGCGCCGACGACCGTGTCGATCCGCAGCGCGTCCTTCTGGTAGGTCTTGGCCAGCTGCACGATGTCACGCGCCAGGGTGGCCGAGAACATCAGCGTGCGGCGCTCGGCCGGAGCGGCGTCGAGGATGAAGGTCAGGTCTTCCTGGAAGCCCATGTCCAGCATCTCGTCGGCTTCATCCAGCACGACGGCCTGAAGCGTCGACAGGTCCAGTGAGCCGCGCTCGACGTGGTCGCGCAGGCGCCCCGGCGTGCCGACGACGATGTGGCAGCCGCGGTTGAGCGCCTGACGCTCGACCTTGGGGTCCATGCCGCCGACGCAGGAGACGATGCGCGCCCCGGTCTGGGCGTAGAGCCACTGCAGCTCGTTCGAGACCTGCAGCGCCAGCTCGCGGGTCGGGGCGATGACCAGGGCGACCGGCGCGCCGAACTCGGCGAACTTCTCGGCCTCGCCCAGCAGGGTCGGGGCCAGCGCAAGGCCGAAGGCGACCGTCTTGCCCGAGCCGGTCTGGGCCGACACCAGCAGGTCGCGGCCTGATCCGTCTTCGTTGAAAGCGGCCTCAAGCACGGCGGACTGAACGGGCGTCGGCTCGGCGTAGCCGCGGTCGGACAAGGCGCGGTCTAGCGCGGGATGGCTGGTGGGGAAGGGCATGGGGTCAGTCCAATAGCACGGTCAGCGCGCGAACGGTCAGCGCGGGATCGGCGGACGCGCGGCGTTTAGTGGGCGATAACGGCTAAATGGTGGAATTCGCCAGCGAAGGAAACCGCCCCTGACGGCCCCGTCATCCTCCGAACGATGGTCCTCGGGACAAGGCCCGAGGATGACGGATCGACCTTGGACTACATCACCGGATGGATCGGGTCGAACGGCGACGGAGGCGGGCTCCACGGATCGACGGCGACCGGTCCGGCATCCCACCCGCCGTCCTGCGCCGACGGGCCGAAGCCGGACAGCAGGGCGTCCAGTCCTTCGGTCTCCGACTCCAGCACCAGGCCCGTCACCCAGCCTTCCACGCCGGCGACGCCGGGCTCCGGCATCAAAAGCGAGGCCGGCGCGAAGGCCATGCCGTTGGAGGGGCCGGTCGTCTCCAGCCCAGCGAGGTCCGGAACCGTCCCCGTGACCCAGCCGGTCACGCCGACCGACGGGCCAGGGCCGGACGCCGCGGCCAGCTCAGTGACGTGGTCCAGCTCGGGCAGCCGCCGCTCGCCGAAGTCCAGGAAGCCGTACATCAGCCCTTCGCCGGCGTCGGCGTAGAGGATGTTCATGTAGGGAATGGCGCACAGCTCCAGCGCCTGTTCGAACGCTTCCAGCGAACGGGCCTTGGTCATGGCGTGCCACTGGTCCAGCCAGCCGCCCTCGACCGCCTTCGCCAGCCTCACGGCGATGGGCTTGCCGTCCCTGACTCCCAGGATCGGCCCGTGGTGCGTTCGTCTGAACGCGACGTCGCGGTCCTCGAAACCGCCGGCCGTCCTGATCCTCACCCGT
>NZ_DASWNO010000115.1:0-4263 GCF_036399195.1 Brevundimonas sp.
ACGTGCAGGGGCAGATCATGGCGATGTTCGTCCTGACCGTCGCGGCCGCGGAAGCGGCCGTCGGCCTGGCCATTCTGGTGACCTTCTTCCGCAACCGCGGCGACATCGCGGTTGACGACGCCAGCGTGATGAAGGGCTGACCGTGAATATCGAGACCCTCGTCACTCTCGGCGTCTTCGCCCCGCTGCTGGGCGCGATCGTGGCCGGCCTGACCGGCCGCCGGATCGGCAACGTCGCCTCTCAAGCCGTCACCACGGGCCTGCTGTTCGTTTCCTGCGCCGTCGCCTGGATCGTATTCGGCCAGTGGACTTGGGGTGGGCTCGAGCCGTTCACCGTCACCTTGGCGCCGTTCATCAACGTTGGCGACTTCCAGTCGAACTGGGCCATACGCGTGGACGGCCTGTCCGCCGTGATGCTGGTGGTGGTGACGACCGTCTCGTCGCTCGTGCACCTGTATTCCTGGGGCTATATGGCCGAGGATCCCGACAAGCCGCGGTTCTTCGCCTATCTGTCGCTGTTCACCTTCGCCATGCTGGCGCTGGTCACCGCCGCTGACTTCATGCAGCTGTTCTTCGGCTGGGAAGGGGTGGGGCTGGCGTCCTATCTGCTGATCGGCTTCTGGTACAAGAAGGCCACCGCCTCGGCCGCCGCGATCAAGGCCTTCGTGGTCAATCGGGTCGGCGACTTCGGCTTCGCCCTCGGCATCTTCACAGTGTTCTGGATGTTCGGAACGATCCAGTTCGACGAGCTGTTCCCGATGATCGCCGGACGCGCCAACACCGGCTGGGAATTCCTTGGCCACACCTGGTCGGCGCTCGATCTGGCCGGCTTCCTGCTGTTCATTGGCGCCATGGGCAAGTCGGCCCAGTTCTTCCTTCACACCTGGCTGCCTGACGCGATGGAGGGCCCGACGCCGGTGTCGGCCCTGATCCACGCCGCGACCATGGTGACGGCGGGCGTCTACATGGTCTGCCTGCTGTCTCCGATCTATGAATACGCGCCGGTCGCGGCCTCGATCATCGCCCTGACTGGCGCGGTGACCGCGCTGTTCGCCGCGACCGTCGGTCTGGCCCAGAACGACATCAAGCGGGTCATCGCCTATTCGACCTGTTCGCAGCTCGGCTACATGTTCTTCGCCGCGGGCGTGGGCGCCTATGAGGCGGCCATGTTCCACCTGTTCACCCACGCCTTCTTCAAGGCCCTGCTGTTCCTCGGCGCCGGCTCGGTGATCCACGGGATGCACCACGAGCAGGATATGCGGAAGATGGGCGGCCTGGCGAAGCTGCTGCCCGTCACCTACGCCGTAATGATGATCGGCACGATCGCGATCACCGGCCTCGGCATCCCCGGGGTCGGCGGGTTCGCGGGCTTCTATTCCAAGGACATCGTCATCGAGAGCGCCTTCGCGGCGGCGGCCTCGAACCACTCCCCAATGGGACTGTTCGCCTTCTTCGTCGGGGTGCTGGCCGCAGGGCTGACCGCCTACTATTCGTGGCGGCTGATCTTCATGACCTTCCACAACAAGCCGGTGTGGAAGGAAGAGGGCGACGCCCATCACGCGGACGACCACGCGACGCACGCCCAGCTCGAGACGCACTCCGAGCCTTTGGCCGACGGTGACGATCACGCCCATGCGCATGACGATCACCACCATCACGGCCCGCTGAAGCCGCACGAGAGCCCGTGGATCATGCTCGTGCCGCTGCTGCTGCTGTCGATCGGAGCGATCGGCGCCGGCTTCATGTTCGAGCCGTTCTTCACAGGCCACCACGAGAACGAGTTCTGGCGCGGCGCCATCTTCAACGGCCCTTCGAACCACGTCCTGCACGACGCTCACGAGGTTCCGACCTGGGTGGTCTGGTCGCCTCTGATCCTGTCGCTGATCGGCACCGCCTTCGCCTTCTGGCTCTATGTCCTCAAGGAAGGCATGGCCCGCCGGATGGCCGACCGGGGCGGTGTGGTGCACAGCTTCCTCTACAACAAGTGGTTCTTCGACGAGCTGTACGACGCGGTCTTCGTGCGCGGGGCCAAGGGGCTCGGCGACCTGTTCTGGAAAGTGGGCGACGTGCGGATCATCGACGGGCTGGGCCCGAACGGCGCGGCCTGGGCATCGCTCAAGTCGGCGGCGCGGCTGGCCAAGATCCAGTCCGGCTATGTCTACCACTACGCCTTCGTGATGCTGCTGGGCGTGGCCGGCTTCCTCGCCTTCGCCATCTACACGTGGGGAGCCTGATCTTGCCCCAGATCCCCTTCATTCTGAGCGTGCTGACCTTCCTGCCGCTGGTCGGCGCGGGGCTGATCGTGCTCGCCCGCCTGCTGGGCAAGGGCTCGGCCGACGGCGCGGCGCGGTGGATCGCGCTGGCGACAACGCTGGTCGCCCTGGCCGTGTCCGCCGTGCTGGTGGCGACCTTCGATCCGTCGAGCGCCGCCTATCAGTTCGTCGAACGCTACGTCTGGTTCGCGGGCGCGCAGTACCACATGGGCGTGGACGGCATCTCGATCCTGTTCGTCCTGCTGACCGCCTTCCTGATGCCGATCTGCATCGTGGCCAGCTGGCACACGATCAAGGAGCGGGTGGTCGACTACATGATCGCCTTCCTGGTGCTCGAGACGCTGGTGATCGGCGTGTTCACCTCGCTGGACCTGTTCCTGTTCTACATCTTCTTCGAAGGCACCCTGGTGCCGATGTTCATCATCATCGGCGTGTGGGGCGGCGCGAACCGGATCTACGCCTCGTACAAATTCTTCCTCTACACCCTGCTTGGGTCGGTGCTGATGCTGCTGGCCATGCTGTGGATGGCCGCCGAGACCGGGACCACCAGCATACCGGCGCTCAAGGACTACGCCTTCAGCCCGACGGTGCAGCCCCTGTTGTGGCTCGCCTTCTTCGCCTCGTTCGCGGTCAAGATGCCGATGTGGCCCGTGCACACCTGGCTGCCCGACGCTCACGTTCAGGCCCCGACGGCGGGCTCCGTCATCCTGGCTGGCATCCTGCTGAAGCTGGGCGGCTACGGCTTCCTGCTGTTCAACCTGCCGATGTTCCCGGACGCCTCGCGCACCTTCGCGCCGCTGGTGTTCGCCCTGTCGGCCATCGCCATCGTCTACACCTCGCTGGTCGCCTTCCGGCAGACCGACATCAAGAAGCTGATCGCCTATTCGTCGGTGGCGCACATGGGCTTCGTGACCATGGGCATCTTCGCCGGCAATGATCAGGGCGTGCAGGGGGCGGTGTTCCAGATGCTGAGCCACGGCCTGATATCGGGGGCGCTCTTCCTCTGCGTCGGCGTGGTCTATGACCGAATGCACACCCGCGAGATCGCCTTCTACGGCGGCCTGACCAGCCGGATGCCGTGGTTCGCGGCCATCTTTCTGCTGTTCACCATGGCCAACGTGGGCCTGCCCGGCACCTCCGGCTTCATCGGCGAGATACTGACCATGACGGGCGTCTATCAGGTCTCGACCTGGACCGCCCTGTTCGCCGCCTCGGGCGTGATCTTCTCGGCGGTCTACGCCCTCACCCTGTACCGCAACGTCATGTTCGGCGAGATCGTCAATCCGGCTCTGAAGGCCATCACCGACATCGACAAGCGCGAACTGCTGATCTTCGCGCCCCTTATCATCGGCACCCTGTGGCTGGGCGTTCAGCCCGGGCTGGTGCTCGACTACACCGCCGCCTCGGTCGAGGCCCTGACCGCCGCCTATCAATCTGCGACCGGCGGGTGAGACCATGATGCCCATGTCCCCCGAAACAGGTCTCGATTTCGCGCTTCGCCTTTCGGCTCCCGAAAGCACCCTCGCGGTCGGCGGTCTGGTCCTGCTGATGCTCGGCGCCTTCATGGGCGAGAAGAGCGCGAAGTTGGTCTCGATCCTGTCGGTGGCGCTGCTGGTCGCGGCGACCGCCGTCACGGTGACCGGCCCGCTGGGGCAAGCCTTCAACGGCGCCTATGTCGCAGACCCGCTGGCGGTTTACGGCAAGGCCGTGATCTTCCTGTCCAGCGCCGTGGCCATCGTGCTCGGCGGCGGCTGGATGCATCGGGAGCGCATCGCCCGGTTCGAATATCCCGTCCTGATCGTCCTGGCCTCGGCCGGCATGGGCATGATGGCGTCGTCCGGCGACCTGATCTCGCTCTACGTCGGCGTAGAGCTGCACTCGCTGGCGCTCTATGTGCTGGCCGCCTACCACCGCGACGACCTGAAGGCTTCCGAGGCGGGGCTGAAGTATTTCGTCCTCGGCGCCCTGTCGTCCGGCCTGCTGCTGTACGG
>NZ_DASWNO010000116.1:0-1600 GCF_036399195.1 Brevundimonas sp.
GCCGGCCCGTTCTGTCACTGATCCTGCGAAACGAGCAAGTATTCGCAGGGGTCAAAACAAGGTCGCAACGACGACCGAACTAGGAGAAATAAGATGGCCCGTCTTTCCGACGTTTTTGGCAGCGACGACAACGAAAGCAACCAGTCCTCGCAGACCAACACTGACCAGAATGCCGATGCCGGCGCCGACGCCAGCAACGACGGCATCTCGGTTCAGAACGAAAGCTACAGCCGCGACGAAGATGGCGGCGAGAGCTATGACAGCACCGGCGCCGACACCGGCGGCACGGATCTCGGCAGCGACGCCGACGTCGACAACATGGTCGAGAACATGACCGACAGCGCGAGCTCCTCGGACAACACCGAGCTGCTCGACAACTAAGCGGCTGGATGGCGGGCCGGGATTTCCCGGTCCGCCTCCTCCCTTGTTCTCCCTTGCAAAGGGCTCCTTCCATTCAAAGGTGCTGGATCGATGGACGACCGGATCCTGATCCATCCCGATAATTGCATGCTGTCCAGTTCGGGCAGCAACGATTTCAGCCTTTACGGGGCGCAGCCCGACCCCGCCTCTTCGCGCGACTCCGCCGCCGACCCCGCCGCCGCCGACATCCCCCAGGAGGGACAGTCCGCTGCTGCGCGTGCCCCCGATGCGCAGGACGCCCCGCCCGCCCCGGCCGCCGCGCCGCTCGAAACCAGCCCTGACGCACTGCCGCTGGGAAGCTTCGCAGCCCCCCAGCCGGCCGCCCTCGTCGCGGCACCCGCGCCCGCTCCCTTCGCTGACGGCACGTCCTCCACCGGATCGCTGACGCCCCAGCCCGCCGCGCCGCCCCTCGCGCCTGCGCTGGCCCAGGCCACGGCACCCGTCGCGCCAGCCCAGGCGGACGCCGCGCCGGCCGGTGCCGTGACCTCCGTGATCGCGCCTGCCGCAGCGGCGGAAGCCCTCGCCGCCTCGCCCGCCGCCGCCGTGGCAGAGGCGACGCCGGCTTTGGCTGAAACGCTGCAGGCCGCGCCTGCCGCTGTCGAAGCCGCCGCCGAAACCCTTTCATCGACTGTAGGCGCCGCGCAGCCGCTGCTCGAAGCCGTTCCCCTCGCCCCCGCGCAAGCCGCCGTCGCCGATGTCGTTGCGACGGTCGCCCCCGCCGATCCGATCGGCCCGGTCGACGACGGCGTGCAGGACCTGCTCGGCTCCGATCCCGCCGGCGGCATCGCCACCCTCGTCAGCCTGGTTTCGGTGTCCGACGTGCTCGACGTGCGAGAGGCGGGCAGCGAGCCCGCGCCCGCCGGCGGCGACCCGTTGGTCCAGTTCATCGACACGCTCGCCGCCGATCCAGCACCGGACGCCGATCCGGACGATGACGATGCGGCCGATACGCTCCTCGCCATGCCCGGGGCGGCCGTCCCCGATACCGACGATCTCTTAGGGTGAAGCGTCACATGAACCAGCCTTCCAGCCCAGAGCGCCTGACGCCGAGCGAGATCCAGGAGGTTCATCAGGAAGCGGTCGAAGCCGCGGCGGAAGCGATCGCCATCGACAGCGCGGCGCGCGCCGCCGAGCTTGAACATGGCGATGAATTCGCCTCCGCCCTGCGCCAGTGCAAGGG
>NZ_DASWNO010000117.1:0-13651 GCF_036399195.1 Brevundimonas sp.
ACGCTGTTGAGGAAGGTGTCCTGAAGGTTCTTGGACTTGTCTTGCGACATGGCAGGTTCAGCCTGTTCTTGCTTGTTCTCCGGCCGCAAGAGCGACGCGGGGCTGGATCGAACGTCCGGCCCGCCACCTTAGACACCGCCCGCGCGGAGCCGCAACGGCTAGATGGCGTCGCGGCGCGCCTGATTGAGATAGAGTTCGCGCAGGCGGGTGGCGACCGGGCCCGGCTTGCCGTCGCCGATTTTCACGCCGTCTATCGACACAGCCGGCATCACATAGCCGCTGGCCGAAGTGTAAAAGGCCTCGCGCGCCTGTTTGGCCTCGTCGACTGAAAAGGCGCGCTCCTCGAAGGTCAGTCCTTCGCTCTCGACCAGCGCCAGCACCGCGGCCCGGGTGATCCCCCGCAGGATGTTTGACTGGGAGTCGCGGGTGCGTAGCACGCCGTCGGCGTCCACGATCCAGGCGTTGGTCGACGACCCCTCGGTCACAAGCCCCATCTCATCGACCATCCAGGCCTCGGCGGCGCCCTTCTCCTTGGCCGCCTGCTTGGCGAGGACGTTGGGGAGCAGACCGACCGTCTTGATGTCGCAGCGGCCCCAGCGGATGTCGGGATGGGTGACGACCGCCACGCCCTTGGCGGCGGCCGCATTCCCCTTGGACACCGGCAGCGAGCGCGCGGTGACGATCACGCTGGGCGGGGTGCCCTCGGGCGGAAACGGGTGGTCCCGCCGCGCCGTGCCCCGGGTGACCTGAATGTAGACCAGCCCCTCGGTCACCCGGTTACGCCGCACCGTCTCCTGCAGCACCCGTGTCAGGGCCTCGCGCGACATCGGAATGTCGATCCGCAGTTCGTCGAGGCTCCTGTGCAGTCGCGTCATGTGCCCGTCGAAGTCGGCCAGCCGCCCGTCGAACACCGACCAGACCTCATAGACGCCGTCGGCGAACTGGAAGCCGCGGTCCTCGATGTGGACCGTTGCCTGCCCGTGCGGCCGGTACTGGCCGTTGACGTAGGCGACGCGGCTCATGCCTCGACGACCTCGTCCAGCTCTTCCTCCCCGCCCCGCGCGGGCGAGACGCCCAGCGACTTCAGCTTGCGGTGCAGGGCCGACCGCTCCATGCCGATGAAGGCGGCCGTGCGCGAGATGTTGCCGCCGAACCGCATGATCTGGGCCGCCAGATACTCGCGCTCGAACACCTCGCGCGCCTCCCGCAGCGGCAGGGCGATGATGCGCTCGCCGCCGAGCGTGCCGGTCGAGTTGGCGTTGGTCGCCTCCTGCGGCAGCATGTCGGCGCTGATCGGCTCGTCGGGGTCTCCGGTGGCGAGGATCAGCAGCCGCTCGACGTTGTTGCGCAGCTGGCGAACATTGCCCGGCCAGGGGTGGACCTGCAGCACCGCGATGGCGTCGTCGCCCAGCCGCCGCCGGGTCAGACCCTGGGACACCGACAGGGTGTCGATGAAATAGTCGATCAGCTCCTGAATGTCCTCGCGCCGCTCGGACAGCGCCGGCACGCGGATCGGCACGACGTTCAGACGGTGGAACAGGTCCTCCCGGAAGCGGCCCTCAGCGATCTCCTGCTTCAGGTCGCGGGAGGTGGAGGTGACGACGCGCACGTCGACCTGAACGTCCTGCTCGCCCCCTACCCGGCGGAAGCGCTGCTCGACGAGCACCCGCAGCACCCGGCTCTGGCTCTCGCGCGGCATGTCGCCGACGTCGTCGAGATAGAGTGTGCCGTTGTGGGCGCGCTCGAACACGCCGATCTTGCGCGGACGGCCGTCGAGGCCCTCCTCGCCGAACAGTTCGAGGTCCAGCCGTTCCGGGGTCATGCCCGCCGCGGCGATGGCGACGAACTCGCCCTTGGCGCGGGCGCTGGCTTCGTGAATCTGGCGCGCGACAAGCTCTTTGCCGCAGCCGGCTGGACCGGAGATCAGCACCCGGCTGTTGGCGGGGGCGACCTTGGCGATGGTGCTGCGCAGGGTCTGGGCCGCGGCGGAGCGCCCGATGAAGCCGGTCGGCGCCGCGACCTGGGCGCGCAGCCGGCGGTTCTCGCGCTTAAGCGAGCTGGTCTCCAGGGCCCGTTGCACGACCACGACCAGCCGGTCCGACTTGAACGGCTTTTCGATGAAGTCATAGGCGCCCCGTTGCAGGGCGGTCACCGCCGTCTCGATATTGCCGTGGCCCGAGATCATCACAACCGGCAGGTCGGGATCCAGCTCCTTGATCACATCCAGGAGCTCCAGACCGTCCAGCCCGCCGCCCTGCATCCAGATGTCGAGCAGGGCCAGCGACGGCTTGCGCGCCCGGATCGCAGCCAAGGCCTCGTCGGAGTTGGACGCCACCCGCACGGCGTGGCCCTCGTCCTCAAGCAGGCCCGAGACCAGCTCGCGGATGTCGGCCTCGTCGTCGACGACCAGAATGTCGGCTCCCGTGGATCGCATGACGCCTCGCTATTCAGCGGCCGGTATGGACCGGGAGCGGGAGGCTTTCGCATCCTTCGCTCCGGCCGGGCCGGTCGGTTGGGATTTCAGGGGGAAGATCAGGCACACGCGGGCGCCGGAAAGATGTTCCGCATCGGCCAGCTTCAACTCGCCGCCATGCTCCTCGCAGATGCGTTTCACGATGGCGAGGCCGAGGCCTGTGCCCTTCTCGCGGGTGGTGACATAGGGCTCGGTCAGCCGCTCGCGGTCCTTGGCGGGCAGGCCCACGCCGTCGTCCTCGATGACGAAGGTCACGACCTCGTCCTCCACGGCCAACCGCGCGCGAATGCCGGGGGTCTCGTCGTCACCGTCGCGCGGCGCGATCAGGCGACGGGCCGTCACGGCCTCCCCGGCGTTCTTGAGGATGTTGGTCAGGGCCTGCCCGATCATGGGCCGGTCGGCGTGAAGCACGACCTTCGGCAGGGGCTCCACCAGCTCGACGCCAATATCCGGCGCAGCCACGCGCTGGGCGAAGACAGCCTCGCGCAGCAGTTCGGCGGGATCGGCGGCGGTGAACCGGGGCGCCGGCATGCGCGCAAATGACGAGAACTCGTCGACCATCCGGCCGATGTCGCCCACCTGCCGAATGATGGTTTCGGTGCAGCGGTCGAACACCTCGACGTCATCGACCACCTGCGCCCGGTAGCGCCGCCGCAGACGCTCCGCCGACAGCTGGATTGGCGTCAGCGGGTTCTTGATTTCGTGCGCGATCCGCCGCGCGACATCGCGCCAGGCGGCGTTGCGCTGGGCCGTGACCAGCCGGGTGATGTCGTCGAACGTCAGCACCATCTCGCCGCCGATCCCGCCTTCGATGCGGACCCGCAGGCGCCGGGTCTCGCCTTCCAGGGTGACGTCGATCTCTTCCTCGATGTGCGCCTCCGCGCGCCCGGCGAGTTCGCTCAACTCGGGCGACACTTCGCCGAGCGGGCGACCGATGATGTGCGGGTCGCGGATGGCGAGCAGTTCCACGGCGCTGTCGTTGATAGCCGAGACCCGCCGGCGGCGGTCAAGGCCGATCACGCCGGCGGAGACGCCGGATAACACGGTCTCGATGAAGCGGCTGCGCCCCGTCGCCTCCTCGCTCGCCGCGCGCAGGGCCGCCTGCTGGGCCTCGAGGTCGCCGGTCATCCGGTTGAAGGCGGCGGAGAGGGTGCGGATCTCTCCCGGCCCCTCGGAACCGTCGACCCGCGCGGTCAGGTCGCCGCCCGCGACCCGGTCAGCCGCCTCGACCAGCCGCCCGATCGGCGCGGAGATGGCGCTCGCCGCGCCCATGCCGAGCCAGATCGCGCCCACCAGGACCAGCAGGGCGGTCTCGAAATAGCTGAGCGCGAAGGCCGCCTGAATCCGTTCGCGGCTTTCCTGCGCCTCGCGATAGGCGACGATCGATTCCTCGCCGTTTCGCATCTGGGCGATCAGACCGTCCTTTAGGGGGCGCACAAGATACAGATAGGCGTCGCCGTAGGCGGGCAGCGCGATCAGGGAGCGCACCGCGTCAGGGTTCTCGGTCACCTCTTGGGGTGGCTCTCCGCCTTCCGAGGCGGCCTCCAGGATCACGCGCGGTGGCGCGACATAGGGAGGTGCGCCGGGCGCTGTGCCGCTGGCCAGCACCTCGCCGTCAGGCCCGAGGATATAGATCGCGGGATAGCCGAAAAGGTCGGCGATCTGGGTCAGGGCATCAGAGAACTGGATGCGGTTTTCGAACAGCGGCCGGGCCCCAACCAGTTGATCGGCAATGACTCGCAGATCGCCGTCCATCTCCTCCGAGACGTCATCGAGATAGGCCTCTCCGATCAGAGCGCCGTTATCCACGGCCGACTGAACGTTGCCGCTGAACCACTGGTCAACGCCCCGGTTGACCAGCACGCCGAACACGAGCGCGATCAGGACAGCGGGCACCAGGGCGACCATCGAGAACAGCGTCACGAATCGCAGGTGCAGACGCGCGCCCGCATCCGTTCTGCGCCGGAACAGCGACAGCGCGCGACGGCCCACCACGGCGGCGAGAGCGCCGATGAGTAGGAGGTTGCCGCCGAGGATGAGCAGCACCGCCTCGCTGGCCCCCGCCCTCGCCCCCTCGCCGCTCGCCCCCGGCGCGACAGCGACCAGCCAGATGGCGGCGGCCGTGATCAGGAAGGCTATGGCGTAGGCGATGAGGAAGGCGTTGCGGCGCCGCTCTTCGGACCAGTCCGCAAACCAGCGCAGCGCGCCGTGAGGGGGCCCGGCGGCGGGTTCTGCAGCGGCGGTCGGCGTGTCCGTCATCCGACTCCAGCTTCGGCCAACTGTGGCCGAATATCAACAGTCCAGTTGCCGGTTTGCGCCACCGGGGCCCAGAGGGCCGCGAGGGCCGCGCCAATCTCCTCCGGTGTCTCCAGGCGGCAGAGACGGGATTTCGCCGCCCGCCGTTCGAGCGCCTCCTCTGGCCACGGCGCCTGCTCGATGTACCAGCCGAGATGCTTGCGAAACATCTTGAGCCCCAGCGGCAGGCCGTAGAATGCCGCGGACGCCTGCAGATGCTCGATGACGATGCCCAGCCGCTCCAGCCGGTCCGGCTCCCGCAGCACTGTCCCGTCCGCCAGCGCGCGCTCCAGGTGGGCGGCTAGCCAAGGGCGGCCGTAGACGCCGCGACCCAGCATGAGCGCATCGGCCCCCGACTGACGCAACGCTTCCCGCGCATCCTCGGCCGTCAGGATGTCGCCGTTGACCACGACCGGTATGGTGACCGCCGCCTTCACCTCGCCGACCGCCGCCCAGTCCGCCGTGCCGGTATAGAACTGGGCGCGGGTCCGCCCGTGCACGGTCACGGCTTGCACGCCTAGGTCCTCGGCCATGCGCGCGAGCTCCGGCGCATTTCGGCTGGCGTCGTCCCAGCCCAGGCGCATCTTGACCGTGACGGGCCGGGACGTGGCCTCGACAGCGGCCTGCATCAAGCGGCAAGCGAGATCCGGTGTCCGCATGAGGGCCGAGCCGCAAGCGGACCCCGTGACCTCCTTGGCGGGGCAGCCGAAATTCAGGTCGATGATGTCGGCCCCCGCGGCCTCGGCCATGCGCGCGCCCTCCGCCATGGTCGCGGGGTCGCGCCCGACCAGTTGGATCACGGTCAGGGGCAGGCCCTCGCCGACCGCTGCCCGACGGACCACGTCGGGGCGTCCCCGCGCCAGCTCGGCGGAGGCGACCATCTCCGTCGCCACATAGGCGGCGCCCAGCCGCGAGGCGAGCCGCCGGAACGGCAGGTCGGTCACGCCGGTCATGGGCGCGGTCAGCACCCGGCCGGGCACCCAGACGTCGCCGATCTGTATTCCGATGGCCATCGGCCCCTTTCCACGCGCCTGCCGCCCCTCGTCAAGCGCAACCGCGGCGATTAGAAGGCCCGGATGACGCCGCCTCCCGTTCCCTTCGCCGCAATCGTGGTCGCCGCCGGTTCCGGATCGCGCGCGGGCGGCGGCAAGCAGTGGCGGACGCTGGGCGGCAAGCCGGTGGTGCGCTGGTCCGTCGAGGCGCTGCTGAAGGCGGGCGCCGACGAGGTCGTGGTGGTGGCTCCCGCCGCATCCGAGGTCGAGGCTGAGACCGCCCTTGCCGGATTGAATGGCTGGCGGCTGGCGGTGGGCGGCGAGACGCGGGCGGTCTCCGTACAGAATGGCCTGAACGCGCTGGGCGGCCATCCCGATCGGCCTGTGCTGATCCACGACGCCGCGCGGCCCTTTCTCGACCTCGCACTGATCCACCGGCTGGTCGCCGCCCTGGTCGGCGCCGACGGCGCCCTGCCCGCCCTTCCAGTCGCCGACAGCCTCAGGCGGGCGACCGACGGCTGGGTTTCAGGCGGCGCCGATCGCGAGAATCTGTGGCGGGCGCAGACGCCCCAAGCCTTCCGCTGGCGGACCATCGTGGACGCCTACGCCGCCTGGCCCAAGGACGAGGCCGCGACCGACGAGGCCGCGGTGGTCGAGCGCGCCGGCGGCCGCGTCCGTCTCGTGCCGGGCGACCCGCGCCTGATGAAGCTCACCTACCCCGAGGATTTCGCCATGGCCGAAGCACTGATCCCGAGACAGGTTCGCGTGGGTCAGGGGTTCGACGCCCATCGCTGGGGCCCGGGGTCGTCCGTCTGGCTGTGCGGAGTCGAGATCGCGCACGACCAGACCCTGATCGGCCATTCCGACGCCGACGCGGGACTGCACGCCCTGACCGACGCCCTCCTTGGCGCCATGGGCGACGGGGACATCGGCGATCACTTCCCACCGACCGACCCGCAGTGGAAGGGGGCGTCGTCGGATCAGTTCCTGGTCCATGCGGTCGAGCGCCTGACGGCCCGCGGCGGGCGTCTGATCAATGTCGACGTTACCCTGATCTGCGAGCGTCCCAAGGTGAAGCCGCACCGCCAGGCCATGCGCGAACGCCTCGCCGCCATCCTGTCGCTCCCGCTGGACGCCGTCAGCGTCAAGGCGACGACCACCGAGGCCATGGGCTTCACCGGTCGCGGCGAAGGTCTGGCCGCCCAAGCGCTGGCGACGATCGAACTGCCGGCCTAGAGCGGCCTCTCGGGCGGCGGGAACATGCTGCGCTGGAGCGAGCCGAACAGATTGACGTAGTCGTCGGTCCATGGCCGCACCGTGGTCGAGCGAACCTGCTTCCAGCGGGCGTCCGCGCGAAAATCCGCCAGCCCCTCCGGCGTCGGCGACAGCACCAGCGCCTCCGTCGAGGCCTCGGCCATGTCAGGCGTCGCGTCGCTCTCGTAGTAGATCTGGTGCAGATGCGCCTTGCCGAGCGCCCGCGCCGCGGCGATCGCGGGAAGGGTGATGTCGAGGTTCCGGTTCGACAGGTGCAGCAGCACGACCCCGTTCGGCTTCAGCAGCGCCAGATAGCCGGCGATCGCCTCCTGCGTCAGCAGGTGCGTCGGCACGGCGTCCGACGAGAAGGCGTCGATGATCAGGAGGTCGTATGATCCCGCCGGCTGACGCGCGAGAGTCAGGCGCGCATCGCCCAGCACCGTATCGATCGGGCCCGAGGCGCAGCCGGAGATGTAGCTGAACCAGCGCGGATCGCGCGACAGCCGGTCGACCATCGGGTCGATCTCGAAGAAAGTCATGCGGTCCTCGGCGCGCTTGTACGACGCCATGGCCCCTGAGCCCTGCCCCACCACGCCGATGCGCGCGGGCCCGCGCTGCTGGACCATCTCCGCCGCCTGCCCGATGGGCGTCGCCGGGGCGTAGTACAGGGTGGGTACGCAGTCGAAGCGCGGATCGCGGGCCTGCGCCCCATGCAGGGTCGTCCCGTGCATCATCACGTGGACATCGCCGCCCAGCCGGGGATCGGGGACGTTCGCCACCCGCATCACTCCGAAGAAGCTGCGGCCCGAGTAGCTCCAGTCGTAACCCCGACTGATCCACTGAGACGACAGGGTGACCATCAACAGCACGGCGGTGAACGCCAGTCCCCGGTCGCGCAGCAGGAAGGCGCAGATCACGGCGGGCAGCAGGATGATCATCGCCAGCTGCCCCATGGGAAAGGGCGACATCTGGTAGAAGGCCGTTCGCGCCGCGTCGTTGTTGTTCAACCAGATCGACAGCGCCACCGGTGCGACCGAGACCGCTGCGGCGGCCGCCAGCAGGCCGATCTGCGTCGCGGTCAGCCTTCCACGGCCCCACGGCCGCGCCAGGCCGACGAGCACGAGCACCAGCGGGTACTCCCAGACCATGTTGAAGATCACTGGAGCCAGAAGCGCGGTGAAGGCGCCGCCGACGACGCCGCCGAGCGACATCAGCAGGTAGAACTCCGTCAGCCGGTCCGGCGCGGGGCGACGCGCCGCCAGCAGTTGGTGGCACATCAGCGCCGTGAAGAAGAACGCCAGCAGATGGATGGCGAAGGCCATGCTCCAGTTCGACGAGCGGAACGCCACGAGCAGGACGCATACCGCGCCGATGGCCGCCTGCACCGGCAGCGTGACGCCGAGCGGGATCCAAGGCCGCGTCTGGAAGGCGATGACGAAGGTCAGCAGGTACAGGGCCAGCGGCGCGACCCACAGGAAGGGCGCGGAGGCGACGTCGGTCGACAGATGAGCCGTGACCCCGAGCATCAGGCTGGAGGGGGCCGCCGCCAGCAGCACAAGGACGGTCTTGTCCTTGAGAGAGATCGGCGGACTGGCGGCCAGGCGAGCGGGCTCGGATGTGCGGTCCAGCCGCCGGCTCCAGACCACTAGGGCCAGACCCACAATCATCAGCATGAAGGCGGCGTAGCCTGCGCTCCAGCCGAAACGCTGCCCCGACAGTGTCGCCAGCGGCTCGATCAGGATCGGGTATGACAGCAGCGCCAGGAAGCTGCCGAGGTTGGACGCGGCGTAGAGGACGTAGGGGTTCTGACCATCGGGGTAGCCGGCCCGGACGCGCGCATACCAGGCCTGCAGCAGCGGCGCGGTGGCCGACAGCACGGCGAAAGGCGCGCCCACGGACAAGGCGAGGGTGGCCAGCAGCCAGGCGATCGGCGCCGCGGGATCGGGGTCTCCCAGCCAGCCGTTGATCCGCAGGGGCAGGAACAGCGCCGCCATCAGCAGCAGGCCCAGGTGGATGGCGACCTGGAGCTTGATCGATCCAATCCGCTGCAGCCCGTGAGCATAGGCGTAGCCGGCCAGAAGGGCGGTCTGGAAGAAGACCATGGCGGTGTTCCAGACCGCCGGCGATCCTCCCAACATCGGCAGGACCAGCTTGGTCACCATGGGCTGGACCACGAACACGAGCGAGGCCGAGGTGAAGATAGCCAGCGCGAACAGCAGCGGCGTCAGCCGGTCGCCACGAGGGCCCGCACCCGCTTCGATGGTGGTGTCGCTCATCCCCGCCCCGTATGCTGGCGCCGCACCCGGACGCGTGCGCGCACCCTAGACCGACTCGCCATTCCTTCGGAAAGCCCCCGCGCGATGTTCCCTGACGATATCGATCAGCTCGCCCGGCAAGTCATCGAGGCCGCGTCGGCGCGCGGCATGATGACGGCGGTGGCGGAAAGCTGCACCGGCGGCCTCGTCGCCGGCGCGCTGACCGCGGTGGCCGGCTCTTCGGCCGTGGTTGAGCGGGGCTTCGTCACCTACTCGAACGCCGCCAAGACCGAGTTGCTGGGCGTTCCGGCGACGCTGATCGAGACCCAGGGCGCGGTGTCCGAGGCCGTGGCCCGCGAGATGGCCGCAGGCGCCCTCGGCCGCTCGGGCGCGCAAACGGCCGTTTCGGTGACGGGGATCGCCGGACCGGGCGGCGGCTCGCCCGACAAGCCGGTCGGGCTGGTGCATTTCGCGGCCATCGGGCCGTCGGGGCTCGTTCACGTGGAGCGCCGATTCGGCGACATCGGTCGGGAGGCCGTGCGCCTGGAAAGCGTACGGCAGGCCCTGCGCATGCTGCTGGAGCGGATCGGGACATGATCGTCGACGCCCGGGGCCACCGCTGCCCGACGCCCAGCCTGAAGCTGCAGAAGGCCATGCGCGAGGCGCGTCCCGGCGCGCGCATCACCTTGCTGGCCACCGACCCGATGGCCCGCATCGACGTGCCTCACCTCCTGGCGGAGACGGGAGGGGCGCTGGTGTCCGTCGAGGAGACGGACGGCCTCCTGACTATCGTGGTCGAGACGCCCGGCGCTCCGAGAGGCTGACGACGCTGTCCGGCAGCGGCGCCTCGGATTCGATCTCCGGCGCGTCGGCCGAGCGAGCCGCGATTTCCATCTCGGTGGCGAAGGCGCCGCCGTAGAAGATGGCGTTCACGTTCCACGACAACCAGATCAGCAAGACGACCACCGCGCCGACCGAGCCGTAGGTGGCCCCCAGCGGCGCGATCTGCTCGACATAGATGGCGCACAGCCAAGACGAGACCGTGGACATGACAGTGGCGACAACGCCGCCCACGACCGCCGGTCCCCACGCCACCGGCGTCCGGTGGGACATGGCGTAGCGATACAACATGGTCAGGCCCAGACCGAGGCCGAGCGCCGGCCACAGTCCGACCAGTGCAAGTCCGCCCTGCGGAGCCGAAGACGCTGCATCGGGGCCGGCGTGCTCCAACAGCCGCGAGGTGACGACCGCCCCGGAGACGACGGTGAACAGCAGGAAGGCCGCGAGGGCGACGAAGAAGGCCAGCAGGTTGAACTTGAAGAAGCCGTGCGGCTCCTTCTCGTCGTGAATCAGGTTCAGCCCGGCCAAAAGCGCTTTGAAGCCCCGGTGGGCCGCATATCCGCCGATGACGACGGCGAAGAAGCTCTGGGCGGACACCGTCCGCGCCGAGGCGTTCGCCAGCCGCTCTATCTCGGCCCGGAAGATCGCGCGGGCCGCGGTCGGCATGACGTCCGCCAGCGCGGCGGCCTGCTCGCTGACCTGGGCGATTGACAGCACCGCCTTGTAGAAGCCGATCAGGATGGCGATCGCGGGGAAGACCGCCAACAGGGCGAAGAACGACACCCCGCCGGTGTAGAGCATGACGTCGCGGCCCCAGCTGCGCGAGAAGGCGCGGGCCCACAGTCGTCCCGACAGCGCCAGCTTCGCCCAGCGGCCGGCCACGTCCATATTCGGTTTCGCCTGCAATCCAGCACCCACAACAGCCCGCTCAGCCGCGCACTACTACCTCATTTCCTCCCGCGGGGAAGCGCGCTGGGGATACGGCGGGAGGAACCGTTGCCTGTGGGCGCCTGCTCTCGCTAAGGTCGCCGCCGATGAAGCGCGACCCGGGGCGGGCGCGGCGGGAGTATCCACCCTTGAGTTCCGATCCGCGCATCCTCGTCGTCGCGCCCGACGACGACCTGATCGGCCCGTTGTGCAAGGGGCTGGACGCGCTCGGGTGGCGCACGGTCACCGCCCGCTCCCTCGCCGCGGCGGTGCAGGTGCTGATCGACTGGCCGCTTGAGACCGTCATTCTCGACGGCCGTATGCCGGGCGCCGAGGACGGCATCGCCGCGATGCGCCAGACGGTCGCGCCGCGGCGCTTGCCGGTTCTGGCGATCGGGCCCGAGACCGCGCTCTGGGCGCCGGGCTCCGCCGAGATCACGATGACCCAGCCACCCCACGCGGCGCAGGCGGCGCTGCGGCTGGAGCACCTGGCCCGGAGCGCCATCGCGGAAGAGGAGGTGGTCCTGCGCGAGGCCACCTTCGCCGCCCGCGGCCAGCCCCTGCCCGTGCCGGAGCCGGACGATGCGCCGCTCAGGGTCCTGGCGGCGGGCAAGCCCGATCGGCATTTCCTCGCCCTGTCCAATGCGCTCGCCGAGCGTGGCTGCGAGGTCGTCGCCGCGCCGACGCCGTACACGGCCTTCGACTATCTGCATGAACGGCCATTCGACGCCGCGGTGCTGTGGGGCGGCGAGGATCATGCGCCGGCCCTGTCGATCGCCTCGGGGATGAAGCGGAACACCCGCCTCTATCATATCCCGGCCGTGCTCTATCTGCGCGGCGCGGCCGAGATCAATCTGGCCGAACTCTACAACCGCGGCTTCGCCGATGTCGCCGCCGCCGATACGCCAGAGGATGAAACGGCCGAGAGGGTCAGCGCCCTCGCTCGCGCCCACCGTCGCCATCTGGCGATCCGCAAGGCCCTCGAGAGCGCCCGGGGCTCCGGCCTGACCGACCCGGCGACCGGACTGTTCACGCCGCCGCTGTTCGCCAGCCATCTGGCCCGGGTGGCCGAAGGCGCCCGCCTGCGCCGACGGCCACTCTCAATCGCCGTGCTGCGCGTCGCCGACACGGAGCCGGTGGCCGAGGCCCGCAAAGACGGCTGGCTTGATCGCGCCCTGCCGCAGATCGGAGCCATGGTGTCCCGCCTGATCCGCACCGAGGATACGGCGGCGCGGCTGTCGGCGGACGTATTCGCCCTCGCCCTGCCGGCCACGCGCGGTCCTTCTGCGCGCATCGCCGCCGACAGAATCGCCGCCGTCATCGGCTGCACCGCCTTTGACGCGGGCCCGGACCGGTCGCCTTTCGTGGTGGAGTTCGAGGTGGGGGTCGCCGAGATCCAGCCCGGAGAGTCGCCGGCCGCCCTGCTAGAGCGCGCCTCCGCGGACGTCCGCCGACCGGCCTGATCATCGTCCGCCGCTCATTTGACAACTCTATTTGTCTAATACAATCTGCCGGGATGACCTTGCGCCCGTCCGCCCTTCTGGATGACCTGGACACCGCCCGGATGGCCATGGCGCCGATCCGGCGGCGCATCCTGTCAGCCTTGACCCAGCCTGCTTCCGCCGCCGGTCTCGCGGAGCAGCTTGGCATGCCTCGTCAGAAGATCGGTTATCACCTTCGCGCCCTCGAGGCGGCGGGGCTGGTCCGCCCCGCCGGCGAGCGGCGCAAGCGCGGATTCGTCGAACACCTGTTCGTCGCGGCCGAGAGCTACGTCCTCGACCCCGCCCTGATGCAGGCGCCGTCCGATCCGGAAGCCGTCGAGGCCCAGGACCGCCACGCCGCCGACCACCTGATCTCCACCGCCTCGACCATGGTGCGCGACGTGGCCCGGATGCGGCAGGACGCCGCCGCAGAAGGCGCGCGCCTGCTGACGCTCACCGTCGAAACCGAGCTGACCTTCGCCACGCCCGCGGATTTCGACGCCTTCACCAACGACCTGAGCGCCGCCGCCGCCGAACTGGCGCGCAAATACGCCGCTGCGTCGGGGCGCCGATATCGCCTCGTCGCCGCCGCCCACCCCGCCCTGCCCCGCCCCGCACCCGTCAGGAACTGAGCCATGACCGACGCCGCCGACCAGCCCATGGAGGACCACGTCCTCGTCGAAGTCACCGTCCCTGCCCCCGCCGACGCGGTCTGGGCCGCCCTGCGGGACCCGGCCAAGATCAAGGACTGGTTCGGCTGGGAGACCGATGGCCTGAAGGACGAGATCGACTTCATCTTCGTGACCCACGCCGAGGCCGACGAAGCCCGCCGCGTCGTCACCTTCGTCGGTGTCAACGATCGCTACGAGGTGGAGGCGCGCGGCGAAACCAGCCTGGTGCGTGTCGTACGCTCGGCCCCGGCCGGCGACTGGTCGGACGTGTTCGACGGCATGATCGAGGGCTGGATTTCCTTCACCTGGCAGCTGGCCTTCTCCTTCGCCCGCCATGCCGGGCAGACGCGCCGGACCCTGTTCTTCTCGGGCCCGCCGCGCGAGGACCAACTGGGCCGATCATTGCTGGGTCTCGACGCCGCCCCGGCGGCGGGCGAGCCGTGGACCGGGCCGCTGGGCCCCG
>NZ_DASWNO010000118.1:0-2506 GCF_036399195.1 Brevundimonas sp.
GCAAGCCGCCAACTACGCCAAGTCGGGCCGTCCGACCCGCATCCTGGTCGTCGGCCACGCCGACACCTCGGGTTCGGCCGCCTACAACGTCGGCCTGTCCAACCGCCGCGCCCGCACCGTTGCGGACGCGCTGGTCGCCCAGGGCGTCAACGGCGGCGTGATCTCGCTGGACGGCCGCGGCGAAACCGCCCTGGCCCGCCCGACCGCCGACGGCGTGCGCGAGCCCCTCAACCGCCGCGCCACCATCGGCATCAACTTCCGCTAAACCCGGAAGGCCGAAAGTCCGGCCCCGGCCTCAAGCAGGCCGAAGGCCGGTAGGCCACAAAGACTGCAGCCGCCGGTCCCGAAAGGGGCCGGCGGTTTTGCTTTGGGGCGGGGGGTTGAAACCGCGGTCTGCAGGGCGACGTATGTTCCCGTGGCTCGTCGCCGCCGGAGCTCCATCATGTCACCCCGCGCCCTTCCCGCCCTGGCTCTGCTCATCATCGCCGCCTGTTCTCCGGGCGCGCCGGCGGAAAGCGCGCCGCCGTCTCAGGCCGGAGACAGCGGCCGCCGCGAGACGGCCGTCTTCGCGGGCGGCTGCTTCTGGTCAGTGGAAGCCAATTTCGAGCGGATGCCGGGCGTTGTTTCGGCGGTGTCCGGCTTCGCCGGGGGGCGGGTGGCCAATCCGGCTTACGAACAGGTGGTCCGCGGCGGCACCGGCCATCTGGAATCGGTCCAGGTCACCTTCGACCCGGCCCGCATCAGCTACAGACAGCTGGTCGACCGCTTCTGGCTGACCATCGACCCGACCGATCCCGACGGTCAGTTCTGCGATCAGGGCGCGCCCTATGCCACCGCCGTCTTCGTCACGGCGGCCCAGAAGCCGATCGCCGAGGCCTCCCGCCGCGCGGCCGCGGCGCGGATCGGACCCGCCCGCTTCGTCACCCCCGTTCGCGACGTCGCCCGCTTCTGGCCGGCCGAGGCGCACCATCAGGATTTCGCAAGGCTGAACCCGGTCCGCTACGGGGGGTACAGCCGTTTCTGCGGCCGAGGCGCGCGTCTGCGAGCCGTCTGGGGCGACGCCGCGGCCTGACGCGGACGGCGGCGCGCAACCGCCGCCGTCGCGCCGCGTTTACCGCCAAGGTTCATCGCTTCAAGGGGGATTTTCCCATGCGCATCCGTGTCTCCGCCCTCGCCGCCCTCGCCGCTGTGTCGCTCGGGGCGGCCGCTTGCAGCCAGCCCGAGCAGGACGCCGCCCAGGCCGACGCGAACGAAGCGGCCGCCGACACCGGTCAGGCCGCCGAGGCCGCCGGAGCCTCTCTGCAGGAGGAAGCCGCTCAGGTCGGCTCCGCGATCGCCGCCGGGGCGTCCGAAGTGGCTCAGGAGGTCGACGAGGCCACCGACAACCTCGACAGGAACGCCGAGGCCCAGAAGGCCGAGACCGCCGCGGACACCAAGGGCAACTAACCGGTTCGCGACCGCGCCGGGTTGGGTTCACCTTGCTGATCGACCCCTTCGGCCAGCAGGGCGTCGACCAGCGCCCGCGCCTCGGGGCTCGCCCAGTCGGCCTCGCCCGAGAGATGGGCGCGAATCCGTCCCTGCCGGTCCAGAAGCACTGTCTGGGGCATCTTGCCCTTCCCCGGAAGCTCGAACGGCAGTTGGAACCTCGGGTCGCTGTAGAGCGGCAGGGGCGCGTGTCCGTCGATGAAGGCGGCGGCCGCGGCGACCTGGTCGGCGCCGGTGTCGACATTGACCGGCACGACCACGAGGTCGCTCTCAGCATAGGCCGTGGCGAGGCGCGCCAGGGTCGGCATCTCGGTGCGGCAGGGGACGCACCACATGGCCCAGACGTTCAGGACCACCACCTTGCCGCGGAAATCCGACAACCGCGCCTCGGCGCCCTCGCGCGTCCGAAACACATGGGCTGGCGCGGGATCGAGGTCGGCGGGGGTCTCCAGGGCCGCGAGCGAGCCGACCGCGAAGCGGGCCAGCCCGCCCTGCCCCGCATCTCGTGCGGCGGCGGCTTTGTCGTTCCGGGCAGGTTCGTCGTATAGCAGCGCGGCGCCGCCGATCACGCCGATCAGCAGTCCGCACGCCGCCGCCGCGCCCCAGACCGTCTTCGAGACCTTCATGTCCGACCTGCCGCCTTCCGCCAGCCCGACCAAAGCCGCGCCGAACGGCGCAGGTCAAGACATGTGGGGGGGCCGCTTTTCGTCGCGCCCGGCGGACGTGATGCAGGCGATCAACGTCTCGATCGGCGTCGACCGCCGGCTGTGGGCGCAGGACCTGGCGGGGTCGCGGGCCCACTGCCGCATGCTGGCGGCGCAGGGCGTGATCGCGCAGGCGGACGCCGAAGCCATCCTCGGCGGGCTGGAGGCCATCGAGGCCGAGATCCGCGGCGGGACCTTCCCCTTCCGCGACGCCTATGAGGACATCCACATGAATGTGGAGGCCCGGCTGGCGGAACTGATCGGCGAGCCGGCCGGGCGGCTGCACACGGCGCGGAGCCGCAACGACCAGGTGGCCA
>NZ_DASWNO010000119.1:0-8457 GCF_036399195.1 Brevundimonas sp.
GCAAGCCGCCAACTACGCCAAGTCGGGCCGTCCGACCCGCATCCTGGTCGTCGGCCACGCCGACACCTCGGGTTCGGCCGCCTACAACGTCGGCCTGTCCAACCGCCGCGCCCGCACCGTTGCGGACGCGCTGGTCGCCCAAGGCGTCAACGGCGGCGTGATCTCGCTGGACGGCCGCGGCGAAACCGCCCTGGCCCGCCCGACCGCCGACGGCGTGCGCGAGCCCCTCAACCGCCGCGCCACCATCGGCATCAACTTCCGCTAAACCCGGAAGGCAGAAGGCCAAGACTGCAGAGCCGCCGGTCCCGAAAGGGGCCGGCGGTTTTGCTTTGGGGCGGGGTGGCCAAGCCGTCGCGTGCTGGCTATTCGGTCTCCCTGACCTGAGGAGTGGGCTGCATGCGCGTGGCGATGATCGGAACCGGCTATGTGGGGCTGGTGTCGGGGGCGTGTTTCGCCGACTTCGGCCACGAGGTCGTCTGCGTCGACAAGGACGCCTCCAAGATCGAGCGGCTGAAGCGCGGCGAGATTCCGATCTTCGAGCCCGGTTTGGAGGACCTGGTGGCGGCGAACGTCCGCGACGGGCGGCTGTCGTTCGCGCTGGACGGGGCCGAGGCGATCCGCTCGGCGGATGCGGTCTTCATCGCCGTGGGCACGCCGTCACGGCGCGGCGACGGCCATGCTGACCTGTCCTATGTCCACGCCGCGGCCGAGGAGATCGCGGGCCTGATCGAGGGCTTCACCGTCGTGGTGACCAAGTCGACGGTGCCGGTCGGCACCGGCGACGAGATCGAGCGGATCATCCGCGAGCGCCGGCCCGAGGCGGACTTCGCGGTCGTCTCCAACCCGGAGTTCCTGCGCGAGGGCGCGGCCATCGAGGACTTCAAACGGCCCGACCGCGTCGTGGTCGGGACCGAGGATGCGCGCGCCCAAGCCGTGATGCGCGAGCTCTACCGGCCATTGAACCTGAACGAGACTCCGATCCTGTTCACCGGACGGCGCACCTCGGAGCTGACGAAGTACGCCGCCAACGCCTTCCTGGCGATGAAGATCACCTTCATCAACGAGATGGCGGACCTGTGCGAGGCGGTCGGCGCGGACGTCCAGCAGGTCGCGCGCGGCATTGGGCTGGACAAGCGGATCGGCTCCAAATTCCTGCATGCCGGCCCCGGATACGGCGGCTCCTGCTTCCCGAAGGACACCCTGGCCCTCGTGCGCACGGCGGTCGACGCCGGCGCCCCGGTGCGGCTGATCGAGACCACGGTCCAGATCAACGACGCGCGCAAGAAAGCCATGGCCGGCAAGGTGGCCGCCGCTCTGGGCGGCGATCTGACCGGCAAGACGGTCGCCCTGCTGGGCCTGACCTTCAAGCCCAACACCGACGACATGCGCGACGCCCCGTCGCTGGATGTCGTTCCCGCCCTGATCGCCATGGGCGCGAAGGTCAGCGCCTTCGACCCGGAGGGCATGCACGAGGCGAGCAAACTGCTCGACGGCGTGACGTTCCGGGACGGCCCCTACGACGCCGTCGAGGGCGCCGACGCCGTGGTCATCCTGACCGAATGGGACCAGTTCCGGGCGCTGGACCTGGATCGCGTCAAGCTGCTGCTCAATCAGCCGGTGATGGTCGATCTCAGGAACATCTACCGGCCTGACGACATGCGGGCGCGGGGGTTCCGCTACACCTCGATCGGGCGGGGCTAGCCGCAAGCGGCCGGATCGAGCCGGCTCGTCCAACGTCCGGCGGCCGATACAGAGCTTTGCGCTGCGATTGAAGCGGAGAGGGCGAGGCCTTGGCCCCGCCCTCGGCGTCCGTTCCGTCAGATCAGCCGCGGAAGGGCCGGATCAGGATCTCGACCCGACGGTTCTGGGCCTTGCCCTCGGCCGTGGCGTTCGACGCGACGGGGACGCTCTCCCCGCGCCCGTCGACAAAAAGACGGTCCCGCAGCACGTTCCGGCTGAGCAGATAGTCCGCCACCGAAGAGGCGCGCCGGCGCGACAGTTCCAGGTTGTAGTCGTCCGCGCCGTCGGAGTCGGCGTGGCCGACGATGTCGACGACCGACTGGTCGTAGCGATTCAGCACCGCCGCCACGTCGTCCAGCGTGGCGTAGAAGCGCGAGTTGATGATCGACTGGTTGGAGGCGAAGGTGACGTCGGACGGCATCCGCAGCACGAGATTGTCGCCCTGGCGCGCCACGCCGACGCCCGAGCCGGAGAGCTCGGCCTCGAGTTCGCGCTGCTGGCGGTCCATGTACTGGCCGACGGCGGCGCCGCCCAGGGCGCCGATGCCGGCGCCGATCAACGCGTTCTTCCGGCCTTCTTCGGAGTTGGACGTGTTCGTCAAGTAGCCGAGCGCCGCGCCGCCCAGTGCGCCGGCGATGGCGCCGGTGCCCGTGTTGTTGCGGCGGGGTGCGGAGCTGTAGGGATCGGTCGTGGTGCAGGCGACGCCGCCCAGCAAGATGGCGACGCCGGCGCCCGTCATGAGAAGTTTGCTGCGCATGTCAGGATGTCCTGTGCCGTTAGGGGTCGGCGCCGAAACGTCACCTTGCCGGGATGGTTCCTGTTCGGGGGAGGGCGGTGGGGGCCCAGCATCGGTCACGCACGGTTTTGCCAACGCCGGGGCATAGGGCGTATGAAGCCGTCCGTTTCGTCATTCCGAGGCCCCGCCGTGAGCGCCACCCTGAACACCGACACCCCCGCCGTCGCCGGCCGAGCCATTGAGCCGGTCTCGATGACCCTGTACGACGCCGACTTCCAGGCGTTCGCCGACGCGCTGGGGACGTCGTTCAAACGCTACGGCTTCGCGGTGATCGCGGATCATGGGCTGGACGAGGCGGTGATCGAGGCGGCCATCGACGACGCCAAGGCCTTCTTCGCCCTGCCGGAAGCGGTCAAGCGGCGCTACCACCAGCCGGGCACGGGCGGGGCCCGCGGCCTGACGCCGTTCGGCGTCGAGGCGGCCAAGGGCGCCGCCGCCGTCGATCTGAAGGAGTTCTGGCACGTCGGCCGCGAGCTGCCGGAAGGCCACCCCTACCGCAAATATATGCGGGACAACCTGTGGCCCACGGAAGTGCCCGGGTTCCGCGAACACCTGTACGGGATGTTCACCGCCATGGACGCCCTAGGGGCCAAGATCCTGCGCGCCATCGCCCGCTACCTCGACCTCGGCGACGGCTTCTTCGAGGACAAGGTGGAGCTGGGCAACTCCATCCTGCGCATGCTGCACTACCCGCCCGTGCCGGCCGGCGCGTCCGGGGTCCGGGCCGGGGCCCATGAGGACATCAACGTCATCACCCTGCTGCTTGGGGCCGAGGAGGCCGGCCTGCAGCTGAAGGACGCCGACGGCGAGTGGCTGGACATCGCCCCGCCGCCGAACGCCCTGGTGGTCAACATCGGCGACATGCTGCAGCGCCTGACCAACCATGTGCTGCCGTCGACCAGCCACCGGGTGATCAACCCGGCGCCGGAGCGCGCCAGCTTCGCGCGCTATTCAACGCCGTTCTTCCTGCACTTCAATCCGGACTTCGTGATCGAAACCCTGCCCAGCATGATCACGCCGGACAACCCCGACCGCTACGCCGGCAAGGCGATCATGGCGGAGGATTTCCTGACCGAGCGGCTGAAGGAAATCCGCCTGATCTGATCCGGTCGCTAGCGCGAGATGCGCAGCTTGGTGATGTCCCGGCCGATGGCGGCGAAGGCTTCGGACAGGTCGCCTCCGCTGTCGGCGAGGAAGAAGGCGGACGGCGTCGAGGCGCAGTCCCGGAGCGAGTTGGCGGCGGCGGTGCCGGCGGTGATCCCGAAGCCCACGGTATAGACCACGACGCCCTTGGCCTTCATGGCCGTGCAGAGGGCGGCGCTCTGCGAGAATGGGCTCCCATTGTCGGCGTCGCAGTCGATTTTCGCTGAGCTGGCGCCGGAGCCGGCTCCCGCCTGCTGCGATATCACGCCCCGGCAGTACGGGGTGTTGAACTCGCCGTCGGTCATGATGACCACGGCCTTGAGCGTCTGGGCCGAGTTGTAGGCCGCCGCCGCGCCCGAGGGCCACAGGGTGTTCCAGGCGGGGGAGACCATGTACCAGCCCCAGGCGATGCCGATCTGACCCGCGGTGGATCCGGACACGGCGAAGTTATCGATCCGGCTCTTGAGGGTCCCGGCGTCGCTGGTGAGCGGGATGATGGCGTTGGAGATGCAGCCGCCGTCGAGGCTGGGGTAGTGGCGTCCGACCCAGGAGCCGCTGCCCGAAGCGACGGTCTCGGTATAGCGTTCATTGCCGGTCCGCTCCGTCACGCATGAACTGATGCGGTGCGTCTGCAAATCGCCGTCCATGTTTTCGAAGGCGTAGAAGAGGTCGCCGCCGCCATTCGCCCGCCAGGCCTTCCCGCCCGAAATATACGGGCTCATGGTCGTGGCGTCGGGATCGATGGTGAAGGTGTTCGTGGTCACGTTGCCGACCAGGAAGGTGCGGTCGTTGACCATGCTGTTGTTGCTGCCGTTGACCATCCCGGCAATCTCGTCGATGCGGACGTAGTCGTTGTTCTGCAGGCCGTGGCTGTTCGAGGTCACGGTTATCGAACAGTCGTTGTTCTGGCATTTCTGCACCCGCCCGGTGGAGCCGGAATGCGAGTTGTAGTTCTCGCCGTTGACCCTGTTTCCGCTGAGCCGGTAGAGCTTGAAGGTGTCGTTGGTCTTCCCGCCGATCATGTAGGCCTTGTTGTTCAGCTGGGTCATGCCCGAGACGCCGCTGATCCAGACCACGTCTCCGTCGGAGAAGCCGTGGCCGACCGAGGTGACGACGACCGGGTCGCCCCGTGTCGCGCCGGTGATGGTCTTGGCCGTCCCAATCAGGTTCAGGGCGGCGGCGGAGATGTTGGACGAACCGCGCACCCCGCCCCGCGCCGCCGTCAGATATGATCCGGGGTTCACGGCGTTCGAATACGGGATCAGCGCGATCTTCGAATAATAGGGCGTCTGAATCGGCTGGACGACAAGATCGACCAGTTCCTTGGCCGCGACCTTGAGGTCAGTGATCCGCGTGCCCGCCATCGAGCCGGTGATGTCGAGCACCAGCGCCACCTCGATGTTCCGGGACGAGCGGTCGACTTCGGAGTGGACCCCGACCGGCAGGTAGTCGTCCATGAACTTGCCGTACGGCGGCATGAACAGGTTCGCGACCAGGGTTTTGACGTCGACCGCGGCGTTCGCCACCACGACCTCGTCCCCGTTCAGGACGAAGGTGGTGTCCGCCTCGCGCAGGGTGATGCTCGGATAAGCCTTCAGGTTGGCGCGAAGGGACGCCATGCCGATGCGCTGGATGTCGGCGTTGTTGACGTAGGGAGATCGCGCGGCGGCGAGGGCCGCGGCGTCGACCGCGTCCTGCAGATTGACCCGGACGGTCGAGGCGCGGTGAATGTCCACCCCTCCGACCGTCATCAGGATCAGAACCGGCATGCTGAGGCCGAACAGCATGGCGATGTTGCCGCGCGTGTCCCCCGCCAGACCGCGGGTGAGATCGCGCAGGCCGCGGCCTGCGCCGCCGATCAAGGATTTGAGCCCCATTGCCGCTTCCGCCGTCGCGTCTGGACGCAATCCGCCCGCGCTTTTCCCGTCGAAAATGGACGAACCCGGTTAAGAGAAGGACCAACACCAAAGGTTAACGAGACCCGCGTTTGGTGAAATTCGTCAGGTCTCCCAGCCGCAGTCCTTGCCGCGGTTCCGGGCGGTCAGCCAGACGTTGAGCGGGGCGAAGTAGTCCGTCACCGCCGAGGCGTCGTTGCCGGTCTCTCCGGTGAAGGCCTGCATGGCCTCGGGCCATGGGCGGGATTGGCCCATCTCCATCATCCGCTCAAACCGCTCTCCGACTTCCTTGTCGCCGTAGATCGAGCAGCGGTGCAGCGGCCCGGTCCAGCCCGCCTGTTTGCAGGCCGCGCGGTGGAACTGGAACTGGTAGATGTGGGCCAGGAAGTAGCGGGTGTACGGCGTGTTCCCGGGAATGTGGTATTTCGCGCCGGGATCGAAGGCGTTCTCCGGGCGCGGCCCGGGCGGGACCAGACCCTGATAGCGCAGCATGTTCGCCGTCCAGGCGTCGTTGTATTCCGCGGGCGTCGTTTCTCCGTCGAACACGCCCCAGCGCCACCGGTCGACCATCAGGCCGAACGGCAGGAAGGCGATCTTGTCGAGGGCCATCTTCAGCAGGAAGGGGATGTCCTCGGCCTCGCCCGGCACGCGGTCTAGCAGGCCGATCTGGTTCAGATAGGTCGGCGTCAGCGCGGACAGGCCGATGAAGTCGCCGATGGCCTCATGGAAGCCGTCGTTCGCCCCGTTCTTGAACAGGAAGGGCTGATCCTTGTACTCGCGCTGATAGTAGTTGTGCCCCAGTTCGTGGTGGACCGTGTAGAAGTCCTCGCCGTTCACCTGGGTGCACATCTTGATGCGGATGTCCTCGGCGTTGTCGAGATTCCAGGCCGAGGCGTGACAGACCACTTCGCGGTCGCGGGGGCGGGTGATCATCGACCGCTCCCAGAAGGTCTCCGGCAGCTCCGGCAGGCCCATCGAGACGTAGAAGCCCTCGCCGGTCTCGACCATCTTGCGGGCGTCGTAGCCCTTGGACGTCAGCAGCTGGGTCAGGTCGTAGCTGCTCTCGCCGCCGTCGGTCGGGGCGACCACGTCGTAGATGTTGCCCCATTGCTGCGACCACATGTTTCCCAGCAGGTCGGCGCGGATCGGGCCGGTCTCGGGCTGGACCGCGTCGCCGTATTTGGCGTTCAGGCGGCCGCGGACGTAGCAGTGCAGGTTTTCGTAGAACGGCTTCACCTGCTCCCACAGCCGGTCGGTCTCGGCGGCGAAGGCGTCGGGCTCCATGTCGTAGCCGGCCCGCCACATGGCGCCGGTGTCGGCGAAGCCCAGTTCGCGGCTGCCCTCGTTGGCGATCTCGACCATGCGCGTGTAGTCGGCGGCCATGATCGGCGAGATGGTGCGCCAGCCCTCATAGAGCGCCTCCAGCTCGGCGGGGTCCCGGCTCTCGGCCATCAGGATGGTGGCCTCGTCGAGGGTGATCTGGCGACCCTTGAACTCGAACTTGCCGGTCGCATAGGTCGAATCCAGCCGGGTGGTGATGTCGGCCAACTCCGCCGCCGCGCCCGGCCGGTTGGGCGCCGGCAGCACGATCCCGAGGCGCAGCAGGTTCAGCTTGCGGCGGACGTCATCGGGAACCTGAACGTCGTTGAAGCGGGCCGCGCCGTTGGCGAGCTCGACCTGCAGCTCTGTGTACTCGGCGTTGACACGGCTCTCGAGCCACATGGTGTCGTGGGTGATGTTGGTCGCCCGGGTCCACTGGATGCGGGCCGCTTCCTCGCCGAGGGCGGCGAGGCGCGTCTCGGCGTCGGCCACGAAGGCGGCGGCTCCCGCGGTGCTGACGGGGTAGGGCTGGTCCGAAGACGCGGCGGCGTCGGCCTCGGCGACCGCGACCGCGAGGTCCGCCGAGCGCGCCGTCTCGCGTGCGGCCGCATCGCTCATTCCGTCGGCCGCGCAGGCGACGACGCCGATGTTGAGCGCGCAGACGGCGGCGGCGGTCATCAGGGTGCGTTTCATGAGGCTTCCTCCTTCGCGCGGTTCGCCCGCGTCGTTTCGGGCGGCAGAGGAGGGGAGAGCAACGGCGGCGTCAAGCGTGGCCGTCAGCCGATGACGCAGTCGTCGAGTCCCTGGTTGCGCACCGTTCGCATGGCGGCCTGGATCCGCGCTGCACGCCGCCGCACATAGGGACCGGGCGAAGATGCATTATACCGGCGGGGGCTCGGCAGGATCGCGGCGAGCCGGGCTGCCTCGGGCGCGGTCAGGTCCTCGGCCGACTTGCCAAACCAGTGGCGCGCCGCCGCCTCCGCGCCGTAAACGCCCGGCGCCCATTCGGCGATGTTGAGATAGACTTCGATGATCCGGCGCTTGCCCCACGCGGTCTCGATCAGAACCGTGTAGCCGGCCTCAAGCCCCTTGCGGACCCAGTCGCGGCCGGGCCAGAGGAAGGCGTTCTTGGCCGTCTGCTGGCTGATGGTCGAGCCGCCGCGGATGCGGGCCGAGCCGCGTTCCTCGGCCTGTGCGTTTGCCTTGAGCGCCCGCTCGATCGCCTTCATGTCGAAGCCGCGGTGGGCGCAGAAAGTCGCGTCCTCGGAGGCGATCACCGCCTGGACCAGCCGCGGCGAAATGCGGTCGAGCGAACGCCAGCGGTAGTCCATCCCTTCGCCCTCAACGAGGCGGACGCCCATCAGGAAGGTGGCGGGCGGCGGCAGGAAACGCAGGACGGCGACGCCGCCGAAGACGATCAGCCCGAGGACCAAGAGCACGGTCAGCACCGGGCGGCGCTTCTTCGGGGATCGAGGCGGACTGGCCATGGCCTGATGTGCCGTGGGGGAGGGCGGCTTGGCAAGCGGCTCAGGCGTCGGCGACGCCGGCCTGACCGTCCTCGTC
>NZ_DASWNO010000120.1:0-1614 GCF_036399195.1 Brevundimonas sp.
GATGGCGCGCAGGCTGATGCCCTGGGTGGTCGGATTGGCCGACAGGCTGGAGGTGCGGCGGAACAGCGAAACGGCCGGAACCGACGCCAGCGCCTCGTCCAGACGTCGGGCGCCGACGAGATCGTCCGTGTCCAGACGGATAACGGCGAAGGCGGCCTCGGAAGCGGCCGGCGGCAGGCGGGCGCCGGTGACCACGACCTCGGGCAGATCGGGAGGGGGCGGAAGCTGGATCAAGCGAGCTGCGCCTCAATCCGTCGCAGCATGTCGGCGGCGAACACCGACAGGGTGTCGTCGCGCGCGCCCATGACCACGATCCGGTCGCCCGGACGGGCAAGTGCGATCAGCCGGTCGCCGCAGGCCTCGCGTGACGGCAGAGCCTCGGCCTTGCGGCCCAGACCCCGGATTCCTTCAGCGATGTGCTCGCTGCCGACCGACATGTCGGTGGTGCCGCCCATGTAGACGGGCGGCGGCATCAGCAGCACGTCCTCCGGCCGCAACAGACCGACGAAGCCGTCGATGAATTCGTCCCGCATCAGTTTCAGCGGGCCGAAGCCGTGCGGCTGGAACAGGATCAGCAGTCGGCCGTCGAAGGCGTGCAGCGTCTTCAGCGTGGCGGCGATCTTGTCCGGGTTGTGGGCGAAGTCGTCGATGACGGTGACGCCGCCGGCTGTCCCGACAACCTCCATCCGACGGCGGATGCCCGAGAAGCTCTCGAGAGCCTGGACCGCGTCCTCGGTTGGAAGACCGATCGCCCGCGCCGCGCCCAGGGCGGCCAAGGCGTTGGACACATTGTGCGCCCCCGGAACGTTCAGCGTCACGGCATGGCGACCGCCGCCCGCCTCGCTCAGGGTGAAGCGCATCCCCGTCGGCAACGGCTCCAGGTCGTGGGCGTTCAGGGCCGCGGCGTCCTCCCCGAGCGCAAAGGTGATGACCCGATCGGCCGGGAGGCTCTGCGCCAGCGCCGCCGTCTCGACGTTGTCGAGGTTGAGCACCGCCGTCCGGGCATTGCGGACGAAGCCTCCGAACAGCTCACGGAGCTCGTCCATCGACTTGTGGTCGAGCGAGATGTTCGAGACCACCGCCACGCCGGGCCGGTAGCGGGCGATGGAGCCGTCGGACTCGTCGACCTCAGACACGAACAGCTCCGCCCCGCCGATCAGGGCGCTGGCGAACGGGTGGTCGGCGTCGGCGAAGTTGCGCATCACGGCCCCGTTCATGACCGTCGGGTCGCGGCCCGCCTGATGCAGGATCCAGGCGATCATGCCGGTGATGGTCGACTTGCCGCTGGTGCCCGCGACGCCGATCGACAGCGGCGCTTCGTTGAACAGTTCGCTAAGCAGTTCCGGCCGGGTGACGATCCGGGCGCCCGCCGCCCGCGCGGCGGCGATGTCGGGCACGGTGTCCTCGACCGCCCCGGTGGCGACCACCGTCTGGCCGGCGCGCACGCCGGAGCCGTCCTGTGGATGCAGCGTCACCCCGTGCGCTTCCAGCCAGGCGAACTTCTCCGGCGTCCGGCCCTGGTCTCGCGAGCGGTCCGAGCCCTCGATCCGGCCGCCGCGCGACTGGACGATCAGGGCCAGCGGCAACATGCCGGAGCCGCCGACGCCGCAGAAG
>NZ_DASWNO010000121.1:0-2700 GCF_036399195.1 Brevundimonas sp.
TCAGAACGTCGTGAGACAGTTTGGTCCCTATCTGCCGTGGGTGTTCGAAGCTTGAGAGGATCTGTCCCTAGTACGAGAGGACCGGGATGGACATACCTCTGGTGGACCTGTCATGACGCCAGTTGTGCAGCAGGGTAGCTATGTATGGAATAGATAACCGCTGAAAGCATCTAAGCGGGAAACTAACCTCAAAACAAGGCTTCGCTGAGGATCGTGGAAGACTACCACGTTGATAGGCCAGGTGTGGAAGTGGGGCGACCCATGAAGCTTACTGGTACTAATAATCCGATCGGCTTGATCGTTTCTCAGCAAAACTCATTCGATTTCTCGGCTAACCAGCCGAGCTGACAATGTCTTCTCACAATCGTCTATCCGCCTGGTTGACCTGGTGGCTATGTCGGAGGTTCCCCACCCGATCCCATTCCGAACTCGGTCGTTAAGCCCTCCAGAGCCGATGGTACTTCGTCTTAAGGCGCGGGAGAGTAGGTCGCCGCCGGGTCTACCAGACGGATAGAAGATTGTATTACGGGCTGTCGCCCGTCTCTCGAACAGTTCTTCCTTTACAACGCCGCTCTTGCCGCGGGATGGAGCAGCCCGGTAGCTCGTCAGGCTCATAACCTGAAGGTCGCAGGTTCAAATCCTGCTCCCGCACCCAAGATCTCAAAGCCCCGCATGGCTCGCCAGCGGGGCTTTTTGCTGTTTGGATTCCGTCCGTCCGTGGGGCTTGGATAGGCTCAGGGGCTATGGTCGTGCCAGGCAGCAGGCAGCAGGCAGCAGGCAGCAGGCGAGTCCGGTCTTTTACCGCCGCTCCGGCGATGACGAGCGGCCGATCACCAGGCGCCCCCAGCTGCCTTCCGGACCGCGGGGCCGCCCTCGGTTTGTAATCAGCCGCGCTGCGCGTCCCACCAGCGGACGGCGTCCGCGTCGCGGGCGCTGAGCTCGGGATAGCTCGGATCGCAGCCGACGTCCGGCACCCGCCGCCACGAGCGGGCGCATTTCGGATGCTCGGCCAGCCGCACCTCGACGCGGAGGCCGTCGCCGCCCGGTTTCAGCTCGGCGCCGGACGTGCGGAACACCTCGGCGGCGTCCAGCCCTTCGAACGGTGCGAAGGCCTCTTCCGGTCCGGTCACGACCGGCCAGGCGTCCAGCGCCCCGCCGATGACCTTGTCCCGACGCGAGGCCTCGAGCGACTCGTTGACGGTCTCCAGCACAGACTGGACTCCAGCCCAGCGCTTCGCCTCCGCGTCGTTGCGCCATTCCGCCGGCGTCTCCGGGATCACCCGCGCGCAGTTCGAGCCTTCGTTCGGGAACCTCGTCCCCCACGCCTCTTCCATCGTGAAGGGCGTCAACGGGGCCAGCCAGGCGGTCAGGCGCATAAACACCTCGTGCATCACCGTGCGGGCCGCGCGGCGGCGCTCGGCGTCCGGCCGGTCGCAGTACAGGCTGTCCTTGCGGATGTCGAAATACAGCGCCGACAGGTCATTGGAGCAGAACTCCAGCACCGGCCGGACCACATCCTGGAAGCGGTAGTCGGCATAGGCGGCGCGGACGTCGCGATCCAGCTCCCACAGCCGGTGCAGGACGAACCGCTCCAGCGGCGGCATCCGGTCGAGCGGCAGGCGCTCGGCCTCGTCGAAGTCGGCCAGCGCGCCCAGCAGATAGCGCACGGTGTTGCGCAGCTTGCGATAGGCGTCGACCGTGGTCTGCAGGATCTGCTTCCCGATCCGCTGGTCCTCGGCGTAGTCGACCAGCGCCACCCACAGCCGCAGGATGTCGGCGCCCGACTCCTTGATGACGACGGCGGGGTCGGTCGTGTTGCCCCGGGACTTGGACATCTTTTCCCCGTTCTCGTCCTGGGTGAAGCCGTGGGTCAGGACGGCGTCATAGGGGGCGCGGCCGCGGGTGCCGGAGCCTTCGAGCAGGTTCGACTGGAACCAGCCACGGTGCTGGTCCGAACCCTCGAGATACAGGTCCGCCGGCCAGTGGGACGGGCGGTCTCCGGTGTAGCCGTGTGCTGGATCCCGCGCCTCCAGTGTGAAGGCGTGGGTGCAGCCGCTGTCGAACCAGACGTCAAGGATGTCCTCGATCTTCTCATAGCGCGCCGGGTCGTGGGCGCCGAGGAAGTCGACGTCGGGCCGGGTGAACCAGGCGTCCGCCCCGGCCTCGGAGACGGCGGTGACGATGCGGGCGTCCACCTCGGGGTCGTGCAGCGGCTGGCCGGTCTGTTTGTCGACGAACATGGCCAGCGGCGTGCCCCAAGCGCGCTGACGGCTGATCAGCCAGTCGGGGCGGCTCTCGACCATGGTGCGGATGCGGTTCTTGCCCGCCGCCGGGTGGAAGGCGGTGGCGTCGACGGCCTCGAGCGCGCGCTCGCGCAGGGTGCCGTCTCCCTTCAGCGGCTGATCCATGCGGATGAACCACTGCGGCGTATTGCGGAAGATCACCGGCGCCTTCGAGCGCCAGCTGTGCGGATAGGAGTGCTCCAGCCGGCCGCGCGCCAGCAGGGCGCCCGCCTCGATCAGCTTCTCCATCACCGCGCCGTTGGCGGGACCGAACTTGCCGGTCTTCTTGCCCTCGGTCTCCAGCACCTTCAGGCCGCCGAACAGCGGCACATGCTCGTAATAGGCGCCGTCGGGATCGACCGTGTCCGGCACTTCGTGATGGCCGTGGGCCTTCCACACCTCGAAGTCGTCGGCCCCG
>NZ_DASWNO010000122.1:0-20427 GCF_036399195.1 Brevundimonas sp.
GGTTCGGACGGCGAGGCCTTCGACGTCGCCTTCCTTGACCCGCCGTACCGCAAGGGTCTGGGCGAGCAGACCCTGGTCCGGCTGCTGGAGGGCGACTGGCTCAAACCCGGCGCCGTGGTTGTGTTCGAGCGCGGCTCGGACGAACCGGATATCGATACGCCGGGCTACGAGCGGCTGGATACGCGCGACTACGGCGCCGCGCGGGTGCTTTTCCTGAGAATGCCGCCGCCCGGCTAGTCCACTGGCGCCGTCGCCGATTCCGAGTCAGGCTGGGGCATGACCCCGCTCGACCGCCGCACCTTCCTCGCCGCCGCCGTAGCCTCGGCCGCGCTGCCCTTCGCCGCCCGCGCACAGGAACAATCCAGCGGATGGGCTCCGCGCGCCTCGCTGCCGTGGCCGGTTCAGGAGATCTACTGCGCCGTCGCTGGCGGACAGATCGTGACCGCGGGCGGCCTGCGCCGGGGCGAGGGCGCGGGTCTGCACATCGAGGACCGTGTGGGCGGCTATGATCCCCGGCTGGACACATGGACGGAACTGGGCCGGCTGCCGGCGCCGCGTCACCATCCGATGGTCGTCACGGCGGGGGGCGCGTTGATGATCGTCGGCGGATACGGCCGTTCGGCCGCAGGCGACTGGACCGCCGTGACCGACGCCTGGATGGCCGACGGCGAGGTCTGGAGTCCGATCGCGCCCCTGCCGACCCCGCTGAGCGAAACCGTCGGCGTCGACATCGGCGGCCGCGCCCACCTGGTCACCGGCAGGCGACCGCTCGGAGCGGCCAACGGCCAGTGGAACGATCAGTCCGACGTGGCCGATCACTGGGTCTATGACCGCGACGCCGATCGTTGGGAGGCCGCCCGGCCCTGTCCGATGGCCCGCAACAGCGCAGCCGGCGCCGTGCTGGACGGCGTGATCTGGGTGGCCGGCGGCCGCACCGTCAGCGGCGGCGGCACGGGACGGCTGGACCGCTACGATCCGGCCGCCGACCGCTGGGAAACGCTCGCGCCCATTCCGCCGTCGCCGACGGGCCAGCAGGTCGGCGGTGGTTTGGCCATGGCGGCCGCAGCCGGCAAACTGGTCGCATTCGGCGGCGAGTGGTTCCAGCGCGGCGGCGGCGGCGGGGTCTTCGCCGAGACCTGGATCTACGATCCGGCCACGGACCGCTGGGAGGCTGGCCCGCCGATGCGCACCCCGCGCCATGGACTGGCGGCGGCGGCCGTGGACGAGGTCATCTACGCCATCGCCGGCGGCGAGGTGGTGTCCGGCGGCCGCGCCGGCGGCGTGGTCGAGGCGCTCCGGCTCTAGCGTCGTCCGAACAGCTTCTCGAGATCCGCCAGCTTCAGTTCGACATAGGTCGGGCGGCCGTGGTTGCACTGGCCGGAGTGAGGGGTGGCCTCCATTTCGCGCAGCAGGGCGTTCATCTCCGGGGCGGACAGCACCCGACCGGCGCGCACCGAGCCGTGGCAGGCCATGGTCCCGCAGACCTCGCCCAGCCGCTCGGTCAGGGACAGGGCCGCGCCGTGTTCCGACAGGTCGTCGGCGATGTCGCGGATCAGGCCCTGCACGTCGGCAGCGCCCAGCAGCGCGGGGGTCTCGCGCACCAGGACCGCGCCGCCGCCGAACGGTTCGACCACCAAGCCGAGTTCAGCCAGTTCGTCCGCCTTGGCGACGACCCGCTCGGCCTCGGCCGGGTCCAGATCCACCACCTCGGGCGTCAGCAGCACCTGCCGCGTCACCGAACCGGCGGCCATCTGCACCTTCATTCGCTCGTAGACCAGCCGCTCGTGCGCCGCGTGCTGGTCGACCACGACAAGGCCGTCGCGCGTCTGGGCCACGATGTAGGTTCCGTGCAACTGGGCCCGTGCGGCGCCGAGGGGATGGTCGATCAAATCAGGCGCGGACGGAGCGGCGTCCGACGGCCAGCCGTCGAGCGCCGGGCCCGGCTCGACCCGCGCCGACCGCTCTGCGAGCCCGGGGATGGTCTGCGCCATGGCGCTCGCTGGCGCGGCCCAGCCCTGCCAGCCGCTCCAGCCTTGCGCCGACGGTGAGGACGGGCTGTAGGCGGGGCCGGAGCCCACGCCCGAGTAGGGCCGGAACCCCGCCAACGCATCCGCGGCCACGGTGGTTGAGGCCCGGTGGCCGGCTCCGGCCAGCGCATGGCGGATGGCGCCGACGATCAGCCCGCGCACCAGCGCCGGATCGCGGAACCGCACCTCGGCCTTTGCCGGGTGCACATTGACGTCGACGTAGAGCGGGTCGATGTCGAGGAACAGCACCGCCGCCGGATGCCGGTCGCGGGCGAGAAAGTCGGCGTAGGCGCCCCGCAGCGCGCCCTGCAGCAGCCGGTCCTTCACGGGACGGCCGTTGACGAACAGATACTGGTGCCCGGCGTTGCCCCGGCTGTAGGTCGGCAGGCCCGCGTAGCCCGTCAGCCGGACGTTCTCGCGCGCCTGATCGATCAGCAGGGCGTTGGCCTCGAAGTCTCGCCCCAGCAGGGCCGCCAGCCGCTTCAGCCGGCCTTCATCGCCCGGGTGTTCGGCGGGCAAGCGCAGGGTGGTCCTGCCGTCCAGATCGAGGGTGAAGGCCACCGTCTCGTGCGCCATGGCCTGACGCTTGATCTCCTCCGAGATGGCCATGGCCTCCGACCGCTCGGACTTCATGAACTTCAGTCGGGCGGGCGTGGCGTAGAACAGGTCGCGCACCTCGACGCGAGCGCCGTGGGGACCCGGGAAGCCTGCAGGAGACACCGGGCGCTGATCGCCGCCTTCGACCACGATCCGGTGGGCGTCTCCGCCCGCCTTGGGCCGGCTGGTGATGGTCAGACGCGCCACTGAGCCGATCGAGGGCAGGGCCTCGCCGCGGAAGCCCAGCGTCGAGATGCGGAGCAGGTCGACGTCGCCCGCGTCGTCCGGCTCCAGCTTGGAGGTGGCGTGCCGCTCGACCGCCAGCGCCAGTTGGTCCGCCGCCATGCCGCAGCCGTCGTCTGCGATCAGGATCCGGCTCAGCCCGCCGCCGTCGGCTTGCACCTCGATGCGCGTGGCCCCCGCGTCGAGCGCGTTCTCCACCAGTTCCTTGATCGCGCTGGACGGCCGCTCGACCACCTCGCCGGCGGCGATGCGATTGACGGTCTCGGGCGGGAGGCGGCGGATGGGCATGGATTCGCGACGATACGGGTTTCCCGGCCGACACGCACCATTTTCACGCCGCCTTGGCGGTTGGCTGCCGCACACGCCGAGCCTGAGCGTGTGGGAGGCGAGACGTTTGCAACCAACGGGCCCGACGGCGCTACGAAGCGCTGCTTGGAGCCCAATTTGGACCAACTTTGCCGCACCCCATGACGGTCAGGTGACCTGCGGACGCATCAATGGGTGGGGCGGGCTCGGGTCATCGCCAGACCGGAGATATCCATGGTGAAGGTTCAGCATTTGCTGGCGTTGTCGGCCGTCGTCCTGCTCGCCGCGTGCGGCCCGGCCGCGGCGCCCGCGGCGAGCGGTCGGGAACAGGCCGCTTCGGCCGGGCCCCTCGATCTGAAGGCGCCGGCCGGTGTCTACGCGGTCGATCCCGCGCACGCCTCGCTGCAATGGTTCGTGGGGCACAACCGGGGCATCAGCAACTATGTCGCCCGCTTCAACACCTTCGACGGCGCGATCACTCTGGACCCGACGAACCTGGCCAACTCCCGGGTCGAGTTCACCATCGATCCTGCCTCGGTCGACGCCCATTACCCGGGCGATTACCGGCGCACGCATGCGCGCAGCGATTTCGCCAACTGGAACGAGGACATGGCGCGGAATGAGCGGTTCCTCAACGCCGGGGCCTTCCCCGAAATCCGGTTCAGTTCGACCTCGGTCAAGCTGACAGGCCCGCGCACCGCCGACGTTACCGGGGACCTGTCTTTCCTCGGTCAAACACGGCCGGTGACGCTAAGGGCGACCTTCAACGGGGAACTGGAGCGCCATCCGTTCGCCGGCGCGCCCGCCATCGGCTTCGCCGCCGAAGGACGCTTCAAGCGCTCGGACTTCGGCATGGCCCTGGGGCCCGTCAGCGACGAGGTGACCGTCCGTTTCGACGGCGAGTTCATCCGCCGGGATCCAGCCGCCGCGGCAGGCCGATAGGCGGCTCGCCGGTGGAAGTGGACGAGGATCGTCTGTCGCGTGGCGGCGCGCCGACAGGCCGCTCTACGGCCGCCGTCGGCTATGCGTCGGTGGCCATCGTCCTGCACTGGCTGACCGCTCTCGCCCTGATCGCCCTGATACCCATGGGGTGGTGGATGAGCCGGGCGGTCGCCGAACCTGACAGCCAGGCGGCCGCCTATCGCGTCTTTCAGCTGCACAAGTCGATCGGCCTGACGGTGCTGGCGCTGACTGTCATCCGTATCGGATGGCGGCTGACCCATCGGGCCCCGGACGCCGAGGCGGGCGCCCGGACCTGGGAAGTCTTCGTCGCCCGGATCACACACTTCGCCTTCTACGGCCTGCTGTTGGCGCTGCCCCTGAGCGGATGGCTGTACGTCTCGACCGGCTGGGCCGCCGGCCTGGATCAGGCGCTGAACGTCGCCACGTCGTGGTTCGGCGTCATTCAGGTTCCGCACCTCCCGGGCGTCGAAAACCTGGCCGTCGGTGTCCGGCGCACCTTGGCGTTTCACACGCTAAGCGCTCACAAGGCCATGGCGTGGGGCGCGGTCTTTCTGATTGGCCTGCACGCAGGCGCGGCCCTCAAACACCATGTGTTGGACCGCGACGATGTGCTGGCCCGGATGCTGCCGATGCTTCGCAGACGTGAACGCAGCGCCGTCGCTGGCGCGACCTCCGGGGACGCGGCGACATCGTCCGCCGCGGCCGCAAGCGTCGCCGGCCCTTCGCCCTATCGCACGGCGTCGGCTCTCATTGGACTGGCCGTGGCTCCGGCCATCGGCCTGTTCGGGTGGTTGCTGGCCCGGCCCGAGGCGCGCGACGACCTGGGTCGGGCCGCACCGGCGGCTGCGATTACAGTTGTGATGGACGAGCCCGTCGCGCCGGGTTCAGCCCAGGCATGGACGATCGACGCCGCGGCCTCCACCCTGGAGTTCAGCGGGACTCATGCCGGCGTGGACTTTCGGGGCAGGTTCCAAGACTGGCGCGCCCACATCTGGTTCGATCCCGCGGACTTGGCGGGATCGAGAGCGGTCGTGATCGTCAGCACCGGCTCGGCCCGCATCGGAGATGCGACGCAGGAGGCCTCTCTGAGGGACCCGGAGTGGTTTGATCCGGGCCGCCACCCCTCCGCTCGTTTCGAGGCGACCGTTTTTCGATCCGTCGGTGGCGATCGCTACGAAGCCGCCGGAACGCTGCGGATCAAGGACCGGGTCCAGCGGGCCGTCCTGCCCTTCACCTTCCGTGAGACCGCGCGCGGCGCCAGGGTTGAGGGCTCGATGACGCTGGATCGCTCCGCCTTCGACCTGGGTATGGCGTCGGATGCGGCCGGCGACTGGGTGTCCAGGGAGATACGGCTGCGCGTTTCGGTCGAGGCGAGGCGGTCCGGCCTGACGGCCGCCCCCCGACCTAGCTGACCTCCGCCAGAGCCTCCTCAGCCGCGATCCACGCGGCTTCAGCCGCGTCGAGATCCGACTGGGTCTTGGCCCGGGCGCGGTTCAGGCCCTCGAGGGCCTTGGGATTGCTGACCGCGGCGTTGGCCATGTCGTCGTCGATGCGGGCGATCTCGGCCGTCAGCTGCGCCATCCGCTCCTCGGCCTTCTTGACGGCGTGGCGCAGAGTCGAGGGCGAAGGACCTGATTTCTTGTCGTTCTTCTTCTTGCCGCCGCCACTGCTCTGGACCGGCGCGGCGGCCTCGTCCTTGATCTGGCTGGGTCGCACCGCCGCTTGTTTGGCCCGGTCGAGGACGAACTTCGCATAGTCGTCCATGTCGCCGTCCCACGGCTTCACGGTGCCGTCCGCCGCGAGCCAGAGCCGGTCGGCGACCAGCTCCATCAGCGACCGGTCGTGGGTGATCAGGATGACCGCGCCGGAATACTCGTTCAGCGCGTCCAGCAGGGCGCGGCGGCTGTCGATGTCGAGGTGGTTGGTGGGCTCGTCGAGGATTAGGATGTGCGGGGCGTCCATGGCCACCTGATTGAGCAGCAGGCGGGCGCGTTCACCCCCGGACAGGGAGGCGACGGTCGTCTCCTGCTTTTCATAGCCGAGCCCCCACTGGGCCAGTTTGGAGCGGCGGCTGCTCTCGGACGCGTCCGGCATGGCCCGGCGGACGATCTCCAGCGGGGTGTCGGTCGGATCCATGGCCTCGATCTGGTGCTGGTGGAACCAGCCGACCCGCATCTTGCGGTCCCGGTGCAGCTCGCCCTCGGACACGTTCAGGGCGCCCGCGATCATCTTGGCGAAGGTCGACTTGCCGGCGCCGTTGACGCCCAGCAGGCCAATGCGGTCGTCGAGGTCCATGCGCAGATTGAGGTTCCGCAGGATCGGCTTGCCGGGCTCGTAGCCGACGTTTGCGCGCTCCAGACGGATCAGCGGCGGCGCCAGCGGGCGCGGCGGGGACGGCAGGATGAATGGGGCGACCCGCTCTTCGATGGTCGTCGCCACCGGCTGCATCTTGGCCAGCCGCTTCATGCGCGACTGGGCCTGCGCGGCCTTGGAGGCCTTGGCCTTGAAGCGGTCGACGAAGGCCTGCAGGTGGGCGCGCTCGGCGTCCTGCTTGGCCTTGGCGGACATCTGCAGCCGCGCCTTCTCGGCCCGGGCCTTCTCGAAGGCGTCGTAGTTGCCGGTGTAGAGGGTCAGCGTGCGGTTCGCGAGGTGCAGGATGTGGGTGCAGACCTCGTTCAGCATCTCTCGGTCATGCGAGATGATCAGGGCCGTGTGCGGATACTTCTTCAGCCGCGCCTCGAGCCACAGCGCGCCCTCGAGGTCGAGGTAGTTGGTCGGTTCGTCGAGCAGCAGCATGTCCGGCTCGGCGAACAGGGCGGCGGCGAGGGCGACGCGCATGCGCCAGCCGCCCGAGAACTCCGACATCGGCCGCTGCTGGTTCTCCTGATCGAAGCCCAGGCCGACGAGGATTTCAGAGGCGCGCGCCGGGGCCGCGTCGGCGTCGATCTCGATCAGCCGGGACCAGATCTCGCCCATCTCCTCGGGCTCGGCGGTTTCCAGACGGCCCAGCAGGTCGTGGCGCTCGACATCGGCCTCGAGAATGGTTTCCAGCACGCTCACCGGCGTGGCGGGATGTTCCTGATCGACGGAGCCGATGCGGGCGGTCTTGGGCAGGCTGATCTCATCGCCGCCCGCCGCCAGTTCGCCGAGGACCAGCTTGAACAGGGTCGACTTGCCGATGCCGTTGCGGCCGACCAGTCCGACCTTGGCGCCGGGCGGCAGGCTGACCGAAGCGTCCTCAAGGAACTTTCGCCCCCAGGCGTTGAAGGTCAGGTCGGTGATCTGGAGCATGGAAAGTTCGAGGCCAGCGCGCGTCCCTTAACCAGCGAGGCGCCCAGTCAAGCAGGGGGCGCCGAGCGATAGGGAGACATGAAAATGGAGCGGTTGGAAACCGGGGAGGGCGCGTCTATAAGCCCGCGACCCTCAATCTCCCAACAAGAAGTCACTCCCATGACCGAACGCACCTTCTCGATCATCAAGCCGGACGCCACGCGCCGCAACCTGACCGGCGCCGTCAACGCCGTGATCGAGGGCGCCGGCCTGCGCATCGTGGCCCAGCGCCGCGTCAAGCTGACCGAAGCTCAGGCGAAGAAGTTCTATGAAGTCCACGCCGAACGCCCGTTCTACGGCGAGTTGGTCGGCCAGATGACCGCCGAGCCGGTCGTGGTCCAGGTGCTGGAGGGCGAGAACGCCGTCGCCCGCTACCGTGAAGTCATGGGCGCGACCAACCCGGACCAGGCCGCCGAGGGCACTATCCGCAAGCAGTTCGCCCTGTCGATTGGCGAGAACTCGGTCCACGGATCGGACTCGATCGAGAACGCCGGCATCGAGATCGCCCAGTTCTTCACGGACGACCAGATCGTCGGCTAGGCAGCCTTGATCGGTAAAAGAACGGCCCCGGCGAGCGATCGCCGGGGCCGTTCTCTTTTTGGGGTGGGTCGAGCCTACCAGATGCGGGCGCGGGCCTCGGGAGCGAGGTATTGTTCGTCGCCCGGCTGAACGCCGAACGCCGTGTACCAAGCGTCGATGTTGCGCGGAGAGACGGCCGCCCGGTACTGGCCCGGCGAGTGGGGATCGATCGTGACCTGCTGGCGCAGCGCCTCATCACGGATTTTCGTCCGCCAGACCTGAGCCCAGCCGAGGAACACACGCTGGTCGCCGGTCAAGCCGTTGAGCACGGGCGCCGGCTGACCATTCAGCGACATGTGGTACGCGTCCAGCGCCAGCAGCAGCCCGCCCAGGTCGGCGATGTTCTCACCCATGGTCAGGGCGGGGTTGACCGTCGCGCCTTCCAGCGGGCTCAGCAGCCCATACTGCGCCCCCAGGACCGCCGCCCGCTCCTCGAACTTGGCAGCGTCATCCGGCGTCCACCAGTCGCGCAGCACGCCGTCGCCGTCGGTCTTGCGGCCCTGATCGTCGAAGCCGTGGGTGATCTCGTGGCCGATGACCGCGCCGATGCCGCCGTAGTTGATGGCTGCGTCGGCGTTCGGGTCGAAGAAGGGAGCCTGCAGGATGGCGGCCGGGAAGACGATCTCGTTGCGGACCGAGTTGTAGTAGGCGTTCACCGTCTGTGGCGTCATACCCCACTCGAGGGGATTTACGGGGCGGCCCAGCTTGGCGACCTCGAAGGCCCATTCAAAGGCGGCGGAACGCTCGACATTGCCGTACAGGTCGCCGGGCTCGATGCGCAGGCCGTCGTATTGGCGCCATTCCTCCGGATAGCCGATCTTCACCCCGAACCGGCTCATCTTGTAGAGCGCCTGCTGCTTCGTTTCCGCGCTCATCCAGTCAAGGTTCTCGATCCGGCGCGTCATCGCCGCCCGAAGATTGGCGACAAGTTCTTCCATCTGAGCCTTGGATTCCGCTGGGAAGTGGCGGGCGACGAACTCGCGGCCCAGAACTTCGCCGACGGAGCCGTTCACCAGAGCGACGCCCCGCTTCCAGCGCGGGCGGTCCTGCGGCTGGCCGCTCAGGACCTTGCCGTAAAAGTTGAAGCGGTTCTCGACGAAGGCGCTCGACAGATAAGGCGCGGCCTGATCGACGATATGGAAGGCCTGCCACGACTGCAGCGTCCCGATCGGCGTCTCCGCGAAGACCCTCGCCATGCCAGGGAAGGCGGTGTTGTTGGCGGCGATCAGCACCGGAACGGCGCCGACCTGGGCGCCGTCGGCCCAAGACGCCCAGTCGAAGCCCGGCGCGGCCGCGGTCAGCTCGGCGATGGTCGCCGGGTTGTAGATCTTGTCGATCTGGCGGCTCTGGACCTGGGTCCAGTGCTGTTCGGCGATGCGTGTCTCGAAGGCGACGATGTCAGCCGCGGCCTGCTGCGGGCTTGGCCAGCCGGCGAGCTCGAGCGCCTTGGCGACGTAGACCTGGTAGGCCGCCTTCTGGGTGGCGAAATTCGCTTCCAGATAATAGTCGCGGTCGGGCATGCCGAGCCCGCCCTGGCCGATGTAGGCGCTGATCGTACGGGGGTCTTTGAGGTCCTCGAAGATCTGCACGCCGAACAGGCTGGAGCCGAAGCCGGACTGAGTCCGTCCCATCAGCCGCGCGATCTTCTCACGGGTGTCCGCCGCGCGAACCTCGGCGAGGTCGGCCTGCAACGGCGTGGCGCCCAGCCGCTCGACCGTCGCCTCGTCCATGAAGCTGTTGAAGAACGAGCCGATGCGCGCGGCGTCGGGGCTCGCCGAAGGATTGGCCGCGCTTTCCTCGATGATTTCTCTCAACTGGGCTTCCGAACGGTCGGCCAGGACGTGGAAGGCGCCGTAGGAGGTGCGGTCCGCGGGAATCTCGGTGTTCCGCAGGTAGGTTCCGTTGGCGAACTGGTTGAAGTCGGCGCCGGGCCGAACGCTCGTATCCATCCCTCCCACGTCGAACCCGAACGTTCCGATCTGGGGCTGGGTGGCCGAAGGAATCTCGACGATCGGAGGCGTCGTCTGCGCCTGCACGACGCCGGCGGCGAGAAGAAGCGCCGCGCCGGCGGCGCAGGCCATGAGGTTCAGTCTGGACATGGGAGACCCCGTTGAGAATTCGGCGGCAAGCTGCCTCAGCTCACGACTGCTGTCCCGACAAATCCGCGAGATTACAAACTTCTAATCTGTTACGCCCGACAGAAGTCGGCAAGGGCTGCAGGGTAGAGCTGGTGTTCGGCCACCACTACGCGCTGCGCCAGCGAAGCGGGGGTGTCGTCCCGCAGGACCGGAACTCTCGCCTGCGCCAGCACTGGGCCTTCATCCACGCCCTCCGTCACCAGATGCACGGAACAGCCCGCTTCCTTGTCGCCCGCCGCAAGAGCGCGGGCGTGGGTGTCGAGGCCGGGATATTTCGGCAGCAGGCTTGGGTGGATGTTCAGCATCCGTCCTTTCCACCGGTCAACCAGCCACGGGGTCAGCAGCCGCATATAGCCGGCGAGCGCCACAAGCTCGACGGCATACTCAGCCAGGACGCCGTCGATGACCCTTTCGTGGGCTTCGCGGCCGCCGTCGTGCGGTTTTGTCTCGACCACCCGCGTCGGCACGCCCTTGGCGGCCGCGACCGTCAGCCCGCCCGCGTCGGCCCTGTTCGACACCACCAGCACCACGTCGAACGGCGCGTCCGGCGAGGCCGCGGCGTCGATCAGGGCGGCCATGTTGGAGCCGGCGCCGGAGATCAGGACGGCGACGCGGACGCGGCCGCGGGCGGCGTCCGACATCAGTTCGCCGGACGCGGCGCCGGGTCTCCCACCGAGACGAACGATCCCGCCGGGCCGGGGAAGACCACGGGGCTCTCGTACCCGTCCTCTGAAATCGCCGAGACCCCAAAGAAGTAGTCGTCGATGACGATGCCCGGCAGCACCAGTTCGGTCGCCGATCCGGCGGAGCGGCTGTTGGTCCACTGGGCCGCCGTGGTCGGGCGCCACCAGACGCGATAGCTCGCGGCCCCCGGCACGGCCTGCCAGCGGATCGTGGTGTCCGGCTTTACGGCGCCCTCGATGGCCACGCCCAGAGGGCTGGCGGGCGCGTTGGCCAGCGCCGCCATGGCGACGATGTTCAGTCGCGCGACCTGGCCCAGATAGTCGAAGTCCACGCCGTCGATGGTGTCGCCATAGTGGACGCCGTTCTCGGTGCGCAGGTCCTGATGTTGGCGGTCGTAGTTCTCTGCGCCCTCGGAGATGCGGACGGCCGGGAAGCCCGCCCGCAGCATCTCGACCTGGTCGCCGCCGCGCCCGTAGCGGTCGGTGCGATAGATCATCTCGACGTCGAAATTAGCCAGGTAGCGTTGCGCCACCGCGTCGACGAACCGGGCCAGGTTGCGCGACGACGAGTCGACCTCGCCGCCGTTGTAGCGCCGACGCTCCTCCTGGGCCTCGGTCTCGACGGTCTTGGTGCCCTCGGAGAAGACCCGGACGCGGGTCGTGTCGCGCACACCGGACTGGCCTTCGGAGTTGCCGACGATGTCGTTGTTGAGGTTGGCCTCGACCCGCCAGCCCTGCGCCTTGGCGTAGTCGGCCAGGATCTTTCCGCCCAGCAGGCCCTGCTCTTCACCGGACAAGGCAGCGTAGACGAGGGTAGCGTCGAACCGGTGCTTCGACAGCACGCGGGCGGCTTCCAGAACCGCGGCTACGCCCGACGCGTCGTCGTTGGCCCCGGGGGCGTCGTCCGTGAAGTTCATCACGTCGGTGACGCGGGAGTCGAGGTGGCCGGAGATGATGATGACCCGGTTCGGATCCCCCGTGCCGCGCTGGATGGCGACGACGTTGACCACCTCCGTCGGTGTCGGGACCCGCGCGCCGGTGACGGTGTCGGACGGCGTCACCACCGTCAGGCAGCCGCCGCACTCGCGGCTGACGCCCTGGAACTGCGCCTCGACCCAGCGGCGGGCCGCGCCGATGCCGCGGGTGTTCGATCGTGTCTCCGACATCGTGTGGCGGGTGCCGAAGCCGACCATGGCCTCGATATCCGATCGCATGCGCTCCGGCCGGATTTCCCCGGACAACTGGTGCAGCAGCGCCTGTTCCTGGGTCGGAGCCTGCGCGGCGGAGGGCGTCGAGACGATCATCAGGCCGGCGAGGGCGAGGGAAAGGGCGCGCATCGAATGGCCTCATGTCATCTGGGAGGGGCGGACCTTGCCGGTCGGCTTCAGCGCGGTCAACGGATTCAGACGTTCGTCATCGCAAGTGTCGTCGGGGACGGATCGGCCCGGAGCCGGCCGCTCACAGCACAGGGGGGCTAGCCCGCGAGGGCCCAGGGGCCATTCTGCCGCGACGGCGCCTGGAGCAGCCGTTCGACCGCGGCGACAAAGCTGACCATCCGCAACGGCTTGGCCATCACCTCGTCGGCGCCGAACACGCGAGCCGTTTCGAGATAGCTCACGGCGCTCGCGCGGCCGCCGGACGAGATGGCGAGGATGCGAATGCCCGGATGCGACTGCCGGATCGTGCGGATCACCTCCAACCCGTCGCGGTTCGGCATCAGCAGATCAAGCACGACCAGATCAATGGGCACGCGCTCGATCACTTGCATCGCCAGGTCGCCGTCGGCGGCTTCGATGATCGCATAGTCTCCGTCGCGCAGCATTTCGCACGCGATCATGCGCACGGTCGGATCATCATCCGCGATCAGTATCGAAGCCAAGCCAGTCCCCTCCCGAGACCCTCTCAACCCGCTATCCAGGGCGCCGTTGCAAACGGTGACGCTTGCTAACCCTCTTTGTCAGCTGGCGTGTCCGGTCAGCCGTCGGACCGCAGGAGCAGGTCAGCTCTCCAGCGATGCAAACCAGTCGGCGTAGGGCGTGTTCTTCGCCAGATGTCGGTTGAAGTCCGGCGCTCCATCACTCCACCAGACGGGACCTCGTTCGCCGAGCGCGGTCTTGGCGCGATCAACGGCCGCGCCAGCCTCCGCCACGCCGGCGCCCGACTTCCTCGCTGCCTTAACTGCGGCTCTCGCGCGGCCCAGATCACTCAGCAATGCAAGCCGGCGCTCCTCCGGCAGGTCAGGATTGGTGCGGCGCCAAAGGCGGCCCCTGACGACCAGATAGCGTCCGTCAGGTGTGACGGGGTAGTTCCTGGCTACGTCGTTCGTCGCCGGATCAGGCCGCCTCCAGTTGCCCGCAGACGAAGGCCACCTCGCCGGCGTTGAGCAGGGCCTCGAGCACCGGCTCCGCGTTCTCCGGCGCCACGATCAGAATGAAGCCGACGCCGCAGTTGAACGTGCGGCGCAGTTCGTGATCGGAGATGCCGCCGGTCTCGCCCAGCCACTGGAACACATGCGGCATCGGCCAGGCAGCCCAGTCGAACGCAGCCTGAAGGCCGTCGGCGATGCAGCGGGGCGGGTTTTCGATCAAGCCGCCGCCGGTGATGTGCGCCGCGCCCTTGATCAGGCCGGCCTTCATCAGGGGCAGCACCGGCTTCACATAGATGCGGGTCGGCTCCATCAGCGCCTGCGCGAGGGTGCGATCGCGGGCGAAAGGGGCGTCGTCGCCCCACGACAGGCCCGACTTCTCCACCACCTTGCGGATCAGGGAATAACCGTTCGAGTGCGGCCCGGACGAGCCGAGGCCGATGATGACGTCACCGGCCGCCTGACGGTCGAGGTAGGGCAGGGCGTGGCCCCGCTCGACCGCTCCAAGGGAGAATCCCGCCAGATCGTAGTCGCCGCCGGTGTACATGCCCGGCATCTCGGCCGTCTCGCCGCCGACCAGCGCGCAGCCGGCCTGACGGCAGCCCTCGGCGATGCCCGCGACGACGCGCTTGGCGGCGTCGATCTCGAGCTTGCCGGTGGCGTAGTAGTCGAGAAACAGCAACGGCTCCGCGCCCTGGGCCAGCAGGTCGTTGACGCACATGGCCACAAGATCGATCCCGACGCCGTCATGCCGGCCCGTCTCGATGGCGATCTTCAGCTTGGTCCCGACGCCGTCCGTGGTGGCGACGATCAGCGGATCCTCGAACCCGGCCGCCTTCAGGTCGAACAGGGCTCCGAATCCCCCCAGCGAGGCCTCGGCCCCGGGGCGGCGCGTCGACCTCGCCAGCGGCTTGATCGCGTCGACCAGCATCTCGCCGGCGTCGATGTCGACCCCCGCATCCGCGTAGGTCAGGCCGTTGTCGAGCTTGTCCGACGTGTCGCCCATGGGTCACCGGCCTGAATCAGTGGGAGGTTTTCTGCGGCGGCTCTTGCCACAACCGTGTCGGGCGGGGCTATAGCATCCGAATGACGCCGATCACCACCACCGAGGCCCTGCGAGACTTCTGCGCACGGCTGGCTGACCAGCCTTTCATCACGGTCGACACCGAGTTCATGCGGGAGACGACCTACTGGCCGCGCCTGTGCCTGATACAGGCGGCCTCGGCCACGGACGCGGCGATCATCGATCCGATGGCCGACGGTCTGGACCTCGAGCCCTTCCTCGACCTGCTGCGCGATCCGAAGATCATCAAGGTCTTCCACGCGGCGCGTCAGGATACCGAAATCTTCGTCAAACTCGGCGCCATGCCCAAGCCGATGTTCGACACCCAGGTCGCCGCCATGGCCGCCGGGTTCGGGGATCAAGTCTCGTACGAGGCGCTGGTGCGGCAGATGCTGAGGCAGGAAGTCGACAAGGGCAGCCGCTTCACCGACTGGGGCCGTCGGCCGCTGTCCGAGGCGCAACTGATCTACGCCCTCGGCGACGTGACCCACCTTGCGGCCTTGTATCCCAAGCTGCGCGACCGCCTGCAGAAAGAGGGGCGGCTGGACTGGGTCATGGCCGAGATGGAGGATCTGACCGATCCAGCCCTCTACGACACCGATCCGGAAAAGGCGTGGAAGCGCCTGAAGCCGAAGAAGTATTCCGCCAGATATCTGTCCGCCTTCGTGGCGACCGCCGTCTGGCGCGAGCGCACGGCGCAGGAACGTGATCAGCCGCGCGGCCGCATCCTGAAGGACGAGGCCATCGACGAGATCGCGGCGCAGGGCCCGACCGATCCCGACGCGTTCAACCGCCTGCGCTCGGTGCCCAAGGGATTTGGCGCCTCGCGGCTAGGTCTGGAGCTGATCGAGGAGCTGAAGCGGGTGTTGGCGGACCCCGAGGCGCATGCGCCCAAGCTGGATCGGCCCGCCCACAACCAGCCGGCGCCGCCGTCGGTGGTCGAACTGCTCAAGGTCCTGCTGAAAGCCAAGAGCGACAACGCCGGCGTGGCGACCAAGCTGCTCGCCAACGTGTCCGACCTCGAGAAGATCGCCCTCGACGACGAGGCCGACGTGGACGCCCTGAAGGGCTGGCGCCGCCAGCTGTTCGGCGAGGACGCGCTGAAGCTGAAACGCGGCGAGATCGCCCTCGTGCTGAACGGGGCGCGGGTCGAAGTGGTGGAGATCGAGTAGGGATCAGGGATTAGGGATTAGGGATGACGCCTTGGGCCGAAGCGGCTGGTCCGATCCCGGTCCACTCTAATCCCTAATCCCTAACCCCTCGTCCCTAATCCCTCAGCTCACCGTCGCCTTGACGATCTTGCCCGGCGACCGGGGCGGTTCGCCCTTGGGCAGGGCGTCGACGACGTCCATGCCTTCGATGACTTCCCCCCAGACCGTGTACTGGCGGTCGAGGAAGGTGGCGTCGTCGAGGCAGATGAAGAACTGGCTGTTGGCGCTGTTCGGATCGGACGTGCGGGCCATGGAGCAGACGCCGCGCACGTGGCGCTCGGCCGAGAATTCCGCTTTCAGGTTGGGCTTCTTCGAGCCTGAAGTGCCCGTGCCGGTCGGGTCGCCGCCCTGGGCCATGAAGCCGGGGATGACTCGGTGGAAGACGACGCCGTCGTAGAAGCCTTCGCCCGCGAGCTCGCTGATACGGGCGACGTGGCCGGGCGCCAGGTCGGAGCGGAGCTTGATGACCACGTCGCGTTCCTGGCCGTCGCCGGTGTCGAGAGTGAAGGTGAGGGTTTCGGCCATCGGTGCGCTCCTTGTCTGGGGTGGGTGTCCTTACCCTCCCGCTCATCCCGGCGAAAGCCGGGACCCAGTTCTTTCGCTTGAACTCGGTGTATGGGATCAGCAGGGGTGTTCGGTCGGACTTTTTCCGTCACCCAAAGCACTGGGTCCCGGCTTTCGCCGGGATGAGCGGATGAGATATCTGGAACATGAGTGAGGACGAACCGGAACGCCGCCGCATGGTCCGGCCGCCCTCTGGCGGCACGGCCGCCGGGCGCGGCATGGGCACGAAGATGAAGACGGCGGACACCAAGTCGATGTCCAGCCAGCAGTGGATCAAACGCCAGTTGTCGGACAAATGGTCCGAGCGGGCCCGCGCCGAAGGCTGGCGCAGCCGCGCGGCCTTCAAGCTGCTGGAGATCGACGACCGCTTCCACCTGATCCGGCAGGGCAGCCGGGTCATCGACCTGGGCGCCGCGCCGGGCGGCTGGGCGCAGGTGGCGGTCAAGCGGGGCGCGATCTCGGTCGTCGGCGTGGATCTGCTGCCGGTCGAGCCCGTGCCCGGCGCCATCATGCTGCAGGCGGACTTCACCCATGCCGGCGTGGACCAGCAGATGATGGACCTGCTCGGCGGTCCGCCCGATCTGGTGCTCTCGGACATGGCGCACAACACCGTCGGCCACCGCCAGACCGACCACCTGAAGATCATCGCCCTGATCGAGATCGCCGCGGACTTCGCCATCCGCACGCTCAGGCCGGGCGGGCATTTCGTCTCGAAGAACTTCCAGGGCGGCGACGCCGGCGGCGTTCTGGCGCGCCTGCGGCAGGAGTTCGAGACGGTGAAATACGTGAAGCCGGAATCCAGCCGGAAGGACAGCGCTGAAGTCTTCCTGGTGGCGATGAACAGACGCTAGGCCGAAGCCATCTCAGCAGCCTGTTTGGCCTTCCGCGCCTCGATCCGGCTCCAGATACGATCGTGGGCGGTGAAGAAGACCGTCTGCACCAGAGGCTCGATGATGCCGATGGCCAAGGCCGTGCGCCAGTTTTGGGTCAGGGCGAAGGCCACCGTCACCGCGACCACGAAATGCATCAGGCCGTAGGTGACGGACTTGGCGGCGATCTGTTTCAACGAGCGGGGCAGGGCGTGGCTGTGGCCGTGGTGGCCGTGGGCGCGGGTCTGTTCCTCGGGCGCCATGATCTGCAGGCGCGCGGTGAAGGCCTCGGAGGCTTCTTCGAGGTTCGACAGCATCCGCCGGTGCTCGATCCGGTGCCAGACCCGGTCATGAATCGAATAGGCGATGGTCTGGAAGAAGGGCTCGACGACACCGACCGCCAGCGCCATGCGCCAGTCGCGGGTGATGGCGAACGCCACCAGGATGGCGATCACGAGGTGCATCACGCCATAGCTCGCGATCTTGAGCGCGAGGCGGCGGGCCGTGCTGATGAGGGTTCGGACCATGCGTCGTACAAATGTGGGGCCGGCGCCGCATCGGGCAAGGCAAATCTTCTTATCCGCACGATAAGACCAGCCGCCCCTTGCGGTTCCACCGCCGTGACCGCTATACGCGGCCCGCAAAACGGAGGCTCCTCATGGAGATTCGCGAAGGGCTCACCTTCGACGATGTTTTGCTCGAACCCGGCCCGTCAGAGATCATGCCCGCCGACGCGGACGTCTCGACGAAGCTGACCCGCGACATCCGGTTGAACATCCCCCTGACCTCGTCCGCCATGGACACGGTCACCGAAAGCCGTCTGGCGATCGCCATGGCGCAGGCCGGGGGACTGGGCGTCCTCCACCGCAACATGTCGGTCGAGGAACAGGCCGATCAGGTGCGCGAGGTGAAGCGCTACGAGAGCGGCATGGTCATCAATCCGGTGACCATCACGCCTGAAACCACGCTCGGCGAGATCCGCGCGATCGTCGCCAAGAAGAAGATCAGCGGCTTTCCGGTGGTCGATCCCGCGACCGGTCGGCTGGTCGGCATCCTGACCAACCGGGACATGCGGTTCGACACCGATCCGAACCGCAGGGCCGCCGAGCTGATGACCACCGGCGACCTGATCACCGTGCGCGAAGGCGCGGGACGGGACGAGGCGAGGGCGCTGCTGCGCGATCGCAAGATCGAGCGCGTCATCGTTGTCGACGAGGATTATCGCGCGACTGGCCTGATCACGATGAAGGACATCGAGAAGGCCCAGGCCCATCCCCACGCGGCCAAGGACGATCAGGGCCGGCTGCTGGTCGGCGCCGCCTCGACCGTCGGGGACGCGGGCTACGAGCGGGCCATGGCGCTGGCCGAGGCCGGGGTGGACGTGGTGGTCATCGACACGGCCCATGGTCACTCGATCCAGGTGTCGAGGGTGGTCGAGCGCATCAAGCGCGAGTCCAACCGCATCCAGATCATCGCCGGCAACATCGCCACCTATGACGCGGCGCGGGCCCTGATCGACGCGGGCGCGGACGCCGTGAAAGTCGGAATCGGGCCCGGCAGCATCTGCACCACCCGCATCGTCGCCGGCGTGGGCGTGCCCCAGCTGACCGCCATTATGGAGGCTGTCCGGGCGGCGAAGGACTCGGGCGCGCCGGTCATCGCCGACGGCGGCATCAAATACTCGGGCGACCTCGCCAAGGCGATCGCGGCGGGGGCCTCGGTCGCCATGATGGGCTCGATGTTCGCGGGCACGGACGAGAGCCCGGGCGAGGTGTTCCTGTACCAGGGCCGGTCGTACAAGTCATACCGGGGCATGGGCTCGGTCGGGGCCATGGGGGCCGGGTCGGCCGACCGCTATTTCCAGAAGGAAGTGGAGGACAGCCGCAAGCTGGTGCCCGAGGGCATCGAGGGCCAGACGCCGTACAAGGGGCCGATCGCGCCGGTGCTGCACCAGATGGTCGGCGGCCTGCGCGCGGCCATGGGCTATGTCGGTGCGGCCACCATCGCCGACCTGCAGGAGCGCGCCCGATTCGTACGCATCACGGGGGCTGGCCTGCGCGAGAGCCACGTCCATGACGTGATGATCACGCGGGAAGCGCCGAACTATCGTCAGGGATGAGCGGGGAGGCTCAAGCCATGGATATGACGCCAGAATTCATCATGTTGGCCTTCACCCTGATCCTGGCGTTGGTTCAGATCGGGGCGGCGGGCGCGGCGCGGACGTCGGAGCTCGGCGCCAAATGGAACGCCGGGCCGCGCGACGGCGAGGCGCCGCCTCCCGGACCCATGGCCGGGCGGCTGATGCGGGCGCAGGCCAATCTGTTCGAAACCCTGCCGCTGTTCGCCGCCGCCGTGATTATGGCGCATGTGGCGGGCAAGGACGGCCAGCTGACCTTCATCGGCACGCACCTCTACTTCTTCGGGCGGCTGATCTATGTGCCGCTCTACGCCTTCGGCGTCCCCTACATCCGCTCGCTGGTCTGGATGGTCGCCGCCGTCGGGCTGGTGATGGTGCTGGCGGCCCTGTTCATCTGATCGGAACCCCGTGACTCCAGCCGCCCGCCTCGCCGCCGCCGCCTCCGTTCTCGACAGCATCGCCCAGGGGCGCGCGCCCGCCGAGACGGTGATCAAGGCCTGGGGCGCCGCCAATCGCTATGCGGGCTCCGGCGACCGCCGCGCCGTGGCCGAGCGGGTCTATCAGGTGCTGCGTTCGCGCGGCCGGCTGGTCGAAGCCATGGGCGGGCGCGAGGACGGCCGGGCTCTGGTCATCGGCGCCTTGGCCGTTCTGGACCGTCTGCCGCTGGAGGCGATCGAGGCGCTGCACTCCGGCGAGGGCTATGGCCCCCGGCCTCTGTCGAAGCAGGAGCGCGCCCGGATCGCCATGGTTGGAGAGACGTCCGAAGCGGCCGCTTCCGCTGCGGGAGGGCTGCCCGCCTTCGTCGTCGAAGACCTTCAGGCCGTGTTCGGCGATCGCGCGCAGGCCGAAGCTGAAGCGCTGATGCAGCGCGCGCCGGTCGATCTGCGGGTGAATGGAGCGCGGGCGACGCTCGCAGGAGCCGTGGCCGAGCTGCGCGCCGGGGGCCTGTCGCCAGAGCCGACGCCTCTGTCCGCCCGGGGCCTGCGCCTTGCCGCCCAGCCCGCGCCGAATGTGCAGGGTCTGGACGCCTTCGAGGCCGGGCGGATCGAGATTCAGGACGAAGGCTCGCAGATCGTCACCTGGCTGGCCGGGGCGGGGCTGACGTTCACGCCCGAGACGGTCGTGGTCGACTATTGCGCCGGCGGCGGTGGCAAGACGCTGGCGCTGGCCGCGCTGGCCCTGCCGGACGCGCCGCCGACCGAGGTTCCCGCGCCGCGCGGCGGCTGGTCGCCGGTCGGAGCTGATGACATCGCTGCAAGCAGGGCCGCTGAGCCCGCGGCGCCGGTGCGCCTGATCGCCTGCGACGTGGTGCAGAAGCGGCTGGACAACATCCGGCCCCGGCTCGAGCGGTC
>NZ_DASWNO010000123.1:0-3109 GCF_036399195.1 Brevundimonas sp.
GCGTCAGGTCGGTGGGGGTCTCGACGAACAGTTCGACCACCAGATCGCCCCGCTGCTTGCCGTTCAGGTGCGGCATGCCTTTGCCCTTGATGCGCACCGTCTTGCCGGTCTGGGACCCGGCCGGCACCGCCACGGGGGCCCGGCAGCGGCCGTCGCAGGCCTCCGAGGTCAGGCAAGGCGCGTCGATCTCGCCGCCCAGCGCCGCCGTGGTCATGGGGACCGGGACGGTGACCAGCAGGTCGAGGTTGTCGCGCTCGAAGAGCTCGTGTGGCGTCACCGAGATGAAGACGTACAGGTCGCCCCGCGGACCGCCGCGCTGACCGGCGTCGCCCTCTCCCGACAGGCGGATACGCGAGCCGTCGTCGACCCCGGCCGGGATCTTGAGCTGCAGCTTGCGGTTCTTGCGCACCTGGCCGTGGCCGTGACAGCTCGCGCAGGGCTCGGCGACCATCTGGCCGGCGCCGCCGCAGCGGGGGCAGGTGCGCTCGACTTGGAAGAAGCCGTTGGCGGAGCGGATGCGGCCCGCGCCCTGGCAGGTGCTGCAGGTGGCCGGCTTGGTGCCCGCCTTGGCGCCGGAGCCCTCGCAGGTCTCGCAGGTGGCGGTGGTGGGGACGGAGATGTCGACGTCGGCGCCCTTGTAGGCCTGCTCCAGGGTGATCTCGAGATCGTAGCGCAGGTCCGAGCCGCGGCGTGGGCCGCCCTGACGCCCGGGTCCTCGGCCGCCGAACACGTCGCCGAAGGCTTCGCCGAAGACCTGGGAGAAGATGTCGTTGACGTCGGCGAAGCCCTGGCCTTGGCCGAAGGGATTGCCGCCGCCCCCGCCGTTGACGCCGGCATGGCCGAAGCGGTCGTAGGCGGCGCGCTTCTGGTCGTCCGACAGGACGGAATAGGCTTCGGAAATTTCCTTGAACCGCGCCATGGAGTCTTCGCACCCGCCGTTGCGGTCGGGGTGGTGCTGCATGGCCAGCTTGCGGTAGGCCGCCTTCAGGCCGGCCGCGTCGATGCCGCGGTCGACCTCGAGGATTTCGTAATAGTCACGCGTCGCCATCCGGCGTTCGTCCTCTTACCCTGCCGCCGGGTCCGCGCCTCTGGCGGGCGTTCGACCTTGACGGCTGACCGGGCTGACATGGGCGCCCGGAGAAATGATGCAAGTTTCAGGAAAGGGCCCCGCCTGTCCTGAGACAAGCGGGGCCGTAGCGATTGCGCGGGAGGTGTGTCCTACGCGCTCTTCTTCTCGTCCTCGTCGCCCGAGACTTCCTCGAACTCCGCATCGACCACGCCGTCGTCGGCCGGCTGTTCGGCGGAGCCGTCGGCGTCAGCCGCGTTCTGGGAGGCGTACATGGCCTCGCCCAGCTTCATCGAGGCCTGGACGAGGGTGTTGGTCTTGGTCCGGATGTCTTCCGGATCCGTGCCTTCCTTGGCCGTCTTCAGCTCGGCCAGGGCGGTGTCGATCGCCGCCTTCTCATCCGGGCCGACCTTGTCGCCGTGCTCGGCCATGGCCTTTTCGGTCGAGTGGATCAGGCTGTCGGCGGCGTTGATCGCCTCGACCATCTCCTTGCGGGCCTTGTCGGCCGCGGCGTTGGCCTCGGCTTCCTTGACCATCTTGTCGATGTCGGCGTCAGACAGGCCGCCGTTGGCCTGGATGCGGATCGACTGTTCCTTGTTGGTGGCCTTGTCCTTGGCCGTGACGTGGACGATGCCGTTGGCGTCGATGTCGAAGGCGACCTCGATCTGCGGCATGCCGCGCGGCGCGGGTGGGATGCCCATCAGGTCGAACTGGCCCAGCACCTTGTTGTCGGCCGCCATCGGACGCTCGCCCTGGAAGACCCGGATGGTCACGGCCGACTGGTTGTCGTCGGCGGTCGAGAACACCTGGCTCTTCTTGGTCGGGATGGTGGTGTTGCGCTCAATCAGCGGAGTGAACACGCCGCCCAGGGTCTCGATGCCGAGGGTCAGGGGGGTGACGTCGAGCAGCAGCACGTCCTTCACGTCGCCCTGCAGCACGCCGGCCTGAACGGCGGCGCCCAGCGCTACGACCTCGTCGGGGTTGACGCCCTTGTGCGGCTCCTTGCCGAAGAATTTCTTCACGGCCTCCTGAACCATGGGCATGCGGGTCATGCCGCCCACCAACACCACTTCGTCGATGTCGCCGGCCTTCATGCCGGCGTCGGCCAGCGCCTTCTTGCACGGCTCGATGGTGCGCTGGACCAGGTCGTCGACGAGGGCCTCCAGCTTCGAGCGCGACAGCTTGATGTTCAGGTGCAGCGGCCCCGAGGCGTTCATGGTGATGAACGGCAGGTTGACCTCGTACTGGGTGGTCGAGGACAGTTCCTTCTTGGCCTTTTCGGCCTCTTCCTTCAGGCGCTGAAGGGCCAGCTTGTCCGAGCGCAGGTCGACGCCCTGCTCCTTCTTGAACTCGTCGGCCAGGTAGTCGACCAGACGCAGGTCGAAGTCCTCGCCGCCGAGGAAGGTGTCGCCGTTGGTCGACTTCACCTCGAAGACGCCGTCGCCGATCTCCAGGATCGAGACGTCGAAGGTGCCGCCGCCGAGATCGTAGACCGCGATCTTCTTGCCGTCGTTCTTCTCGAGCCCGTAGGCCAGCGCCGCCGCGGTCGGCTCGTTGATGATGCGCAGCACCTCCAGGCCGGCGATCTTGCCGGCGTCCTTGGTGGCCTGACGCTGGGCGTCGTTAAAGTAGGCCGGAACGGTGATGACCGCCTTGTCGACCTTTTCGCCAAGGTGCTGCTCGGCGGACTCTTTCATCTTTTGCAGGATGAAGGCGGAGATCTGCTGGGGCGAGTAGTCCTTGCCGTGGGCGCGCACCCAGGCGTCGCCGTTCGGGCCCTTGACGATCTCATAGGGCACCATGCCCTTGTCCTTGGCCACCATGGGATCTTCCCAGTTGCGGCCGATCAGGCGCTTGATGGCGAAGAAGGTGTTGTTCGGGTTGGTCACCGCCTGGCGACGGGCGGGCTGGCCTACGAGGCGCTCGCTGTCTTCCATGAAAGCCACAACCGACGGCGTGGTCCGCGCGCCTTCGGCGTTCTCGATCACCTTCGGCTGCTTGCCGTCCATGATCGCCACGCACGAGTTCGTGGTGCCGAGGTCG
>NZ_DASWNO010000124.1:0-6654 GCF_036399195.1 Brevundimonas sp.
TCGCCCGGCTCGGGCGGCGGAACGGGTTCAATGATGATAGCCGCTCTCCTCGTCGACCTTGCCCCGGAACACCCAGTAGACCCAGACGGTGTAGGCCAGGATCAGGGGCAGGATCACCGCCGTCCCGGCCAGCATCAGACCCAGGGCGTTGTCCGGCGCGGCCGCCTGCCGGAAGGTCACCGCATAGGGCGCGATGTACGGCATGAAGCTGGCCGCCAGCCCGAGGTATCCGGACAGAAACAGCAGCATGGAGCCGACGAAGGGCCAGCGATGCGAACCTTTGCGCGCCATCCCGACCACCAGCCACAGACCGACAAGGCCGATGGCGGGGATGAACAGCAAGGGCGCCAGCACACCCCAGTCGATGGCGAGCGTCGCGCCGACGTCGAAGCCCCAGCGCTCCGCGATGCGCGGGTGCACGAACAGGGTCGCCAGACTGACGGCCCCCAGAAAAGCCCCGACAAGCGCCGCGCTGATCAGCGTCCACCGTTTGGCGTCGCCGTGCAGGTTGTCCTTCGTCTTCATCATCAGCCATGCGCCGCCCAGCAGGGCGTAGCCCGCGACGACCCCGACCGCGACCAGCAGGGTGTAGGGCGTCAGCCAGTCGAACGGACCGCCGGCGAAGCGGTTGTCCTCGACCGTCACGCCCTGGATGAAGCCGCCCAGGATCAGGCCCTGCGCCGCCGCCGCGAGGATCGAGCCGCCGGCGAACATCTGCGTCCAGAACTTCCGCCCGCGGTTGCGGGCGCGAAAGCGGAACTCGAACGCCACGCCCCGCAGGATCAGCCCCGCCAGCATCAGCAGCACCGGCAGGTACAGCGCCGGCATCAGCACGGAATAGGCCAGCGGAAAGGCCGCGAGCAGCCCCCCTCCGCCCAGCACCAGCCACGTCTCGTTGCCGTCCCAGACGGGGGCGATGGTGTTCATCATCACGTCGCGCTCTTCCCTCGACTTCGCGAAGGGAAACAGGACGCCGACGCCAAGGTCGAACCCGTCGAGGGTGACGTACAGCAGCACCGAGACGGCGATCAGCCCGGCCCAGATCAGCTCGAGGTCAAGCATCAGCGGCCCTCCTCGGGCGTCGTGTCTTCCGGGGCCTTGGACAGGGCCCAGCCGGGCGGCCGGTTCTCTCTGGGCCCGGGCTCGGCCGCCGCGGCCACCGGGCCTTCGGCCATCAGCCGCAGGATGAAGATGGCGCCGGCGGTGAAGACGATCGAATAGACGATCATATAGGCGATCAAGCTGGTCGCCACCTCGCCCGCCGTCACTGGCGACACCGCGTCCCGAGTCCGAAGGACGCCATAGACCACCCACGGCTGCCGCCCGACCTCGGTCACCATCCACCCCGCCAGCACGGCGATGAAACCGGACGGGCCCATGGCCACGCAGAAGCGCAGGAACCAGCGGCTGTCGAACAACCGCTTGCGCCAGATCAGCACCGCCCCGAGCGCGCCCAGCAGGATCATCAGCAGGCCCAGCCCGACCATGATGCGAAAGCCGAAGAAGGGGATGAACGGCGGCGGCTGGTCCTCGCGTGGGAAGGCCTTCAGGCCCTTTACCACCTCGGTGCGCTCGATGCCCTGCACCGCCGCGCCGACGCCCGGAATCGATATCTGGAAGTGGTTCTTCTGGGCCTCGCGGTCAGGGATGCCGAACAGGTGCAGCGGCGGATTGGCCTCGCTCTCCCAATAGCCCTCGATGGCGGCCAGTTTCGACGGCTGGTGCTTATGCGCGACCTCGCCTGACCAGTGGCCCGCCAGCAGCTGCAGGGGAGCCAGAACGGCGATCAGCCCCACGGCCATGACCAGCGAGATGCGGCTTTCGTTCCAGCCGGATACGGCGCCGGCTTGGTTCTCCTTGAGAATCCGGTAGGCCGAGGCGGCGCCGACGACCAGACCGGTCGTCAGGAAGGCGGCCAGCAGCATGTGGACCAGCCGCGAGGGGAAGCTGGGATTGAAGATCACCTGCCAATAGTCCGTCGCCTCGAACCGGCCGTCCGCCATGATCTGAAAGCCCTGCGGCGTCTGCATCCAGCTGTTCGCGGACAGGATCCAGAAGGCGGAAATCGTCGTGCCGACGGCGACCAGCACCGTGGCCAGGAAATGCAGCCGCGGACCGACCTTCTTCCAGCCGAACAGCATCACGCCGAGGAAGGACGCCTCAAGGAAGAAGGCGGTCAGGACCTCGAAAGCCAGCAGCGGCCCGATCACGCCGCCGGTCAGCCGAATGAACTCCGACCAGTTGGTCCCGAACTGGTAGCTGAGCACCACGCCGGACACGACGCCCATGCCGAAGCTGAGCGCGAAGATTTTGACCCAGAAGAGGTAGAGGACCTTGAAGGCGTCGCGCTTCGTCCAGAGCCACAGCCCCTCCAGCACCGCCAGAAACGCCGCCAGCCCAATGGTGAAGGCCGGAAACAGGATGTGGAAGGCGATGGTGAAGGCGAACTGGAGTCGCGACAGCAGCAGCGCGTCGTAGTCCACGGTTTGGATCCTCGGCAGTCCTGACACGCTCAGGAATGCGCCCGCGCCGTCCTGGTGTCCATGTGCGAACCGCCGCGCGACCGAACGCCGCGAGATCAGGCGGCGGGAAGTTCGACCCAGAAGGTGGCGCCCTCGCCTGCGACTGACGAAACGCCGATCGAGCCGCCCTGCAGCTCGACCAGCCGCTTGGCCAGCGCCAGACCGATGCCGTGGCCCTCGACCGTCGAACGCTCCAGGCCGAGGCGGTTGAACGGCTCGAACAACTGGGTCTGCTTCTCGGGCGACAGCCCCGGCCCGCGGTCGGTCACCTCGATGCGAACGCCGTCGTAGATCTTGCTGGCGCGGAAGGTGACGATGCCGCCGGAGCGTCCGTACTTCACCGCATTGGAGGCGAGGTTGGACACGACCTGGGTCAGGCGCTGCGAGTCCGCCAGCGCCACCAGGCCGTCGCCTTCGCTGACGACCTCCAGCCGCAATCCTTGGGCCTCGGGCCGCAGGGCGACGGCGCGCTTCACATCCTCCAGCACGCCCGGCACGTCGGTCGGCCTCAGCTCGACCTTGACCGCCCCGGACTCGGCCCGGGCGACGTCCAGAAGATCATGAGCCAGCGCCTCGACCTGCCGCGCCGTTTTCACAAGCATATCGGCCATTTCCGTCTGGGTGGCGGTGATCGGACCGAGCTGACCGTTCTTCCACAGATCGCCGATGCCGATGATGCCGCCGACGGGGCTCTTGATCTCGTGCGCCACGTTGGCGAGCAGCCGCGACTTGGCCTCGGACGCGCGTTCGGCGCGCACCTGCCCCGTTTTGGCGCGATCCGACAGTCTGTCCCGCTCTTCCAGCAGCGCGGCGACCAGCATGATCGGCAGGAAGCCGAACAGGACGAGCAACTGCGCCATCATCGCGCGGTCTGGCCCGTCGAAGGCGACCGCATACGGACCGAGCCCCTGCATGCTGCCCCCGACCGCGATCACGGAGAGGATCACCAGCGCCGCGGTGACGCCCAGCATGCGCAACCGGACGGCGATGAGCAGGAGCAGCGGCATGATCACGAACGCGATCGGCATGTTCTGGTTCGAGAACACCACCAGCGCCACCGAGGTCACGAGACCGAGCAGCACCACGGCCTCAAGCGCGCGCGCCGGGGCGCGGAACTTCACGACTTCCCGCCGGGTCAGCGCCAACCCGAAGCTGGAGAGCACGGCGACGCTGAGCGCGTGTCCGAACCACCAGGTCTGGGCGGTTTCCAGGAAGCTGGCGTCCTGCAGCCACCACAGCATCCCGCCGACGAACACGGCGGCGGGAAACGGCGCGACGACGGCGGCGCTGAGCAGGAAGCGGACGGTCCCCTTCACCGAGGCGAGGTTGAGCGTGGGTGCGAACCGCCGCGCCAGCAGGACGGCGACGTAGATGTCCAGCATGTTGGCGACGGTGAACATCGCGACCAGCTCAGGCGGGTTCCCGGCCAGCAGATTGCCGGCCGCCACGCCGATGGCGATCAATCCCCCGAACGAGAGGTCGTAAAGCGGGCCCCGCGACGTCCTGAGCCAGACGGCGACGGCAAGACCGCCGGCGCCCCACAGCGCCGCGACGGCGTCGGCGGACCGGGCGAAGGTGATGGACAGGACGACGAGGACCATGACGGCCATGGCCGTGAACACGGGAGCCATCGGCTGGCCGAGGCCGCTGGAGGCCTGGGCCGCGTCGCGACCGGTAGCCCCCCCGGGGGTGGCGACGCCGGCGAGAGGCTCCAGGGGGTCGAGCGCGCGGCTCATCGGCATGTCTGGTCCCGGCGAAGGCGGATATCGTCTCCGCTATCTACCCCGTGGCTTCCTAATATCCCCTGAAGGTCAGGCTGCCGCGGCGTCAAGCGCGGCCATCAGGGCCCGCACCGACTCGGCCGGGCCCGCCGGATGGCTCCACACCGCGGAGCTGACCGCCACGAAGTCAGCCCCCGCCTTCGCCAGCACCGCGGCGTTCCCCGCGTCGATCCCGCCAATGGCGACACAGGGGGTCTCCACCGTCTCCTGCCAGATCGTGAGTATCTCTGGATCGGGGCGGTGCGTGGTCGCCTTGGTCTCGGTGGCGAAGAAGGCCCCGAACGCGACGTAATCAGCCCCCGCCTCGGCCGCATCCATCGCGAGCTCCCGGCTGTCGTGGCAGGTCACTCCGATCATGGCGTCCGGTCCCATCGTCCGCCGCGCCTCCGCGTAGGGAGCGTCCCCCTGTCCGACGTGGACGCCGTCGCACCCCGAGCGGGCGGCGAGATCGGGCCGGTCGTTCAGGATGACCGCCACGCCTCGAGCCTGCGCGACTGGCTTTAGGGCCGCTACGGCCGCGAGAACCTCGGCGTCGCCGACGCCCTTCAGCCGGATCTGCAGGGCCGCCACGTCCCCCGCGCCCAGCGCCTCTTCCAGGTCGCGGGCGAACGCCGGCAGGTCCGGGATCGATGGCGGCGTGATCAGGTACAGGCGACAGGGTGGGCGAACCGGAGCGACGGGGGGCTTGGCCATGCCTGGCAAGTGCGACGGCGGACCGCCTGCGTCAACCGCCGGCCTGCGAACGACTTGCATTCGCCGCATCTTTCCTGCTACAGCGAACCATTCGCAACTCGCATCGGGTCTTTCCGTGTACGTCTGCAACTGCAACGGCTTGAGGAAACGGGATGTCGCCGCCGCCATCGAGGCCGGCGCCGCGCGTCCCCGCGACGTCTTCGCCCGCAACCAGTGCACGGCCCAGTGCGCCAAATGCGTCTGCGAAATGCGCGAGATGATCCAGGAAAGCCGTCAATCCTTCGCCATGGCCGCCGAATAGCAGCGCCTGTTCGCGAGCGAGATTTACTCGCATTTTCAATGTCGTGAGAAGCTTTCTCAAGTAAACACCGCGCGTTTTTCCGTGTTAGAAGGTGTTGACAGCGGCTGGCGATTCCAGGAGGCCCCACGGCCTTCGCGCGGCTGACGGAACGACGACGATGAAGGGCGACCCCGCGATCATTCGCACGCTCAACGCGGTGCTCACCAACGAGCTGACAGCGGTGAACCAGTATTTCCTGCACGCGCGGATGTTCGAGAGCTGGGGCCTGAAACACCTCGGCCAGATCATCTACGACGAGTCGATCGGCGAGATGAAACACGCCGACATGCTGATCAAGCGGGTGCTGTTCCTCGACGGCCTGCCCAACCTGCAGGACCTGCACAAGTTGAAGATCGGCGAGAACGCCTTCGAATGCCTGGGCGCGGACCTGCAGCTGGAGCTGGGCGGCCGTGACACCCTCCTTGCCGGAGTCACCCAGTGCGAGGCGGCCAAGGATTACGTCAGCCGCGATCTGTTGATGCGCATCCTGTCAGACACCGAGGAGCACATCGACTTCCTCGAGGCTCAGCACAAGCTGATCGAGCAGCTGGGCGAGCAGAACTACCTGCAGTCCGCCATGACCGAGATTGCCCCCGACAAGAGCGCCACCGGCAACTGACCTAGACCACCTCGCGCCGCGCCAGATGGGCGACGGCGAGGATCAGCACGACCGCGCCCAGTCCGCCGCCGAGCGCCAGCGCGGTGTTCACGCGCCACGCCTCGGTCGCCAGCATGTTGACGGGCATTTGCCACGGGAAGAAGACGCCCTGCTTCGCCGCCGTGGCGACGACCGAGAAAAAGGTCCCGCCGATGCCGACGGCCAGCGCCGGCACGAAGCTGGCGAAGCGCAGCGCGGTCCACAGCTGGATAGCGATCAGCAGCAGGGCCGCCGCGACGATGCGGGCCATCAGCGTCGCCTGTGCAGCGAAGTCCATCGGCCCGCTGGCCGCGACCGCAGGCTTGACCGCGCCGGCGGCCAGAGCGGCTCCATAGGTCAGCATCAGGTTCAACCCGCTCATGGCCGCGACCACCGCGACCACGCAGACAGCCTTGGCGGCATAGAGTTTCCATCGCGCGACCGGCAGCGCCCGCAGGTGATCCCAGGCGCGTGGGCCGTGCTCCATGTGGGCGACCAGCGCCGTCAGCGCGGTGACGCTCATCGGCAGCATGAAGAAGCCCCAGATCGCGCTGGACGACTGCAGCCACATCTCCCACGGCATCGGCGCGCGCCCTCTCAGCATGTTGAAGAAGGTGAACACCGCCACGAGACAGGGCGCCGCCACCGCCAACAGCAGGGCCAGCGAACGATTGAGTTTGC
>NZ_DASWNO010000125.1:0-29244 GCF_036399195.1 Brevundimonas sp.
ATCGGGAAATAGTGCCCGCTCTCGACGCGGTGGTGACCGTCGAGGTGCTGCAGGAAGGACTGGAGCGCCGGGATCAGCTGCCGGTGCAGGGCCGACAGCTCCCCGCCCGCGCGCCATTGCCCGATCAAGGCGCCCATGTGTGTCTGATGCGAGCGGAAGCCGCCGTGCATCTGCAGCCAGAAGGCGGCGGTCTCGTCGAGGCCCGCGGCCGTCCAGCGGTCGCGCGGGAACTGCGGCAGCAGATACTGGAACTCGACCGGAAGCCCGGCGCGCGCGGCGAGCGCCGTCAGCGCGTCCGGCCGGTCAGACAACGGCGGCGGTCGTCTGGATGAAGCCGCCGCCCAGCAGCCGGTCGGAATCCGTCGGATCGTAGAGGGCGCAGGCCTGACCGGGCGCCACGCCTTCTTCGCCGGCGTCGAACATCACCGACACTGCGCCGTCGGCCAGCGCCAGACGGGCGGGAGAGGGCGGACGCGTCGAACGGACCCGCGCCAGGACCGACGCGCCTTTGGCGGCGGCGGCCTCGATGCTGTCGCCGTCGCCCAGCCAGTTGGTTTCGTCCAGCGTCAGCGAGGCGGTCAGCAAGGCCTCGCGCGGGCCGACGATGACGTGGCGCTTCACCGGGTCCAGCCTGGTTACGAACAGGGGCTCGCCCACCGCGACATTCAGGCCCCGGCGTTGGCCAATGGTGTAGTCGGTGATGCCGGAATGTCCGCCCAGCACGCGCCCGTCCATGTGCACGATGTCGCCCGCCTCGCGCCCCTGCGGCCGCAGCTTGTCGATCAGGGTGCGGTAGTCGCCATTGGGGACGAAGCAGATGTCCTGGCTGTCCGGCTTGGCGGCGATGCGCAGGCCCAGCTCCAGCGCCACGCCGCGCACCTGCGGCTTCTCCAGATCGGCGAGAGGGAAGCGCAGGTAGTCGAGCTGCTGCGCCGTGGTGGCGAACAGGAAGTAGGACTGGTCGCGCGAATGGTCGATCGCCTTGCGCATCTGCGCCCGGCCGTCCGGACCGATGGCGCGCCGGACATAGTGACCCGTAGCCATGGCCGCCGCGCCCAGATCGCGGGCGACGTCCAGTAGGTCGCGGAATTTGACCGTCTGGTTGCAGCGGATGCAGGGCACCGGCGTCTGCCCCGCCAGATAGCTGTCGGCGAACTGATCGATCACCGCGTCGCGGAAGCGGCTCTCGTAATCCAGCACATAGTGGGGGATGCCCAGCGTCTCGGCCGCCAGGCGGGCGTCGTGGATGTCCTGACCGGCGCAGCACGCGCCCTTCTTCTTCAACGCCGCGCCGTGGTCGTAGAGCTGCAGGGTCACGCCGACCACGTCATAGCCGGCCTTGTGCAGCAGGGCCGCGACCACGGTGGAGTCCACCCCGCCCGACATGGCCGCCACCACGCGCGAGCCGACCGGCAGCCCGACCGCCGCCCGTGCGGACGCGATCGCCGCATCCATGTCGGCCGGGGACGACAGCGGGGCGATGTCAGGGATCGCGCAAATGGGCTCGGCCAATGTGGACGTGTCTAGCGTCATGGCGCGCTATCTAGTGCGAAACCCGCACAAATTCGAGGCCGCGCCATAAACGACAACGGCCGCCTCCGTTTCCGGAAGCGGCCGCTGCTGTTCTTCGGGGAGAGCTGATCTACGGGCGGCCGTAGTGCTGGATGCGCGTGGTGCGCAGGCCCTGCATGCCCCATTTGTCGATGGCCTTCTGCCAGGCGAGGAATTCCTCGGCGGTCAGGCGATAGCGCGCGAGGGCGTCGTCCAGGCTGATCAGCCCGCCGCGAACAGCGGCCACGACCTCGGCCTTGCGACGGATAACCCAGCGGTCGGTGTCGGCCGGCGGAAGATCGTGCATCGTCAGAGGCGTACCCGTAGGGCCCACCACATATTGTTCGCCTCGACTGTTCAGGCGTCGCTCTTGCAACATGGGCTTTTGCCTCATTGACCACCACCACTAAGAGCGTGACCGTAGCGGTCGGCGGCTAAGGGCCGTTTAAGCGTCGTGGTGAAGGAAAGGCTAAGGCGCCTTTCCCCACCCGGTCGTTTGCTGGTCGACAGATCCATGAGTTCAACGCCCCCGTCGGCTCAGGATCAGCGCTTGATGCTGATCAGCTCGGCCAGCATTTCGTCGGCCGTGGTGATGATCTTGGACGAGGCGGAATAGGCCCGCTGGGTGGTGATCAGGCCGGTGAACTCGGCCGACAGGTCGACCGTCGAGGCCTCCAGTTGGGACGCGCCGATCAGGCCCGCGCCGCCCGACCCGGCGGCCTTGAGGTTGTAGGTCCCGGAGCCCTGACTGACGCGATAGGCGTTGCCGGAGGTCTGGGTCAGGCTGTCGGGGCTGGGGAAGGTCGCCAGCGCGATCTGGGCGATCCGGCGGGTCACGCCGTTGTCGAAGATGGCGGTGACGAAGCCCGTGTCGTCGATCTTGACCTCCGACAGGTTGCCGAAGGCGGTGCCGTTGGTCAGCACGGCTTGAACCACCGAGGCGCTGTCGTACTGGGTCAGACCGCCGGCCGAGGCCGACAGGTCGAAGGCCAGCGACTGGTCGTCGATGCCGAGGCCCGGGGCCCACTGGAATTCACCGGGGCCGGGGGCCGCGCTGTCAGACGAGGCGAAGTTCAGGGTGGCGGCGGTCGGATCGGGGAACAGCGCCTGGGCCCCCAGGGCCGTCATGGCGTCGACGTCCAGCCGGCCGTCCTGGGTGAAGGCGACGAGCCCGGTCTTGAGCTGGCCGTTGGTCAGGCCGGAGCCGGTGACGACGTCGGAGGCCGGGATCGCCCGCAGCTCGGAGTACCACTGGTTGGGCGTGGAGCTCTTCAGGAACGAGATGGCGATCGTGCGCTGGCCGCCCTTGGAGTCGGACACCGGGATGGTCAGTTCGAAGTCCGGCTTGACCCCCGCGCCCGTGTCCGGATCCCACATGGACATCGAGTTGGTCACCGGATCGTAGGCGTTGGCGCCGGGCGGCGTGGCGGCCGCGTCCGTGGCCTCGGGCGAAACCAGCTGGCTGGACTTGATGTTGGCGTTCAGCTGGATGCGGGTTGTGGCCTCCGCGGTGCCGCCGACGGAGCCGACGTTGACGGTGCGCAGCCGATTCAGATCCGACGGGTCGGTGGCGATGTTGCCGTCAGCGTCCACCGGCCAGCCCTGCAGGTAGAGGCCCGCGGTGTTCCGCAGATAGCCCAGATTATCGACGCTGAAGGCTCCGGCCCGGGTGAACAGGCGGGCGTCGGTGACCTGAAGGTTCTCGGATTTCTCCGTCACCACGAAGAAGCCCTGACCCGCGATGCCGAGGTCGGTGTTCGAGGTGGTGCGCTGCAGCTGTCCGGCCTGGCTGGTGAAGTGCCGCGCTGTCGCCAGGACGCCGCCGGCCGAATAGCCGGCCCCTTGCGACTGGCTGTTGATGACGGTCTGGAACTCGCCCGCGGTCCGTTTGTAGCCGACCGTGTTCACGTTCGCGATGTTCTGCGAGATCGCCGCGAGCGCGGCGGAGTTGGCGGTCAGGCCGGACACGCCGGCCAGTAGTGCGCTGTTGATGCTCATGGCGCGGGGCTCCTTACGAGAACAGGTTGGATGGGTTCAGCGCAGAGGCGATCGAGGACATCAGGCCCTCGTCATCGTCATCGGCGGCTGCGTTGGCGGCGGTGGTTTCTTCCAGCGCGATGATGCTGGACAGGGGCAGGATGGCGTTGCCGACGGTGAGGTAGGGCTGGCCGTCGTAAAGCTCGACGCCGGTGATGCGTCCGCGGGTCAGGACCTGTGCGTCGATCGCGCCGCCGGCGGCGTCCTTGGCCACGACCTTCAGGGTGTAGACCTGCCCATCCTGGCCGTTGTTGCCGCTGGTCGCCTTGCCGTCCCAGGTGAAGTCGTGGATGCCGGTCGTCTTCGACGGCGCGTCGCCGGACCAGACCACCTTGCCTGATCCATCCAGCACCTGCAGCGTGGCGGAGGACGCATTGGCGCCGAGTTCGTAGCTCCAGGTCGCTTCGCCATCGGCCATCTTGGTCGCGGCCCAGGCGGCGGTGGCGGTCTTGCCCATGTAGGTCGCGGCCTGACCGAGCCCGCCGCCCTGCTGGGCCGTCAGCAGGCCCTTGAGCAGGTCGTTGGTCAGCAGCTGCTGCTCGACGCCGGCCATCTGGGTCAGCTGGGCGGTGAACTGGTTGGAGTCCACGGGCGACAGCGGGTCCTGGTTCTTCAGCTGCGCGGTCAACAGCGACAGAAAGGTCTCGAAGTTCGAGGCCAGCATGGCGGAGCCGGAGCCGATGCGGGCGCCGGCGTTCGCGGTGGTTGTTGAGACGGCGTCGACCATCGATCAGACCTTCACGTCCACGCCCGAAGGCGAGAGGGAGAGCGCCATCCAGCGCGGGGGAATGGCGGCGTCGGCTTCGGCGCTCAGGCGCTGGGCCGCGGCGAAGGCGCGCCTGGAGCCGCCGCGGTCGTCCTGCCCCCGGTCGAAGGCGCTGGAGCCGCTGTCGCGATCGGCGAATTCGAAGGCGTCGTCGGCGAGGTGGAAGCCGGCGTCCTCAAGCTGACGCCGAAGCTCGTCGACGCGGCCGCGCAGGTCCGTGGCGGCGGCGGGATTGTCGAACGCCAGGCGCGCGGCGAGGCGGCCCTCGGAGTCGATATCCAGCTTGATGTCGACCCGCCCCAGTTCTTCCGGCAGCAACGCCATCTCGAAGCGGGTGGAGCGGCCCTCGAGCCGGCGCAGGATCTGGGCGGCGATCTGGGCGGTGGCTTCGATGGTGGAGCGCGAGAGACCTGAGAGCCCCGTTTCGCGGGCGATGGTCGTCGCGGCGTCGGCATGCCGGGCGGAGTCGCCCACCGGAGCCGCCTCCGACGCCGCAGCGTCTCCGGCGACTTCCGGGCCGGCGGTCGCCACCTCGGATTTGCCGCCAGCCGGACCGGCGGCCTTGTCGGCGACGAGGCCCGCGGCGGGCGGCGTCGTTGAACCGGAGGCGCGGTCCTTGGGCCCCGACATCTGCGCCGCGACGGACTCGCCGGCGCCGGAAGTGGTCGGTTCAGCCGGCTTCGAGGTGCGCTCGGCCAGGGGGCGCAGCGGAGCGGGCGTGGCGAGCGGCGGGAGCGCCGCAGCCGCCGCGTCGTGCGCTTCCGGCCTGGCTGGCGGCGGAGCGGGCGGCGCCTCGACGGCCTCTGGAGCCAGTGTCTGCTGGGGCGCCGTCTGGGAGGGCGCCGCCGGTGGCGTGTTCTTGTCGGCGGCGCTGGCCAGGGACTGCGCAGGTGCGGACGCCGTTCCAGACCCCCGGGGCGAGGCATCGACCGCAACGGGGGGAGCCGCTGGAGCGAGTTCAGCGGGCAGGTCCGGGACAGCGGCCGGGATCGGGGGAGACGCCTCTGCAGCAGCAGGCGGGGGAGGAGGGAGCGTCACCAGCGGCGCGGCCGCAGTGACCATGAACGGCATTTCAGCCGCTTCCGTCGCTTCGGTCTCGACATCCACGGTTGTGGTCAGCAGATCAGCGGACGCTTCGCCCACGCCGTCGCCCATCTCGGCGGCCGTCGCCAGCAGCGCGGCGAACCCGGTCGCGTCAGCGGACCCGGCCGGTCCGTGCGGAGCGGCGGGCGCGACGGGGGCGGCGATGGCGAAGACGGCTTGGGCGGACATGGACCCGATGGGCGGTCGCCGGGAGGCGAAGGTGGCTTGGGCGCCTGCTGCGCCGGACATTCGGACGGTCCGCCGCAAGTCGCGGGCCAGTTCGGGATTTCCGCCCAAGTTGTTGAAAGAGAACGAATACCTGAGAGGGCCTGGCTGCTCCTCCCGACGGCGCCGCAGTCGAAACTTGCCGTGTGGCGACGGATTTTGCCCGGCGCCTCGCGCCTCTCCCGGCGTGGCCCGGCCCTTGCGCGCCTCGGACGGCATGACACAGGCGCGAAACGCGATGCTGCATGAAATCAATAACTTGCTGGACGACGCTCAGGCCGCCGCCGGGCAAAAAGCGCGTGGCGGCTGGCAAGGCTTGCCGGGCGCCGCCCTCATGGAGGCCGCCGCATGTCGCTGAACGCCATCATGAACACGGCGACGTCGGGGCTGGCCACGGCCCAGACCCAGCTGCGCGTGGTCTCGGACAACGTCTCCAACGTCAACACGCCCGGCTACGTCCGCAAGATCGCCGACCAACAGACCATGACCAGCCAGGGCATGGGTTCTGGTGTCGAGGTGGCGCGCATCCGGCTGGCCACCGACCGGTTCCTGCAGGCCGCCAGCCTGAACGCCGGCGCGGAGTCGGCGCGGCAGGGCGTTCGCTATGAGCTCTACGACCGCATTCAGTCGCTGTTCGGCGATCCCGGCGGCGACGGCTTCTTCTCCAAGGTCGACAGCGTCTTCTCGGCCTTCGCCGCCAGCGCCGAAGACCCCACCTCTTCGCCCCGTAGGCAGGAGGCCCTGTTCCGGACCCAGGCGCTGTTCGACGAGGCCAGCCGGATCGGGAAGCAGATTCAGGCGGTCCGGGAGGACGCCGACGGCCGCATCCAGAGCGCAGTCGAGAAGACCAATAGCCTGCTGACGCAGATCGAGGGGCTGAACCTGGAGATCGCCCGTGCGACGGCCGTTAACGGCGACGCCTCGGGCGCGGAGACCGCTCAGGCGGCCCTGATCGGGCAGCTGGCCGAACTGATGGACATCCGGGTCGCGGTGCGCCCCGTCGGCGGCGTCTCGATCCGCACGGGCCTCGGCACCATGCTGGCCGGCGAAGGCGCCGCGACGCTCGGCTACAACCGCGCAGGCACGGTCACAGGCGAGACGGCCTTCAACGAGATCTGGGTCACCGAGCCGGGCGGGCAGAAGCGCTCGCTGCTGGATTCCGTCACCTCGGGCGAGATCAAGGGGCTGGTCGAGCTGCGCGACGTCGAGGCGCCCGCCGCCGCCGAACGGCTGGCCGAGCTGGTGTCTCACATGGCCGACGAGCTGAACCGGGCGCACAACGCCAACTCGGCGGTGCCGGCTCCCACCAGCCTGACGGGCCGGAACGTAGGGCAGTCGTTCGAAACGGCCATCGCAGGCTTCACCGGCCGCACGACGGTCGCCGTCACCAACGCCGCGGGCGTGGTCCAGTCGCGGGCGGACATCGTCTTCTCGGGCGGGACGATGACCGTCAATGGAGCGCCGGCGGACCCCAGCAACTTCCTGACGGTTCTCGACGGCCAACTCGCCGGCGCGACGGTAAGCTTCGCCGACGGGCGGCTGTCGATCACGGCGACCGCGCCCAACGGCGTCGCCATCGCCGATGACGCGACGACGCCGTCGGCCAAGGCCGATCGCGGCTTTTCCCACTATTTCGGCCTGAACGACCTGATCTCCACCGACCGCCCGGCCTTCTATGACAACGGCCTGACGATGAACTCCCTGCACGGCTTCAGCGCGGGCGAGGACCTCACCTTCCGGTTCACCGGCGAGAACGGCGGCAAGCTACGCGATATCGAGGTCGAGATTCCGGTCGGGGCAACCAGCGTCGGGCAGCTGATCGATCGGCTGAACGATCCGGCCGCCGGAATAGGCCGCTTCGGCGCCTTCTCCCTGGCCGCGGACGGCAGCCTGAGCTTCACCGGCTACGGCAATCCGCCGCCGACGCTCAGCGTGCTGGCGGACACCACGACTCAGATTCCCTCGGGCGTGTCGGTGACGGAGCTGTTCGGCATCGGCGGGGGCGTGCGGTCATCGCGGGCCGACGGCTTCTCCCTGAGGACCGACATTCGTCAGACCCCGTCGAGGCTGGCTCTGGCGCAGCTGAACCTGTCCGTGGCCCCGCCGGCCGCCTCCTTGAGCCCGGGCGATGGTCGGGGCGCCCTGACGCTGGCGGATGCGGGCGAACGCTCGGCCAACTTCCAGCCCGCGGGAGACTCTTCGGGCGGCTCGATCTCGGTGTCGCGCTACGCCTCCGAGCTGTCGGGGGAGATCGGCGGCAAGGCGGCGGCGGCCAAGAACCGCCAGCAGACCGCGGGCGCCCTCTATACCGAGGCTACCGCCCGCCAGACGGCGCACGAGGGCGTCAATCTGGATGAGGAGCTGGTGCTGATGACCACCTATCAGCAGGCCTTCAACGCTTCGGCCCGCCTGATCCAGGCGTGCAAGGACATGTACGACACGCTTCTGGGGATGGTCTGATGAGCCGCGTCGCCACCTACGGGAACTATCAGTCAGCGCTGCTGAACCTGATGAACAGCCAGGTCCGCTCTGCCGAGGCGCAGCAGCGCGTCTCGACCCAGAAGAACGCCACCGACCTGACCGGCTTCGGCCGACAGTCCGAGACGCTGACGGCGCTGAAAGGCTCTCAGAGCCGCATCCAGGGCTTCATCGACACCGCCGAGGCGGTCAGCGCGCGCTTGACCACGCAGGATCTGGCGATGGGCCAGATCTCGGACGGCATCACCGCGTTGCGCGAGGCGATCGGCAGTGCGCTGGCGACCGACTCGGCTGGGTCGCTCATGCTCGAGCTGGAGGGTCAGTTCCAGACCATCCGGGGCGGGCTGAACATGCGCCATCAAGGCGGCTACCTGTTCGCCGGAGCATCGACGACGACCGCGCCGGTCGAGGCGTCGAACCTGAACGAGCTCTCGGCCACCGCGCCCGCCGCCGTCTTCCGCAACGACACGCTGAAGACCGCCAGCCGCGTGGCGGACGGAACCACGCTGGAGACGGGCTTCCTCGCAGACGAACTGGGCGCGGACGTGATGGCGATCCTTCGCGACCTGAACGACTTCCACAACGGCGGCTCAGGCCCCCTGACCGGGAAGGTGACAGAGGCGCAAAAGACCTTTCTGATCGCTCAGCTGTCGCGGCTGGAACAGGCCAGCACGGGCGTAGTCGACAAGATGGCCAAGACCGGTTCGCTGGCGAAGCAGGTCGAGAGCATCTCCGAGAGTCACCTGGCGCAGAAGACCTCTCTGGATCAGCTGCTGTCAGACCGCACCGACGCCGACATGGCCAAGGCGGTGACCGACCTGCAGCTGTCGCAGCTGGCGATCCAGGCCTCGGCGCAGGTGATCAGCCAGCTGCGTGACGTGTCGCTGCTCAACTATTTGAGGTAGCGCGACAAAACGCCCTGCGGCCACGCTGGACTTCCCTTCTCGCTATGGAACATAGTGAGAACATATGGCCCAACTCGATCTCCGCAGAAAGCTCGCCGTCCTCGCGGATGCGGCCAAATACGACGCCAGCTGCGCTTCGTCGGGCACGTCGAAACGTGACTCAAGCAAGGGCAAGGGCATTGGCTCGACCGAGGGCATGGGCATTTGCCACGCCTACACGCCGGACGGCCGCTGCGTGTCGCTGCTGAAGATACTGCTGACGAACTTCTGCATCTACGACTGCGCCTACTGCATCAACCGGGCGTCCTCGAACGTGCCGCGGGCGCGGTTCAGCGTGGACGAGGTCGTCGAGCTGACGCTGAACTTCTACAAGCGCAACTATATCGAGGGGCTGTTCCTGTCGTCCGGCATCATCCGCTCGGGCGACTACACGATGGAGCAGCTGGTGCTCGTGGCGAAGACCCTGCGGATCGAACACGACTTCCGCGGCTACATCCACCTGAAGCTGATCCCGGAAGCCGATCCCCGGCTGGTCGAGGAGGCGGGTCTGTACGCCGACCGCCTGTCCGCCAACATAGAACTTCCGCGCGACGAGGCCCTGCACCGGCTGGCGCCACAGAAGGACGTCAACGTCATCAAGAAGGCCATGGGCGACGTTCGCCTGAAGGTCGAGGCGGCGCGGCCCGGCAAAAAGGACCGCGCGCGACCGCCGAAGTTCGCGCCCGCCGGCCAGTCCACCCAGCTGATCGTCGGCGCCGACGGGGCGCCGGACACCGAGATCATCGACCGCAGCGCATCGCTCTACGCCGGCTACGGCCTGCGCCGGGTGTACTACTCCGCCTTCAGCCCGATCCCGGACGCCTCCAGCGCCCTGCCGCTGTCGAAGCCGCCGCTGATGCGGGAGCACCGTCTGTACCAGGCAGACTGGCTGATGCGCTTCTATGGCTTCTCGCCGCCCGAGATCGGCGAGGCCGCGGCCGCCGACGGCATGCTGGACCTGGCCATCGATCCCAAGCTGGCGTGGGCGCTGAACAGCCGCGCCGTCTTTCCGGTTGATGTGAACACGGGGTCGCGGGAGATGCTGCTGAGGGTGCCGGGGCTCGGCGTGAAGTCGGTCGACCGCATCGTCAGCATCCGCCGCTGGCGCACCCTGCGGCTGGAGGATGTCGGGCGACTGTGCCGAGGCGTGGACAAGGTGCGGCCCTTCATCACCGCCCTGGACTGGACGCCCGGCGGCCTGACCGACGCCGCCGACCTGCGCGCCCGCCTGACCCCGGCGGCGAAACCGGTGCAGTTGAGCCTGTTCTGATGCGCGTTGGAGCGCTGGCGCACGAAACCGACTTCGAGGGCTGGCGCCTTGCAGCGCGTCAGTTCCGGACGGAAGGCCTGCGTCCCGACCAGGTGCGCTTCGCCGTCGGAGCCGAGACGGCGCAGAACGGTCTGTTCGACATCTACTTTCCCCCCACGCCCGTGGAGGGGAAGAGCGCGCAAGAGTTCGTGGTCCCCAAGGCGTTCGTCGATCTGGCCGGATCGGTGATCCTGCACCGCTCGGAGGACCGGTTCGACCTGCTGTACCGCCTGCTGTGGAGGCTGCGCGAGGAGCCGAACCTGATCCGGATCGTCAGCGACGCGGACGTGGCCGACGCCATGGAGCGGGCGAAGAACGTCAGCCGGGCCAGCCACAAGATGAAGGCTTTCGTCCGCTTCCGGCAGGCGTTCGACAACGCGGGCGAGCGCTGGGTCGCGTGGTTCGAACCGGCCCACCGGGTGCTGGAGATGACCGCGCCCTTCTTCGCCCGCCGCTTCGCCAATATGCGCTGGTCGATCCTGACTCCGGACGGCGCAGCCGTGTGGGACACCGATGCGCTGACATTCGGTCCGCCCGCCACGCGTGACATGGCGCCCGCCGAGGACGAGATCGAGGCGTTCTGGAAGACCTACTACGCCTCGACCTTCAACCCCGCCCGGCTGAAGACGAAGACCATGCAGGGGGAGATGCCGAAACGGTACTGGAAGAACCTGCCGGAGGCCTCCCTGATCCCGGAACTGGTGGCCCGATCGTCGGTTCGCACCGATGACATGGTCGCCGCTCCCGCATCCACGCCGAACGCCCGCCTCGACAAGACCCTCGCCCGGATGGGCCGCGACGCCTCATTCGACGAGGGGTTCGTCCCGTCCAACCTCGACGAACTGGACCGGGCGGTGCAGGCCTGCCGCCGCTGCCCGCTGTGGCGCGACACGACGCAGGGCGTTTGCGGCGCCGGCGCGCGGAAAGCGCCGCTGATGATCGTGGGCGAACAGCCCGGCGATCAGGAGGATCTGTCAGGTCAGCCCTTTATTGGCCCTGCGGGTCAGGTGCTGGACGCCGCCCTGGACGAGGCGGGCATCGACCGCGGCGACGCCTTCGTCACCAACGCCGTCAAGCATTTCAAGCACGAGCCGCGGGGCAAGCGGCGCATCCACAAGACGCCGGCCGTCAGCGAGGTCAGCGCCTGCCGCTGGTGGCTGGACGCCGAGCGGCGGCTGGTGAAGCCCAAGGTGATCGTCACGCTCGGATCGACCGCCGCGCTGGGCGTTCTCGGACGCAAGGTCGCGGTCACGAAGGAGCGGGGCGTGGCGCTGACCCAGCCTGACGGCGCGCGGGTTCTGCTGACCGTTCACCCGTCCTATCTCCTGCGGATTCCGGACGCCGCTTCGAAGGCGGCGGAGCGCGAGCGGTTCGTGGCGGACCTGAAGCGCGTCCGCACCCTGCTTTGATCCGGAACCGTGGCTGAACGATTACGCCGCGGCGGCGTTGTGAGTCCCGCCCCAGCTTTGCCGTTTCCACGGCGTAGTCAAATCGGATGGCGCAATCTAGGTAGGGGCATGGCCGCAGCGGATTTCCAGATCGAGGACGGCGGGCCGGGTCTGACCCTGCGTCTGACCGGCGACTGGACCGCGACCGAGCTCGGCCGGATTTCAGCGCGCCTTGACGAGGAGTTGGCCGAGCGTCCGATCGAGGCGGTCGATCTCACGGACATGGGCCGCTTCGACACCGCCGGAGCCCTGGCCATCGTCAAGGCCTCGAATGTTGTGCTTCCCCCCTCGGCGTGGGCCCAGAGGCCTGAAGCCGGCCGCACCTACGCCGTGGTCGAGCGGCTCGAGCGCGAGAGCGCCGATCCGCCCCGCCGTTCGCCGGGCTGGGTTCGCACCTTCGCAAAGGTCGGCCGCGGGGTTCAGGACATCCTGGCCGAGGCCACGCTGTCGCTGGCCTTTCTTGGACGGTTGATCGTCGCCACAGGTTCGGCCCTCCGGCACCCGGGCCGTATCCGCTGGCCGGCCTGGTTCAGCCAGGGCGAGCGCTCCGGGCTGGACGCCATCCCGATCGTCGCGGTGACCAACTTCTTCATCGGCGCCGTCATCGCCTTCCTTGGGGCCAATCTGCTGACCCAGTTCGGGGCGGGCGTTTTCACGGTCCAGCTCGTCGCCGTGGCCACGCTGCGCGAACTGGCGGTGCTGATCACCGCGATCCTGCTGGCGGGCCGCTCATCGTCTTCGTTCGCCGCCGAGATCGGGTCGATGCGGATGAATCAGGAGGTGGACGCCATGCAGGTCATGGGGGTCAACCCGTTCCAGGCGCTGGTCATTCCCCGGCTGGCCGCGATGGTGCTCATGCTGCCGATCCTCACGTTCGTGGGCATGCTCGCGGGTTTGCTGGGCGGCCTTCTGGTGACGTGGAGCCAGCTCAGCTACGGGCCCTCGTTCTTTGTCCAGCGCATCAGCGAGGACCCCCTGATGGGCCAGCACCTGATGGTCGGCATGATCAAGGCCCCGGTCTTCGCCATCGTCATCGCCGCCATCGGCTGCAGGCAGGGCATGGCGGTGGCGGGCGACGTGGAGAGCCTCGGCCGTCGTGTCACCGCCGCCGTGGTTCAGGCCATCTTCGCCATCATCCTGCTGGACGCGATCTTCGCCCTGATCTTCCTGGAGCTGAACCTGTGACCGGGCCGGAACAGAAGCCCGCCGCGCCCGAGCGCCTGATCGAGGTGCGCGGCCTGCTGAGCCAGTTCGGCGAGCGCACCATCCATGAGAATCTCGATCTCGACCTGGAGCGGGGCGAGGTGCTCGGCGTCGTCGGCGGGTCCGGCACCGGCAAGACGGTGCTGCTCAACTCGATCATCGGCTTGAAGGAGCCCGAGGGCGGCGAGATCCGGCTTCTCGGCTATGACCGCGCGACGATGACCGCGGCGCAGCAGGCCGACGTCGAACGCCGCACCGGCATCCTGTTCCAGCAGGGGGCGCTGTTTTCGGCCCTGAGCGTCATTGAGAACGTGGCCTCGCCGCTGGTCGAGCACACCGACCTGTCGAAGGATGTGATCCGCGAGCTGGCGGAGATGAAGATCGCCATGGTCGGGCTGAAGCCGGAGGCTCATCACCTCAAGCCCGCCGAGCTCTCGGGCGGCATGCGCAAGCGGGTCGGCCTGGCCCGCGCGCTGGCGCTGGACCCGGAGCTGTTGTTCCTCGACGAGCCGACCGCGGGTCTCGACCCCATCGGCGCCGCCGCCTTCGACGCGCTGATCCGTCAGCTGTCCAACGACCTTGGCCTGACCGTGTTCATGATCACCCACGATCTCGACAGCCTTTACGCCATCACCGACAAGGTCGCCGTCCTGGCCGACAAGCATGTGGTGGCCAAGGCGACGGTTCAGGAACTGGAGCGTTCCGAACACCCGTGGATACGGGAATACTTCCTTGGTCCGCGCGGACGCGCTGCGGACAAGGCGGCTTAAGGAGAGCCGACGCATGGAAAGAGACGCCCACTACGCCGCCATCGGCATCGCCACCGTCGCCCTGCTCGCGGCGCTGGCGGTGTTCACCATTTGGCTGGCCCGGTTGCAGTTCAACAACGACTATGACGTCTACGACATCGTCTTCTACGGACCCGTTCGCGGCCTGTCCGAGGGCGGGGAGGTGCATTTCAACGGCATCCGCGTCGGGGAAGTCACCGATCTTAATCTGGACCCGCGCAAGGGCGACCAGGTGATCGCGCGCATCCGGGTGGACGGCACCACGCCCGTTCGGGTCACCTCCCGCGCCCAGTTGGAGCCGCAGGGCATCACGGGCCTGAACTACATTCAGATCACCGCCGGCAACCCGCAGAGCGCCATCCTGAAGACCCAGTACGCCGAAAACGTCGTGCCGGTGATCCAGAGCCAGCCGTCGCCGATCGCGGAGCTGCTCAGCGGCTCCGGCACGGTGCTGGCCCAGACGGTCGACGCCTTGAACCGCATCAACCGAGTCCTGTCCGACGACAACATTCGGTCGTTCTCGACCAGCGTGAAGAACGTCGAGGCCCTGTCCAGCGAGCTGGAGGCCCGCAAGGGCATGTTCGCGCAGCTGGAGCAGGCGCTGACCAAGGCGAACGCCGCCGTCGAGGAGTATCAGCGGCTCGGCGTCAGCGCCCGGCAACTGATCGAGGGCGACGGACAGCGCGCCATGGCGAACGTCAATCGCGCGGCCGATCAAGCCGCCGAAGCGGCCGCCTCTGCCAACCGCACGATCAGCGGACTCGAACGCCCGCTCGGCGATTTCGCCACCACCGGCCTGCCGCAGCTGCAGCAATCCATCCAGACGCTCGACGACGCGACGCGCGCGCTGGAAGGGCTGATCGAGGAGGTGCGGTCCAGCCCGCGCGACTTCATCGGCCGTCCGCCGACCAAGGAACTGGAGGTCCAGCCATGAACCGTTCGAAGCTCTACCGCATGGCCGCACTCGGGGCCGTCGCCGCCGCCCTGACCGGCTGCGCCCTGCTGAAGTCGCCCGACCCGGTGCAAACCTATCGCTTCGGCGGGGCGGCGCCGGCCGCGTCGCAGACCATCGGCTCGGCTGCGCCCGCTATCGCGCTCCGGCGGGCGGAGTTTCCGGAAGCCGTGGCGGGCGACCGGCTGCTCGGCGTGACCGGGACCGAGACCGCCTACATCAAGGGCGCGCGCTGGGTCTCGCCGGCCGAGGACCTCTATATGGAGAGCCTGGAAAACGCCTTCGCTGGACAGGCCACGAGGGTCCGGGTCGTGGCGACGCGCGAGGCCGTGCGCAGCGGCCGCAGCCTTGACATCGACGTGCGCGCGTTCGAGGCCCGCTACGACTCACCGGGGGCCCCGCCGACGGTGGTCATCACCGCCCGGGCCCGCGTCACGACCTTGCCGGAGCGCAACGTCGCCGCCGAGCGGATGTTCAGCGTGGAACAGCCCGCCGCGGCCAACCGGGTGGGAGCCATCGTCGAGGCCTTCGACACCGCCACCCGCGACTTGAACACCCAGATTGTGGCGTGGACCGAGGCCAACACGCGCTAGCGCGGGGGCGATTTCGGCGACGATATGAACGCGGTCGGCCTCGCCTTCCGCGATCTTCTCCCCGATGATGCACTAGCTGTGTTCCGGGAGACTAGCGTTGGACGCCATCCTGCACCGCCGAATGGTTCTCGCCGGCCTGGGCTCCGCCGGGCTCGCGGGATGTGCCCCGGGCGTCGTATCTTCTCCATCGCTGACGCGGCCCCGCTTCCAGCGGCCGCCCTTTGCGCCGCTGCTGACGGATCCCGGTCGCCTGAGCCGTATAACCGTTTGCCTCAGGCCGTTCAGGGCGCAGGGTCCGCGCATTGAGGTAGAGACCGTCGGCGAGAAGCGGGTCGTCCACAACTACGGCCATGGGGGATCGGGGTGGTCCCTCTCATGGGGATCGGCGGCAGCGGCCCGTGATCTCGCGCTGGAGGGCGGCTTGCGGCCGGTGGCCGTCATCGGCTGCGGCGCGATCGGCCTGACCACGGCGTTGCAGGTTCTGAGGGCGGGCGCGCCGGTCACCATCTACGCAGCCGAACGTACGCCGCATACGCGCTCGGCGCGGGCTACCGGCGTCTGGTCCCCCGACTCGCGGATCGCCGCCGCGGCGGCCGTATCGGCAGACTTTCCGGCGCGGTGGGAGACGATGGCGCGGCGGTCGTGGGCGGACCACCACGCCTTCGTTGGCCTTGACGGCGACCCGGTGCGCTTCATCGATCAATACGATCTGCGGGCCGAGAGAGGCGCGAACACACCCGTTGGACCCGCGCCGACTCCGGGGCGGGTGGGCTTCGCACGCTACGGCGACCGTCTGGATGACTTAACGCCGCGATTCCGCGAACTGGCGCCAGACCAGCACCCGTTTCCCCTCACCGAGGTGGCGGTCGGGCCGGTCATGACCTTCAACGTGGCGGAATATGCGAGACAGCTGACTGAAGCGTTCCTGATGGAGGGCGGGCGGATCGTACAGCGGACGTTTGGCCATCCGTCGGAACTGGCTGGGCTGGCCGAGCCGGTGGTGGTCAACTGCACAGGCTATGGGGCGCGGGCCCTGTTCGGGGACGAGAGCGTCGTGCCCGTTCGGGGTCAGATCGCCTGGCTGACGCCGCAGCCCGAGGTGACCTATGCCCTATTCTATCGGGGCGTGGGCATGGTGCCGCGCCACGACGGCATCGTAATTCAGGCCAATGGCGCAAGCCAGATGGTCGGCTACGGGGTATCGGACGAGACGCCGGATAGAAACGAGGCCGAGCAGGCGCTCGCGGCGCTTGCTACCTTGTTTCAGCCGAGGCCCGCCGCCACGGTGTAGGCGGCCTCGGTCTTGCTCGCGACCTCGTCCAGGGTCACGCCGTCGGCCAGTTCGATCAGCTCGAGGCCGGCGCCGTCCGGCTTGACGTCGAAGACGCACAGGTCGGTGATGATGCGGCTGACCACGCCCGTGCCGGTCAACGGCAGGGTGCAGGATTTCAGCACCTTGGACTGGCCATGCTTGTTGGCGTGATCCATGACCACGACCACGCGCTTGACGCCAGCGACCAGGTCCATCGCGCCGCCCATGCCCTTCACCAGCTTGCCGGGGATCATCCAGTTGGCGATGTCGCCGTTCTCGGCCACTTCCATCGCGCCTAGGATGGACAGGTTGATGTGGCCGCCGCGGATCATGGCGAAGCTGTCCGCCGAGCTGAAATAACTGCTCTCGTGGATCTCGGTGATGGTCTGCTTGCCCGCGTTGATCAGGTCGGCGTCGACCTCGTCCTCATAGGGGAAGGGGCCCATGCCCAGCATGCCGTTCTCGGACTGGAGCGTGACCTCCATCCCGTGCGGGATGTAGTTGGCCACCAGGGTCGGAATGCCAATGCCCAGGTTGACGTAGAAGCCGTCCTGAAGCTCGCAGGCGGCGCGGGCGGCGAGCTGTTCGCGGGTGCGGGCCATTACGCGGACTCCCTCTGACGGACGGTGCGCTGTTCGATGCGCTTCTCGGGCAAGGTCAGGACGATGCGGTCGACGTAGATGCCCGGCGTGTGGATATGGTCCGGGTCGAACGTCCCGGTCGGGACGATGTGCTCGACCTCGACGACAGTGACCTTGCCGGCCGTCGCCATCATCGGATTGAAGTTGCGGGCCGTCTTGCGGAACTGGAGATTGCCGCGACCGTCGGCCTTCCACGCCTTGACGATGGACAGGTCGGCGACGAGGCCGGTCTCCATGACATAGTCGCGGCCATTGAAGTTGCGGACTTCCTTGCCGTCGGCGACCAGCGTGCCGACGCCGGTAGCGGTGAAGAAGGCCGGAATGCCGGCGCCGCCGGCGCGGATGCGCTCGGCCAGAGTGCCCTGCGGGTTGAACTCGAGCTGCAGCTCTCCGGCCAGGTACTGGCGCTCGAACTCCTTGTTCTCGCCGACGTAGGACGAGATCATCTTGGCGATCTGGCGGGTGCCCAGAAGCTGGCCGAGGCCGAAGCCGTCGACTCCGGCATTGTTGGAAATGACGGTCAGATCCTTGACGCCGCTGTCGCGCAGGGCCGCGATCAGGTGCTCGGGAATGCCGCACAGGCCGAACCCGCCGGACATGACGGTCATGCCGTCGAAGGTCAGGCCCTCCAGCGCGGTCGCCGCGTCGGGGAAGATCTTCCGCATCGCTTCCTCATGATTTTCACCACCTGATGAATATCGGCGGCGTCTCTGGCTCAATACGGCGATGCGCCCACGGCGGCAAGGCCGCCACGTTCAGACAGAGTGGCCCACCGTGACCGGCCGCACGGGTTTGGGACCGCGATGGCGGTAGCGCGCGCCTTTCAGGATCATCTTCAACGCCTCCCAGTGAATGCCCGCCGTCACCTTCCAGGTCAGCAGAGGATGGGTGAGAAAGGCGCGGAGCAGCTGGGCGTCGGTCAGCCGCCGGCGGGCGCCGCTGAATCCGGCGGTCAGGATTGGCGTTTCGCCCCGTCGCACGCCGACGACGATCGACACGGTCGCGCCCGGGGGCTGGACGGTGAAGTCGTAGGTCAGGTCACGGTCCATGAAGGGCGAGACGAAGAACCGTTTGTCAGCCGTCTGCCGCACGGCTTCGTCGTCCATCACCGGCGTGGCGACGAGATAGCTGTGACGCTCGCGGAAGGTGTTGGTGACTTCGTACAGCAGGGCGGCCAGCGTCCCGTCCTGTCGATGGCAGAAGAAGACGCTGATCGGGTTGAAGCCGTAGCCGAGGATCCGCGGCATGGTCAGCAGCCGGATCGGACCGCCCCCGATGTCGATGTTCGCGGCGGCGAGGTGCTCTTCGATCTGAACCCGCAAGGGGCGACCGGAGCGGTCGCCGTGGTCGGAAGTCCGCAGGGTGATCGGAGCGAACCGCCTGCGAAGCAGCCGCAGGCGACCCTGCAACGAAGGCAGTTCGTCGAGATCGACCAAGACCATCCAGAGCCGGTAGCGCAGGCGATGGGTGAAGTCGCGGCTGCGCTGGTGCACGACCTCGCCGACATAGATGCTGCTGCGGGCCGCGGACTCCATCAGGACGGATGTATCACGCGGCCTCGGTCATGAGGTCACGCGCGTGAGGGTCGGCGCCGAGATGGATTCGCCCGCTCTCGTCCTCCACCGACCAGGGTCTGCGCACTCCGCCCAGCTGTTCCGCGACCGCCAGGCCGGCCTGCAGCCCGTCCTCGTGGAAGCCGGAGCCGAACCACGCCCCGGCGAACCAGACATTGCGGCGGCCCTGCAGGCCCCATAGCTCCCGCTGCGCCGCCACTGCCGCGCCGTCGAATACGGGGTGCTCGTAGTCCCACTCGCCGAGCACCAGCTCGGGGTCGGGCTCCACGGCGGGGTTCAGGCTGACGAACAGCGGCGGGCCAGGCAGGCTCTGCAGCTCGTTCATCCAGTAGGTGACGCCGCCTTCTCCGGCTCGGTCGGAATAGCCGAGATGGGTCCATGCCGCCCAAGCCTTGCGCCGCTTCGGCATCAGAGACGTGTCGCGGTGCAGGATCACCCGGTTGGGGCGGTAGGCGATGGACCCGAGCAGCCGGCGGTCCTCCGCGGACGGGGCCTCCAGCAGCGCCAGCGCCTGATCCGAATGGGTCGCCAACACCACGGCGTCGAACCGCTCCAGCCGCCCGTCGGCGAAGCGCAGCGCGGCGCCGTCGAGTCCCCGCAGGACGCCGGTGACGCCGGCGTTCGTGACGATCCGGCCCCGGAACGCTTCAACAAGACGGCTGACGTAGGACCGGCTGCCGCCGTCTACTGTGCGCCAGGTCGGCTTCAGGTCCACCCGGAGCAGGTTGTGGTTCATGTAGAAGCGCACGAAGGACGCCGCGGGATAGCTGGCCATCTGTCCCATGGTGCAGGACCAGATCGCCGCCGCCTGCGGCAGCAGGTGGGCTTCCCGGAACAGCGGGCCGTAGCCGCCGCGTGTCAGATAGGCCTCCAGCGTCTCGCCGGAGCGTTCCAGCTCTGGCAGATCGCGCGGCGCCTGTTTCTGGAATCGCAGCAGATCGCCGATCATGCGCCAGAACTTCGGGCTGGCGTAGTTGCGCTTCTGGGCGAACAGGGCGCCCAGCCCCTGGCTGCAATATTCGAAGGCGCCGTCGTCGATCGACACCGCGAAGGACATCATCGCCGGCTTGGTCGGCACCTGCAGGTGCGCGAACAGCGCCGTCAGATTGGGATAATTGCTCTCGTTGTAGACGATAAAGCCGGTGTCGACGGGCACCGGCGCGCTGGGGGAGGGGGCGTCCACCGTGTTGGAATGGCCCCCGACACGGCTGTCCGCCTCAAACAGCGTCACGTCGTGTTCCTGCGACAGCAGCCAGGCGCAGGACAGTCCCGCGACGCCGGAGCCGACGACCGCGATGCGCTGCCCGCGCGGCGAAGCGGCGGTGTCTGAAACGAGGTGCGGGGACATGCCGACTCCGGGTGAAGTTCGGCAAAGCTACGGTTCCGCTGCAATGTCGGATGCCTAACACTCATCCGGACGCCCCCGCGGGCCGTAGCTGAGCCGTTCGCCGTCGTCAGGAACCGCCCATGAACATCGCCAACGTCGCCATTCGCCGCTTGCAGGACGCGCCATTTCCGGACTTCATCGCCCGCCCCGCGATCGACAGCCTGGTCTCGGAGGCCCGCCGTCGGCTGGACCGAGAGGGGCCCCACGATCCGGCCGCCTTCGCCCGCGACATGGCCCGCCGCGCGATCGCCGAACACGCGGCGGCGGCGAATGAACAGCATTACGAACTGCCGCCGGAGTTCTTCCGGATCTGCCTCGGCAAGCGGCTGAAATACTCCTGCTGCCTCTACACCTCGCCCAACGCGACGCTGGACGAAGCCGAGGAGGCGGCGCTAGCGGAGACCTGCGAACACGCTGGCCTCGCTGACGGCCAGCGGATCCTCGAACTGGGCTGCGGCTGGGGCAGCCTCAGCTTGTGGATGGCCGAGCGCTATCCGCGGGCGTCGATCACCGCCGTCTCCAACAGTCACGGCCAGCGCGGCCACATCGAGGCGGAGGCGAAGGCGAGGGGGCTGACGAACCTGACGGTCATCACCTGCGACATGAACGAGTTCGAGGCGCCGACGCCGATGGGCGAGGGCTACGACCGGATCGTCTCGGTCGAGATGTTCGAACACATGGCCAACTGGCGCGCCCTGCTGACGCGGGCCGACGGCTGGCTGAAGCGGGACGGGCGGATGTTCGTCCACGTCTTCACCCACCGCGACGCGCCGTACCGCTTCGACCACACCGACAGCGGCGACTTCATCGCCCAGCATTTCTTCACCGGCGGCGTCATGCCGAGCCGGAGCCTGATGCATCAGTTCGGCGACGTCTTCGGCGTTGAGCAGGAATGGACCTGGAGCGGGGTCAACTATCAACGCACGGCCGATCACTGGCTGGCCAACATGGACGCTAACGCCGACCGGGTGATGGAGCTGATGCGGGAGACCTACGGGGCCGACGCGGCGCTGTGGCGGCGGCGCTGGCGGCGGTTCTACCTCGCCACCGCAGGTCTGTTCGGAAACGACGACGGCGCCACCTGGGCGGTGAGCCACTATCTCTTGAAGCCGGTCCGGGGAGCCACGGCATGATCAAATATGTAGCCGCCTATCTCGGCGCCGGACTGACCTTCGCCGTCATCGACGCGGTCTGGCTGACCCTGATGACCAACCGACTGTACAAGCCGGTGCTGGGCCCGATCCTTGCGGACAAGCCCGACATGAAGGCGGCGGTGCTGTTCTACCTGATCTCGATCGGCGGGACCGTCTTCCTGGCGATCGAGCCGGCGCTGAGGGAAGGCGCCTGGCAGAGGGCGGCCCTCAACGGGGCGGTCCTCGGCTTCGTCGCCTACGCCACCTACGACCTGACCAACCAGGCCACGCTGAATGTCTGGTCGGCGCGACTGACGGTCATCGATCTGTGCTGGGGCACGATGCTGACAACGGTGTCGGCCCTCGGCGGATACTTCGCCGCGCGTTGGGCCGAAGGCCGGTTCGGCTGAGGATATGACCCGCCCTTGACCACCCGAGAGGACCGGCCCTAGCGTGCCCGGCCCGTTCGGGCATGACCCAGGGGAAGTTCGCATGCGTCGTCAGTTGCTCAGCCGGGCCGTGCCCGCCTTCGTTATGCTCGCCGTCCTCGCCGGCCCCGTGCTGGCGCAGGAAGGTCAGACCTACCAGCAGCCGCCGGCTCCGATCGCGGACATCCTCGACAGCAAGCCCACGCCGACGCCGTCGCTGTCGCCCGACCGCAGCACCATCGCCCTGTTCGAGCGCGCCAACCTGCCGCCGATCGCGGAGCTCGCGGAGCCGATGCTGCGGCTGGCGGGATACCGGATCAATCCCCGCAACAACGGGCCGGCCAACAGCCGGGTCAACTGGCTGACAGGTCTCAGCTTCCAGCCGGTGTCCGGCGGCGCGGCGCGGGCCGTGCCGCTGCCGGCCGGCGCCCGCTTCATGTCGCCGAGCTGGTCGCCCGATGGGAAGACGGTGGCCTTCCTGATGGACGCGCCAACCGGTCTCGAACTGTGGACCGCGGACGTCGCGGCCGGCACGGCCCGCAGGCTGACGGACGCGCGGGTCAACGCCGCCGCCGGCGCCGGGTTCAACTGGATGCCTGACAGCTCGGGTCTTGTCGTGCGGATGACGCCCGCTGGCCGGGGCGCCGCGCCCGACGTCAGCCGCCCCCCGGCGGGTCCGACCGTGGCCGAGAGCATGGGCCGCGCGGCGCCGGTGCGGACTTATCAGGATCTGCTCGGCGACGCCGGCGACGAAGCCCTGTTCGACCACTACTTCACCTCGCAGCTGACGTTCGTGCCGTTGAGCGGCGCGCCCCGCACGCTCGGATCTCCGGCGGTCTATCTCGGCGCCGGAGTTTCCCCAGACGGCCGCTATCTGCTGCAGACGACGGCGAAGCGGCCGTACAGCTACGTCGTGCCCGCCGCCCTGTTCCCGGCCGACGTGGTCGTGACCGACCTTCAGGGCCGGGTTCTTCACCGCGTGGCCGACCTGCCGCTGAGGGACAATGTGCCGACGCCCTTCGACGCGGTGGCGCCGGGTCCGCGCTCGGTGCAGTGGCGCGCCGACGCGCCCGCGACGCTGGTCTGGACCGAGGCGCAGGACGGCGGCGATCCCCGCACCCCGGCTGAGGTGCGGGACCGAGTCTTCAGCCTCGCCGCCCCGTTCAATGGCCAGCCGACGCGCCTCATCGACCTGAAGGAGCGCTACGCCGGAATCACCTGGGGCGACGCCGATACGGCGCTGGTCACCAGCCGCTGGTTCAACACCCGGCACGAGACCCGCCACGTCCTCGACCCGTCGAACCCGGGGCAGGACCGGGTGTTGATGGAGCGCAACTATCAGGACCGGTACAACGACCCCGGCTTCCCGCTGACCGAGCCGAACGCCAGCGGCTTCCCGGTCATGCGCTTCGCGTCGGACGGCCGCGTGCTGGTCAGCGGCGACGGCGCGACCCGCGAGGGGGAGTATCCGTTCCTCGCCGCCATGGACCTGGACACCGGTCAGGCCGAGCGCATCTGGACCTCGGCCAGCGGCGACTACGAGAGCATCGTCGGCCTGCTGGACGAGCAGGGCCGTCGGCTGGTGACGCGGCGCGAAACGCGCAACGATCCGCCCAACCTGTTCGTCCGCGACCTCGGCGCTGCGCAGCCGAATGCGTTGACCACCTTCCCCGACCCGGCGCCGCAGCTCGCGGGCGTGACGCGCCAGCTGATCACCTACACCCGCGCCGACGGGGTGCAGCTGTCGGGCACCCTCTATCTGCCCGCGGGCTACGACAAGAACCGGGATGGGCCGCTGCCGCTGGTGATGTGGGCCTATCCGGCCGAGTTCACCGACGCCGCCGTGGCTGGGCAGGTCGTCGACACCGCCAACCGGTTCGTGCGGCCCGGCGGCTCCAGCCACCTGTTCCTGCTGACCCAGGGCTATGCGGTGCTTGACGATCCCTCGATGCCCATCGTCGGCGTGAACGGGGCAGAGCCCAACGACACCTATATCCAGCAGCTCAGCGACAGCGCCCGCGCGGCCGTCGATGCCGTGGTGGAGTTGGGGGTGGCCGACCGCGACCGGATCGCGGTCGGGGGGCACAGCTACGGCGCCTTCATGACCGCGAACCTGCTGGCTCACACGGATCTGTTCCGCACCGGGATCGCGCGGTCGGGCGCCTACAATCGGACACTGACGCCGTTCGGCTTCCAGGCCGAGCAGCGCAGCTATTGGGAGGCCACCGACACCTATCATCAGATGTCGCCCTTCACCTACGCCAACCGGGTCAACGAGCCGATCCTGCTGATCCACGGCGAGGCCGACGACAACCAGGGCACCTTCCCGGTCCAGTCGGAGCGCTTTTACGCCGCGCTGAAGGGGCATGGCGCGACCGTGCGTTATGTGGTCCTGCCGCTCGAGGCCCATGGCTATCGGGCGCGGGAGTCGGTCGGCCACACCCTGTGGGAGATGACCCGCTGGCTGGACCAGTACGTCAAGAACGCGGGGCCGCGGGCGACGGCGGGCGGCGCCAACTGATCAAAAGAAAAGGGCCCGGTCCGGAGATCGGGCCCTTCGTCATGCCGGATGCGCCTGTCAGCGCTTGTCGGCATCCTGTGTGCCGACGCCGCCGTCGGACACGTCGCCGACGATCGGGTTTTCAGCCGGCGTCTTGTGCTCGCCAGACGCTTCCGAGCGCGGCCGCGTCTGGCGCCAACTGTCGAAGTCGGACGAGAATCTCTGGCGGCGTTCGTTGCGCCAGTCGGTGTAGTCCTTGTCGAAGGCCGAGAGCTGCTGCTCGCGCCAGTGCAGGTAGTCCGGCTCGAACTCGTGGTGTTCGTGGCTCTGACCACCCATGCTGCCGCCCGAGCCTTCCCAGATCTGGCGGCCGGGGGCGTAGCCGTGGTCGCTGTAGCCCTGCTGCGAGTGGCTCCCTTGGCCCTTGCCGTAGCCGCCGCTCCTCGCTGAGCCGCCGCCCATGGCCGACCCGCCGTAGCCGCCGCCCTGGCTGTATCCGCCGCCCTGCGGTGAACCGCCGCCATAGGACGGGTCCTGGTCACGACCACCCTGGCTTTGAGCATAGCTTTGACCGTAGCTCTGGCTGTAGCCCTGGCTGCGCAGTTGGCTCTGCTCAGGGCCAGGGCCGTAGGGCGCGCCGCCGCTCATGCCGCCTTGGGCGCCGCCTGCTTGAGACCGGTCGCCGGTCCAGCCGCGAGACATGCCTCCGCCATGGCGGCTCTGCTGATCCTGCCCGTAGCCCATGCCGCTGGAGCCCGACATCTGGCGGTCATGCTGCCCCTGACCGCGGAAGGCCTCGGCGGTCCGACCGCCATCACCCTCGGTCCACGAGCGTTCCTCGCCGTGACGCTGGTCCCGCATCTCCCAACGGTGCTCGTCGTGCTCGCCTCCGCCGTGTTCGTTTCGCGGCCGGTTGTTGTTGAACGGGTTCTGCATGGTTCTGCTCTCCGTGGATGGAGCTCGAAAAACCGGGTGCAGCCTGTGCTGTTCCGCCGATCACGCGGACCTGACAGCCTTGGCCTTAAGTCGGGGGGCGGCTTGAACCGTTTGCCATTCCCCGCCATTCCTGTTGCGCCAGCGGAGCCTGTCGGGCCACGCTGCACCATCGATGCAGCGGGAGCGGTATGGCCTTCGACGAGATGTCAGGTGACGGCGGGGGCGTTCGCGATCCCTATCGCGGGTTGGCGCGCTGGCTAGAGGAGGCGCCCGAGGGCCTGCTGCAGGCGCGCTCGCGTCAGGCCGAGCTGTTCTTCCGCCGGATGGGCATCACCTTCGCGGTCTACGGCGAAGCCGAGTCCAGTGAGCGGCTGATCCCTTTCGACGTGGTGCCGCGGATCATCGGCGCGTCCGAGTGGGCGGGGCTGGAGGCAGGACTGATCCAGCGCGTCGAGGCGCTGAACCTGTTCCTGAGCGACATCTATGGGCCGCAGGAATGCCTGAAGGCCGGAGTGCTGCCGCCCGAGCTGGTGCTGACCAACCCGCACTACGTGCCCGAGATGCAGGGGCGACGCCCGCCGCGCGGGGTCTGGGTCCATATCGCCGGGGTCGATCTGGTGCGGACCGGCGAGGACGGCTTCTACGTGCTGGAGGACAACTGCCGCACGCCGTCCGGGGTCTCCTACATGCTGGAGAACCGCGAGATGATGATGCGGCTGTTCCCCGATCTGTTCGCCGACTATCCGGTGCGGCCGGTCGAGACCTACACCGACATGCTGCTGCAAAGCCTGAGAGCCTGCGCTCCGGAGGCGGCGGGATCGGATCCCACCATCGTGGTCCTGACGCCGGGGCCGTTCAACTCGGCCTATTACGAACACTCCTTCCTGGCCGACAAGCTGGGGGTGGATCTGGTCGAGGGGCGGGACCTGTTCGTCGACGACGGCAAGGTCTTCATGCGCACCACGCAGGGCCGTCAGCAGGTCGACGTCGTCTATCGCCGAATCGACGACGCCTATCTCGATCCGCTGACCTTCCGGCCGGATTCCTCGCTGGGCGTCCCAGGGCTGATGACAGCCTATCAGGCGGGGACGGTGACGCTCGCCAACGCGGTCGGGACCGGCGTGGCCGACGACAAGGCGGTCTATACCTATATGCCGGAGATCATCCGCTTCTTCACCGGCCAGGAGCCCATCCTGAAAAACGTCCCAACCCTCAGATGCCGGGAGCCGCAGGCGCTGAAAGAGGTGCTGTCGAACCTCGACCAGTTGGTCGTGAAGGAGGTCGGCGGCTCGGGCGGCTACGGCATGCTGGTCGGGCCCGCGGCGTCGAAGAGCGAGGTCGAGGCCTTCCGCAAGCGGCTCGTCAACGACCCCGACGACTTCATCGCCCAGCCGACGCTGGAGCTGTCGACGGCGCCGACGCTGGACAGGGGCGAACTGTGCGGCCGGCACGTCGATCTGCGGCCTTTCGTGCTTTCGAGCCCCGACGGCGTGCGCGTGGCGCCGGGCGGGCTGACGCGCGTGGCGCTGAAACCCGGTTCGCTGGTGGTTAATTCCAGCCAGGGCGGCGGGACCAAGGACACCTGGGTGCTGGATGTCTGAATGCTGAGCCGCACCGCAGACAGCCTGTACTGGACCGGCCGCTACATCGAGCGCGCGGACTTTCTCGCGCGGATTCTCGAGGCGACGATCCGGCTGGCGGCTATTCCGAGCCGCGGGGACGGCGACGCCGGGACGGTGTGGGCCAGCGCCCTGGCCTGCGCCAGCGTGCCGAAGGCCCTCGGCCGATCGCCCACCGAGAAGTCGGTGCGGGAATACCTGGCTTTCGCGCCCGAGAACCCGTCTTCGATCGCCGCCTGCATCACCCGCGCCCGAACCAACGCCCGGTCGGTGCGCACCGCCCTGACCGTTGAGGTTTGGGAGGCGATCAACGGGGCCTGGAACGGGCTGGAGGACCAGGGGCAGCCCAGCCGGCGCGATGACTTCACGCGCTTCCTGGAGTGGGTGAAGGCGATGACGCTCGCGGTCGAGGGCGCCACCAGCCGCACCATGCTCCGCAACGACGGCTACTATTTCCTGCGTCTCGGGGCCGCGATCGAGCGGGCCGACAACACCGCCCGGCTGCTGGACGTGAAATACCACCTGCTGCTGCCCGAGGGCGAACGGGTCGGCGGGCAGCTGGACTATTTCCAGTGGACTACCCTGCTGCGCGAGGTCTCGGCCCTGACCGCCTACCGCTGGGTCTATCGCGACAGCGTCAAGCCGTGGCTGGTCGCCGACCTGCTGGTTCTGAACCGCCAGATGCCGCGCTCCCTGGCCAGCTGCCAGGCCTCCATCGTCCGCTATCTGGAGCGGCTGGCCAACGACTACGGCCGGCGCGGGCCGGCGCAGCGGCTGGCGGCGGATCGCATGCGCGCGTTCGACAACTCGCGCATGGACGACATCTTCCAGTCCGGCCTGCACGAATACATCCAGGCCTTCCTCGGCGAGAACGGTCGGCTGGGGCAGGCCATCCACGAACAGTATCTGAGCTGACGCGTGCGCATTCATATCGACCACGCGACCACCTATGCCTACGACCGGGCGGCGCGGTTCATCATCCAGACCCTGCGCCTGACCCCGCGTTCGTCGGAGGCCCAGCAGGTTCGCCACTGGCGCGTCGAGACCAATGTCGACGCGCGCCTGCGCCGCTCGGAAGACGCCTTCGGCAACATCGTCCACACGCTCTATACGGAACAGCCGACCCAGACGCTGACGGTCCGCGTCTCGGGCGAGGTCGTGACGACCGACACCGCGGGGGTGGTGCCGCCGGATCAGGAGACGTTGTCGCCGACCGTCTTCCTGCGCGACACGGCCCTGACGCGCCGGGACAAGCTGATCTCGGTCTTCGCCTCGGAGTTCTCGGCCCATCCGCCGCTCGACCGCCTGCACCGGCTGATGGCCGGCATCCATGGTTCGGTGTCGTTCGAGGTCGGCGTGACCACGCCGACCCACACCGCGGCGGAGGTTCTGGCGCTCGGACGGGGGGTCTGTCAGGACCACGCCCACGTCTTCATCGCCTGCGCCCGGCAGATGGGGGTGCCGGCGCGCTACGTCTCGGGCCACCTGCTTCGGCGCGACGGCCAGGACGAGCAGGACGCCGCCCACGCCTGGGCCGAGGCGTGGATCGACGGTCTGGGCTGGGTCGGCTTCGACCCCGCCAACGGCATCTGTTCCACCGACCGCTATGTGCGGGTGGCCGCCGGGTTGGACTATCTCGGCGCGGCGCCCGTTCGCGGGGCCAGCTACGGCGGCGGCGGGGAGCGGCTGTCGGTTCGGCTGAACGTGCGTGATGCCGACATGCAACAGGGTCAGCAGCAGGCCTGACTCTCCCCCGCATAGGGGAACCCTTGGGATGCGAATCTGCTACCGTTCCCCGATGACTGCCGTTCGCGAGTGGCGGACCGCATGACCTACTGCGTGGGCATGCTGGTCGAGGAAGGTCTGGCGATGATCGCCGACACCCGCACCAATGCGGGGGTCGACAACATCTCGTCGTACCGAAAGCTGCACGTCGTCGACCGCCCCGGCGACAGGGTCCTGTCCGTCGCCACCGCCGGCAACCTGTCGGTCACCCAGACCGCCCTGGCCATGGTCCGCGACGGCGTCCACCTGAACGTCGGCGAGGAGCCCGAGACACTGGAGACGGCGCACAGCCTGTTCCGCTGCGCCCAGCTGCTCGGCCACGCCCTGCGAAGCGTGCGTCAGTCCATCGCGCCGGCGTTGCAGGCCGACAGCCTGAACACCTCGGCCTCGATGCTCTTCGGCGGCCAGATCAAGGGCGGCGAGATGGGCCTGTTCCTGATCTACAGCCAGGGCAATTTCATCGAGTGCGGACGGGACACGCCCTATCTGCAGATCGGCGAGCTGAAGTACGGCAAGCCCATCCTGGAAAGCGGCCTCGGCTACGAGACGCCC
>NZ_DASWNO010000126.1:0-1741 GCF_036399195.1 Brevundimonas sp.
CCCCTCCACCATGCTTCGCATGGTCCCCCTCCCCCGAGGGGGGAGGATTCTCAGTCCGGCCTGCCCCAGCGCTGATAGAGGTTCCAGGCGGACACGCCGACGCAGACGACGCCGATCAGCGCCAGCGCCCACGCCAGCACCATGGTCTCGCCCAGCGGCGCCAACTGCTCCAGCGCGAGGCGAAACGCCGCGGCGGCTCCACCGCAGGCCGCGAGGCCGGCGGCCCCGATGATCAGGAACGGGCCGGCTCCGCCGCGGTCCGGGCGCTGGCCCGAAGCCGCTTCGGCTTCATGACGCAAAACCGGCGCGACGCGTTCGACCGGCTCGTCCGCCGCCGGCTCAAGCTCTTCCGGCGCGGGGGTCCCGGCATCGGCTGCCGGTAACGAATCGACCGGTCCGTCTGTCGTGGCGAAGGGCGACGGTTCGTCCGATGCGGCCGGCCCGAACTCTTCCCTGTCTTGTGCGCCGACGAGCGGAAAGCCGGGTAGCGGCCCGACCGGTGCGGTCGCATAGGGCGCGTATCGCTGATGGGCGTGAGTCGAGCCTTCAGGCCCGGGCTCGGTCTCGACGGCAGGGAACGGGCCGACGCTCATCGCCGAAAGCGGATGCTCGCCGAGCAGCACCGCCACCGCCGCCGCGCGGGCGTCCGGCTCTTGCGGCTGCGCCGGGAAGGGCAGGGGGGCGGCCATCAGGTCCGCAAATCCGACCGACGTGGCCGGGTCCGCGTTGAACAGCGCCCGCTCCGCGGCGCGGCGCCTCAACCGGTCCTGCGGTGCGGGCTGCACGGGCCAGCCCAGAAGCGCGTCGGCCGCGAGCGCCGGCTGGCCTTCCTTGAGGCGCTGGAGCACGTCCGAGGACAGAAACCGTCCGATCCCGACGGAGACGGCGAAGCTGGCGAGCGCATCGAACTGGTGCTGGTTCAGGCCGGCCGAGACCGTGTCGTTCAGCGCCTTAACGACCGGCAGGAGATCGTACTGGAGCAGGAGCTCGGCGTCGGCCGGCGTGACCGTCAGACCCTCCCGGGCGGAGGCGGTGTGGCCGTAGCCGATGACCCAGCCGCCGCTCTGCCCGCGCACGGCGCGCGGACGGAAGCCCTCGAAGCTCTTGATGAGGGCGAGTCCCTCGCGGGAGACTCTCAGACGTGGTGCGGGCGTGTCGGACACGGATTGACCCAAATCGATACGGGCGTGCTCGCCCGCAAGGAGAGCCAGCAAGCTCCGGGCCGAATTAGATCAGGACGATGGTGGCGAGACCAAGGAAGATCAGGAAGCCGAAGAAGTCAGTGGTCGCGGTCACGAACACGGCGGAAGACACGGCCGGGTCGAACTTCAGCCGCGCGAGGGTCAGCGGCGTCAGGACGCCGACGGTCGCCGCGACGACCAGGTTCAGCACCATGGACAGGGCGATGACGGCCCCAATGCGCCAGTCGCCCGACCAGATGCCCGCGGCGAACCCGATCAACGGCGCCAGGACCAGACCGTTGGCCAGCCCCACCACCAGCTCGCGCCGGAAGGTGCGGGGCGCGTTGGAGCTGTTCAGCTCGCGGGTGGCAAGCGCGCGCACCGTCACGGTCAGCGCCTGCGTCCCGGCGTTGCCGCCAATGGCGGAGACGATCGGCATCAGCACCGCCAGCGCCACGATCTGCTCGATCGTCGCACCGAAGAAGGCGATGACGCTGGCGCCGAACACCGCCGTCGCCAGATTGATCGCCAGCCAGGGCACGCGGCCGCGGACGATCTCG
>NZ_DASWNO010000127.1:0-12240 GCF_036399195.1 Brevundimonas sp.
ACGAAGCGCGACGTATTGCGCGTGATGCGGCCGACGTCTTCTCTCAAGGCGATTCCCGCCGGCTCATCGCCGACGACCCAGGACCCGACGATGACATGCTGGCCATCGAAGATCGGCGGCGCATGCAGAGCCTGACGGATATGACTGCCGTCGCCGTAGCCTGCGTCCAGCCCCTCTTCCCGCAACGCCCCCTCGACGATCGAGACGTTGGCGCCCTCTCTCGAGAAGAGGGGCTTGCGGACGTAAGCGTCGCCTAATGCTCCATGAGCGGGGTCGCTTTCGAAGTAGGCCGGCAGAAGGTTGGGATGTCCGCCATGCCGCTCCCAGAGCAGCGGCAGCAGGCCCTTGTTGGACAGCAACGACTTCCAGGCCGGCTCAAGCACCGTCACCTGCGCGTTCGGCAAAGGCTCGGCGTAGTCGTCACGCAGCATCTGCTCCCACGGGTAGAGCTTGAACATCGCCTGGATCAGCCAGTTCTCGTCGTCCACGAACCGCCCGTCCGCATTCAGGCCAATCTGGTCGATCGCGACGAACTTCGGGTCGAGGCCCGCCTGCCGCGCGAGATCTTCGAGAAAGCGCACCGTCTGCCGATCTTCGACGAAATCGGGGTCGGAGCTGAAGTGGACGAAGCCGCCTTCGGGGAAGATGGCGCGAAAGCGCTCCACGAGTTTTTCGTGGAGGCTGTTGAACTGGTCGGCGTCCGCGGGCAGCGCGCCGTCGGCGATGCGGTCCTCCAACCATAGCCATTGGAAGACCGCCGTCTCGAACACGCTCGTCGGCGTGTCGGCGTTGTATTCATAAAGCTTCGCCGGGCCCTGGCCGTCATAGGCGAAGTCGAACCGGCCATAGAGCGAAGGCTCGCCGCGGACCCAGCTGTCGGCGACGTAATCGCGCGAAGCCTCGGGAATTTCCAGCAGCTGCATGAGGCGTTCGGACCTGACCGCCTCGTCCACCAGATTCAGGCACATCTGGTGGAGCTCGGCCGTCGGCGCCTCGAGCCCGTCTTCGATCTCGGCGATAGAGAAGGCGTAGGCGGCGCTTTCGTCCCAATACCGTTCGCCGGAATCGTGGTGCCAAGTGAATCCGACCGCTTCGGCGCGCCCCTGCCAGTCGGGCCGCGGATCGAGCCTGAGTCTTTCCATTGGCCTAGGCGGGGTCTCTGGACACCGGGACCGAGGTCTCGATCAACGGCGTCACCACCTTGATCTCCTGAGCGGTGAGCCGCGCCAGGACATCGTCGGCGGACGCCTGGCCAGGCAGGATGCCGGCGTCCTTGAGCTTGGCGTCCAGGTCGGCTCCGGTGCGCTTGTCCTCGAGCTCCTGGCCGGCACGCAGCTTCTCCTCGTTCACGGCCTGGCGCTGCTTGATGCGCTGCAGGCTGTCGGCCGCGGAGCCGATGCGTGAATGGGCGCCGGCCGACTGGAGGGCGACGGAGGTCTGGGCCTTCTGGACGCTGTCATTGACCTTCACGATGTCGATCTCACGACGCAGCGTCTCGATCTTCTGGTCCGTCGCGGCGATGGCGGTCCGCAGGCGGGACTCGGCGGCCTTCATGTTCTCGATCAGCGGCCCGCGGGTGCCGATCTCGGACTCGAGCTCCGCAATCCGCTGCGCGACTTCTCGTGCAAGATCCGTCTTGCCCTGCGACAGCGCGGCGCGGGCCGAGTTCTCGTACTTGGAGATCTGGTCGCCGAAGCTCTTGAGCTCGGTCTCCGCCATGCGGCGGCGCGCGACGAGCCCGGCGAGGTCGTCGCGCGCCTTGCCCTGTGCGTTGTCGGCGTCCCGAATTTCCTGGTCCAGTATCTTCAGCGCATTGGCGTCGACAACCGACTGACCGGCCTCATGGGCGGTGCCGCGGAACAGGGCGGACAGTTTGGCGAGCATGGACATGGTTCTGTCTCCCGGTTCAGGCGGCTTGGGCGCCGAAGGTTTCGCGCAGGCCGGTCGCGTCGATAGCGTTCTCGGCGAGGGTGCGAAGCTCGATCAATATGGTCTGCAGGGTGGTCTTGCAGGAAAGCTCGCCCATGAGCTCATACACGTCCTCGCCAGAGACCGAGGTGATGGCGAAGTTCGAGAGCGGCACCACGCGCTGGGCCTTCAGCAGGAATTCGTTGAACCGCGCGGCGTCCGCCTGCTCCGCCACCGGCCAGAGAAGCACCGAGACCACGATCTGAGATCCGCCCACACTGAGATAGATCGGCAAGTCGCCGTACTCGTGCATCGTGGCGAGCAGGACCGGCTCGGCGCCTTCCACGACACGGAGCGTCATTTCGCCCTCCCGAACCAGGTCGGATTCGTCGAGCGCCGCCTTGATGGCTGGCACGGTCCAGGCGGTTTCGATGACGGCGTCCATGGGATGTCTCACTCCAGAAGGATGAATCAGAAGGCTCCGGCGCCGGCGACGAACCAGAGCGGGTCCGCGCGTGGACTCGGTGACAATGGCGTGAACCGCCGCTCTCACATCATCCTTCGCAACGTCGGGTATCCAGAACTCCACCTTGATCATGCCCGCCTCACGACGGGCCTTACGCCAAGCACGTATACGATCGTTGGGAGAGGACAAGGGGTTTGAGGGCTCGTTACGCATGTTTCATGTAACGCGTATCATGAACGGTTGACTTGGGCCATGGGTCTGCGAAGACTTCGTCATGGCCCGGCAGTTCGTCCGGCGTACCGTGAGCCTACATGCTGCTGCCGAGAATGAAACTGGCGCGCCTGTTCGATCGGGCCTTCCACGCCATGGCCGATCTGCACTGGACCATGCTGGTCCTGCTGATCGCCGTGCACGCGGCCGTCACCTGGCTGCTGCTCGCCGTCGCGGGCGAGAGCAAACTTCAGGAGGCCAGCGCCTTCCTCTACTGGTACGCGACCACTGCCTACACCGTGGGCTACGGCGACCTCAGCCCGCAGACGGCGGCGGGCCGGCTTGTCACGGCACTGTGGGTCTTCCCCGGTGCGATCGCCGCCTTCACCACCGTCGTCGCCAAGGTGCTCGGCGCCATCGGCGACATTTGGCGCCTCAGACGCGCCGGCAAGGGAGACTATTCGAAGATGACCGCCTCGATCGTCCTGATCGGCTATCACCCGGCGCGAACGCCGAAGATGATCGACGAGCTCTGCGCCGATCTCTCGCCGGACCAGACGCTGGTGCTGCTGACGCGACAGACCCTGACCGATCTGGACGGCCGCATCCGCTACGTCCAGTCCGAGAGCCTCACCTCGACCGCCGCCCTGACCCGGGCGGGCGTGCCGCAGGCGAGCCGCGTCCTCATCTTCACCGACTCTGATTCCGACACCCTGTCCGCAACCCTCGCCGCGGCCGCCCTGGTACCGCCGACCGCGCACGTGGTCTGCCACTTCGAGGACGAGGACCACGCTCGCCTGATCGACCAGCACTGCCCGGAGGTCGAGGTTATTCTGTCCGCCGGGCCGCAGCTCGTCGCCCGAGCCTGCAAGGACCCGGGTGCGAGCCAGGTGATCAGCGCCCTGACCAGTCATCTTGACGAAGGCGCGACCCTGTTCAGCCTGGCATGGGGGGCCGAGCGGCCGAGGGCGTTCAGCGAACTGGCTCGGAGCCTCCTCGAGCAGGGCGCGACCCTGCTGGCGATCCAGAGCGCGCGCGACACGACCCCGACGTTCAATCCGCCGATGGACCGGCTGGTCGACGCCGGGGACAGGCTTTTCTACGTCGCAGCGGCCAGACTCGCCCCGACCAGCCTGGCGGCATAGAGAAACACCATGTTCAGGGGCTTGTTCACTTCAGGAGCCAAGACGCCGCCGCCGCCTGCTCTCGCGCAGGTGCGCAACATCACAGTGGGGCGGACGGTGTCGCTGGACCCCTTGGCCTGGCGCCGGCTCGGCGACGAGACCCGATTCACCCTGGACAGGGACGCGCTCGAGATCACAGCCCAGGGGCTCATCACCCTGGAGGGCGGCCAGTTCGTGCATCGCTTCTACACCGACGATCACGTCATGCTGCAGGCCATGAGCGACGATCCCGAGGGTCAGGCGGCCTATGACTTCACGCTCTTCACGCCCTGGTCCTCGGCCTACCCGCCGGGTGAGCGGGAGCGCCGTCTCTGGGCCGACAGGTTGTCCGAGCCGAGCTTCGACGGCGCCGCCGAGGACCTGCCGGTCTATCCCCGACTGTGGTTCGCGGAGAGCGACGCGCGCCAGCCTCCAGTGACCCTGTGGGAAACGATCTACGACGACCGCGCCGCCGTTGCTCCCTACGCCAGAATCTTCCAGACGTGCATGCTGTACGCCCGGGAGCTGTCGGACGGGCGTGAGCTCATGCTGGCGCTTGAGATGCAGCCCGACGGCGGCGAGACCACGCACGAGATCATGATCGGCATTCCACTGGAAATGGCCGAGTTCCGCGCCTAGGCGCAGCAGAGGGGAAGACTTCGCAATGGACTGGTTCGCGTTTCAGACAGGCGCCACGGCCTTCATCATCGCCTTCGTGGCGGCGGTGCTGTTCTTCGCCGCCTTCAAGTTCATCTACCAGCTCGTCACCCCCTACAACGAGCGCGCCCTCATCCGTCAAGGCAATGTCGCCGCGGCGGTGGCCCTGGGTGGGGCGCTGCTCGGCTATGTGCTGCCTCTGGCTTCCGCGCTGTCGCACACTGTGAGCCTGCCCGAGTTCGCGGCCTGGGCCCTGCTCGCCGGGGTGATCCAGATCGTCTCTTTCATGGTCGTCAGCCGCCTCGTCTATCGCGCCCTGGCCGAGCGGATCGAGGCGGGTGAGCTCGCCGCCGGCGTCTACCTCGCTTCCATCTCTCTCGGCGTCGGCCTGCTCAACGCCGCCTGCATGACGGCCTGAGGCGCACCATGACTGAAGACGCCCTCCCCCAAACCACCACCATGCGCAGCCTCAAGCGCTCGCGGACCCTGCAGGTCACCAGCCTGATGGCCACGGTCGGCTTCTCCATGTCGGCCTGCGGGTCGCCCCAGAGCAGCATCCCCGTGGCGGCGGCCGAGCCGGTCCTCGCCTACACCTCGCTCGACGAATGCCGCGCCGCCAACGACATTCCGGACGAGGAGTGCGTGGTCGCGTCCAACGTCGCCGGTCAGCAGGCCGATGCTTCCGGCCCCCGCTATGCGACCCAAGCTGAATGCGAAGGCCAGTGGGGTCCCGAACAGTGCCGGCCGCTGAACTCCGGCGGCGGCTCCTTCTTCGGTCCGCTGGCGACCGGTTTCATCATCGGCCAGCTGATGAACGGCGGGGGCTATCGCGGAGGCGGGCCGCTCTACCGCGACCGCAATGGCCAATATTCCAACGGCTACGGCGGCGGCTACCTGTCGCGCGACTACCGGACCGGGCGCAACATCACCAACGCCCGCGACCACACGCCGGCCGCGCGGCAGGCTCCGACGCGAGTGCAAAGCCGCACAACCGTCGTTTCCAGGGGCGGCTTCGGCGGTGGCGGTCGCGGATACGGCGGCTAAGCGCTCACCGGCGGCCCAAGACGCACCGACCGAAGGGCGGCTCCCGGCCCGCTCGGACGAGCGGCGTCTTGCCTGACGCGTGAGTGCATGGAAGCAGATCAGGAGCAGTCGTGAGCGCTGAAGGGCCGTTCGGCCCCTGTGGCGCGACCGATCCCTGGCAGGGCGGAGCCTTGAGACTTCCGGTTTCCGCCAAAGTTGAACAACAGCCGTCACTGGACTGGAGACGCCATGCGCTTGAACCAAGTGACTGTCGGAGCGACTGACTTTGGAGCCAGCGTCGCTTTCTATACGGCGCTCGGGTTCCGGCTGATCGTGTCCGCCCGGGAGGAATATGCCCGCTTCGAGGCGCCGGAGGGCGATGCGACATTCTCGATTCATCTGCAGGACGTGGCGCCGTCAGGGGGACCCGTCATCTATTTCGAGGTGGTTGATTTGCTCGAGGCGGTCAGCCGGCTGAAATCCGTCGGGATCAATTTCATCTCCGAGCCCCGACACGAGCCCTGGCTGTGGCAAGAGGCGCGGCTCAACGATCCTGCGGGCAATGAACTCTGCATCTTCACGGCGGGGACGAACCGCCGGCATCCCCCATGGCGTATCCCGTCAGCCTGAGCGGGTGCTTCACCCTAGTGGCTGTGTTCGGACGCGAGGAAGTGGGGGTTGTGTCACGAAGGAGCGGCTGCGCCTGACTCTCGCAATGACGTTCCGTCGAACCTCCGCTCCGGCCGGAAGCGGACCCAACCCTGGGGATGGACAGCAGTCTCTCACGAGCCGGAGCCCAACGCCGTCGCGCCGGCCGCGCGCTTAGCTGTGAAGGAACCGCGACGAGCCGCAGCGATTGGAAAGCACCATGTTCCGAGGTGACATTTGTCAAACGCAGCTTTTCGCGACGGCCCGCTTCCAGACCAGGCCGCGACGAGCGCGGAACCGCCGGTCTCGATCACCCAACCCCCGACCGCATGGATCGCCTCCTGCCTCGCAACTTCAGAGCTGGACGAAGTCCTCTATGTCGCGTCGAGCGAACGCCGGGCGGATGAGATCGGCCGAGCGCTTCGCCAATTCTCACCGGCCGCTGAAGTCCTGGTGCTTCCGGCTTGGGACTGCCTTCCATACGACCGGTCATCTCCCTCGCGGGAGGTGATGGGGCGACGGTTGGCCGTCCTGCGTCACCTGATCGGAGCCGCCGGCAAGCAACGCTTTGTCATCGGTTCGGTCGAAGCGCTCATGCAGCGCACACCACCCATCGAGGTGATCCGTGACACACTTTTCCGGATTACGGTCGGCGACGTCGCGGATCTCGAGGGCTTGCAGGTTTTCGCTGACTCGTCGGGCTACATCAGGGACGACAGGGTCGATGAGCCGGGGGAGATCGCCTTCCTCGGCGAGGTCATCGACATCTTCCCAGCCGCCGAGCCGTCACCCTTTCGGATCTCAATACTCGACGGCCGAATCAGCGCCATCAGGACGTATGACCCGCTGACGCAGCGCACCCTCGCCGACGTCGAGGATCTGGATCTTGGGCCCGCCTCCGAACTGATCTTGCCGTCTCAAGACGAACGCGCTCTTGGCCTGGAGCATTGCGCCGCGAACTTCTACGGCAGGCTGACGTCGGTCAGCGAGTTGCTAACCGACCCCGCCGTCGCGCGTGACCCGAAGAGCGATGCTCGTGCGGCGTCATTCGAAACCCAGGTGATCGACGCGCACGAGATCCGTACGCAGTTCCCTGACGGTGAGCGACCGAGCTCTCCAGATGCGCTGTATCTCACGGCGGCGGAATTGATCGGATGGCTCGACGCCTTGCCCAGCCTTGATCTCGACGCGTCGGCCGTGGAAGCGGCGCCTCGCTTCGCTACATCGAGAGACGCGGTCCGCGACCTGTCTGAGTTCGCGCGCATGCGCCTGAGCGAAGGCTTCCGTGTCCTGGTCGCCGGCTTGTCGCATGAGACGAAACTTGTGACGCGGCGCTTGAAGCGAAGCCTGGACGCCGAGTTGACGCAAGCCGAGTCCTTCCAGGCTTTGCGAGACGGGTCGCCTGGACGAGTGCACGTCGGCGAATTCGATCTCGAAGGGGGGTACCTGGACCATCAAACCAAGGTCGCCGTCGTCGCTGCGGCTGACGTATTCGGCGGTCGTGTCGCAACCGGCGGCGCGGCCCCGAACCCGTCCCTGCTGACGGAACCAGAGCTGAGGATCGGCGACGTCGTCATCCACGAGGATCACGGCCTTGGCGTGCTGCGTAGCCTTGATCGGATCGAGGTCAACGGGCTCGAGCGCGATGCCTTGAGACTCGAGTACTACGGAGGCGCGGCTCTTCTGGCGCCCGTAGAGGATTTCGGCAAAATCTGGCGCTACGGGTCGGACGAACACGGCGTCACCCTTGACCGCCTGCACACAGACGCCTGGGCCAAGCGCCGGTCCGAGATCAGTGTAGAGATCGATCGGACCGCGGCCCACCTTATGGAGATCGCCAGAGCGCGGGAAACCGCCGCCGCGCCGGCTCTCAAGCCGCCGGTCGCGGAGTTGGCCCGCTTTTCAGCGCGGTTCCCGTACCCTGAAACACCGGATCAATCCGCCGCCATCGAGGCCGTCCTCGCTGACATGGCCTCGGGGCGTCCGATGAACCGGCTGATTTGCGGAGACGTGGGTTTCGGCAAAACGGAAGTGGCGTTGAGGGCCGCCGCGGCCGCCGCCCTGGCTGGCAAGCAGGTTGCCGTCGTGGCGCCGACGACCGTTCTGGCGCGCCAGCATTTCGCAACCTTCGAGAAGCGGTTCAAAGGAACCGGGATCCAGGTCGCACAGCTGTCCCGGCTCGTCTCCGCGAAAGATGCCAAGGTGGTGCGGGATGGCGTCGCCGATGGCTCCGTCCGCATCGTGGTGGGCACGCACGCAGTCGCTGCAGAGAAGCTTGCCTTCAGCGACCTTGGCCTGGTGATCATCGACGAGGAACAGCGCTTCGGCGGCCGGGTCAAGGATCGGCTCAGGGAGCTGGCTTCCGATGGCCACGTCCTGACCATGACGGCGACGCCCATCCCCCGCACCTTGCAGACCGCTCTGATTGGCATCGAGGACGTAAGCGTCATCGCCACGCCACCGTCACGACGCCGGCCGGTCCGAACCTTCCTTGCCCCATTCGACAAGGCGACCCTGCGCACCGCCCTTTTAAGAGAGCGGCGACGCGGCGGTCAGAGCTTTGTCGTCGTCCCGCGGATCGAGGATATCGACGCCGTCACCAATGACCTGCGTGAGCTGACGCCCGATCTTCGGGTGGTGGTCGCCCATGGCGGCCTGCCAGCCGAGACCGTGGACGAAGCCATGGTGTCCTTTGGCGACGGCGAGGGCGATGTCCTCGTCGCCACAAGCATCATCGAGAGCGGTCTGGATGTGCCTCGCGCCAACACGATGCTGGTGTGGCGTGCAGACCGCTTCGGGCTCGCACAGCTTCATCAGCTAAGGGGACGCGTCGGTCGCGGGCGCAGCCAAGGGTTCGTTTATCTGTTCACGGACCCGGAGACCGAGTTAGCCGACGCGACGAGATCGCGGCTGTCCACGCTGGAGGCCTTCGATCGCCTGGGAGCCGGGCTCGCGATCAGCATGCGTGATCTGGACATTCGTGGGGGCGGCGACGTCACCGGCGACGATCAGGCCGGGCATCTGCAGGCGATCGGCTTGGGTCTGTATCAGCAGTTGCTGACACAGGCGCTCCGCTCCGCACAGGGTGGCGAGATAGAGGCGCCCTGGACCCCTGAACTCAATGTCGGCGCCAGCGGGCTGATACCCGAAAGCTATGTTCCCGACACGGGTGTGCGGATCAGCCTGTACGCAAGGCTCGCGAGACTGAGGGACCTGGACGAAGCGTCTCAGTTCGCCGAGGAGATCGAGGACCGCTTCGGCTCGTTGCCCGACGAGGTCGTAACCCTGCTCGACCTTGCTCGCGTCAGCATGAGGGCGCGTGAAGCCGGGGTTTCTCGCCTGATCGCCGGCCCCAAGGGCGTGGCGCTAACGCTAACCGACCACTCGACTCTCGCGACCGCGAACCCCGCAGAGGGCGAAATCAAAGGAGGTCGGCTGATACTGCCGCCGTTGGACGGCGAAGCACCGGCCGCACAGGTGGCGGAGGAGTTGTTGGAGCGACTTCAGCAGCCGGGAGCTTGATCGAATGCGTGTGCATCCAAAGCCGCCGCCTTGGGGACCGCGCTGCCGCCATGACCACGGAGAACCCATTTGGCCGCCGATCAGCTGGGAATGACCGGGCCCATCCTTCACGCTTCCCCAATGGAGGCCCTCGCTCGCCCTGCCCTCCCCAGCGGGCCGGGTTGGCGCTTCGAACCCAAATGGGACGGCTTCCGCTGCCTCGCCTTCAAGGCGGGGGAACGGGTCGAGCTGGTGGCCAAATCGGGCAAGTCCTTGAACAGGTTCTTCCCCGAGGTCGTCGAGCGCCTGGCCGCACTGCCCGAGCCGAGCTTCGGTCTCGACGGCGAACTTCTGGCTCGGGAGGGCGACAGCTTCTCGTTCGAGGTGCTGCAGGCGAGGCTCCACCCTGCGGAAAGTCGCATCAGACGCCTGGCGCTCGAGACTCCGGCCATCTTCGCTCTGTTCGACATGCTCATCGACACGGACGGGACTGATTTGCGGGACCGTCCCTGGACAGAGAGGCACGCTCGACTTGAAGCATTCCTGTCGGGGCGGGAAACCCCTGAGATGTCCCTGACACCGGGCACCGACGACCGTGATCTGGCCGAGACCTGGCTGGCGGACGGCCGGCTCGAAGGGATCGTCGCCAAGTCACGGGACGGTGTTTACCTCCAGGGCCAACGCGCGATGATCAAGGTCAAGCGGGCGCGCACAGCCGACTGCGTCGTGGGCGGCTTTCGCTATGCCGCCGATGGACGGGACATCGGCTCCTTGCTGCTCGGTCTCTACGATGATGACGGATTGCTTCACCACGTCGGCCATACCTCCGGCTTCGCAAGCGTGGACAAGGAGGCGCTGACCAGCGAGCTTGAGGCTCTCCGAGGCGGCCCCGGATTCACGGGGCGTGCACCGGGCGGTCCGAGCCGTTGGAGCACGGAACGCTCGGCGGCCTGGGAGCCGCTACGGGCTGAGCTGGTCGTCGAGGTCGGCTTTGACCAGGTGTCTGACGATCGCTTCCGCCACGGCACGCGGCTGCTCAGGCGCCGCCCCGACAAGGCGCCGGGCCAATGTCTGATGGACCAGCTACTGCAATAGCGGTCGGAACGGCGGAACCTGCGTCCCGTTCTCCGGTGGACGTCCTCCTCAGCAGCACGAGGCGGGCCTGACTCTCAGGACGCTGATCAAGCAGAGCCTGCCCGCCCGCCACGAGGACGGCGGCCGAGCATCGCCCATCACAAACGGGAAGCGCACATGTTGAACCTCAATCACGCGAGCGCGGAGCAGCTTGACGCAATTCCGGCCCTGCGCGGCCATGGCTTCGAGATCGTACGCTATCGCGAAGACCGCGGTGGATTCGAGGAGGTACGTCAGCTTGAGGAGGTGCCGGGGCTCGCCGGCAAGTGGGATGAGGCGGTGGGTAGCCTTCACGTCGAATGAGGCCCTGTAGTTGAGCCGAACGGTCATCGTGGCTGGACTTAGCTCGCCTGCAGCGCTCGCCCGACGACGAGGGGAAACAGCTAACGCTGGACTGAAGCACCGCCACGGCCTCCTCCATTAAGCTGCTACTTCCACGGCGACGATTGGCGGGCCCGGTGTGGCAGTCTAAAGGCTCGGTCCAATCAGCCACGGGTCCGGAGAGCGACAGATGAATGCGCCGCCGACCGCCTCTTCCGCCGGCTGGCGCTTCTGGATCGACCGGGGCGGCACCTTCACCGACATCGTCGCGCGCGCCCCTGACGGTCGGTTGCAGACGCGCAAGCTGCTGTCCGACAACCCCGAACAGTACGGCGACGCCGCGGTCGAGGGCGTGCGGCGCATCCTCGGCGCCGGTCCCGGGCCTCTGCCGCGCGGGCTGGTCGACAGCATTCGCATGGGCACCACCGTGGCGACAAACGCCCTGCTGGAGCGTAAGGGCGAGCCGACGCTGCTGGCGATCACCCGCGGCTTCGGCGACGCCCTGCGCATAGGCTGGCAGAGCCGGCCCGACATCTTCGCCCGGCGAATCGTCCTGAACGACCAACTCTATGATCGTGTCTTCGAGATCGACGAGCGCGTGCACGCCGACGGGACGGTCGAACGGCCGCTGGACGAAGACCGCGCCCGGGCCGATCTGACGGCGGCCCTTGCGAGCGGTCTGCGCGCCGTCGCCATCGTCCTGATGCACGGCTGGCGCTTCACCGCCCACGAAACGCGTCTGGCGGAGATCGCCTGCGAGGTCGGCTTCGAACAGATTTCGGTCAGCCACGACGTCGGGGCGCTGATCAAGCTGATCGGGCGCGGCGACACGACCGTGGCGGATGCCTATCTGTCGCCGATCCTGCGCGCCTATGTCGATCGGGTCGGCGCCGATCTGGGCGAGGCGACGCCGCTGCTGTTCATGCAGTCCAGCGGCGGACTGACGGCGGCCGGCGCCTTCCGCGGCAAGGACGCCATCCTGTCGGGACCGGCGGGCGGCGTGGTCGGCATGGCGCAGACGGCGAGGGCGGCCGGGTTCGACCGCGTCATCGGCTTCGACATGGGCGGCACCTCGACCGACGTATCCCACTTCGCCGGCGACTACGAGCGGGTGTCTGAAGCGGTGGTGGCCGGCGTACGTCTGCGCGCACCGATGCTGAGCATTCACACGGTCGCGGCGGGCGGGGGCTCGATCTGCCGGTTCGACGG
>NZ_DASWNO010000128.1:0-2751 GCF_036399195.1 Brevundimonas sp.
GCGGCGGATCCAAGCGCGAAGGCGCGGCGTGAGACGGTCATATTCTCTCCCGTTCGGGATGGTTGTCGATGAAGGAGGTATGGCCGGACGGTCTGTCGAGGTCGTGACCCGAGCCTGACCACATTCCGGCGCTGGAATGAAGCGACGTTCATCGGGAGAGGTTCCCCATCCCTCGGCGCCGGGCCGGGCAGCTACGCGGAAGGGCGGATGATCTCGACGTCGACCGCGTGGTCCGTATAGGTGATCCGATCCTTCAAGAAACGGCCCGCGGCCCAGAGTCCCGCGGCGGCCCCGGCTGCGACCAGCAGGGTGATGACCAGTCGTCGGCCTCGTTTCCGGCTCATCAGGTGGTCTCCTCGCCGCGGATGCGGACCTACATCGGCGGCGGACCGGCGAGGATGTCCCGCTTGCCGGCGTGGTTGGCCTGGCTGACGACGCCCTCCTGCTCCATCCGCTCGATCAGGGAGGCGGCGCGGTTGTAGCCGATCTGCAGGCGGCGCTGGATGTAGCTGGTCGAAGCCTTGCGGTCGCGGGTCACCACGGCCACCGCCCGATCGTAGAGGTCGTCGCCTGAGCCGCCGCCCTCGTCGTCGAAGGCCGCGTCGCCGTCGCCGTCGGGGTCGTCGGTGATCAGGTCCAGATAGTCGGGCTCTGCCTGGGCGCGCAGGTGTTTGCAGACCTCGTCGACCTCCTGATCGGTCACGAACGGGCCGTGCAGGCGGGTGATGCGGCCGCCGCCGGCCATGTAGAGCATGTCGCCCTGCCCCAGCAGCTGCTCGGCGCCCTGTTCGCCCATGATGGTGCGGCTGTCGATCTTGGACGTGACCTGGAAGGAGATGCGGGTCGGAAAGTTGGCCTTGATCGTGCCGGTGATGACGTCGACCGACGGGCGCTGGGTGGCCATGATCAGGTGGATGCCGGCGGCGCGGGCCATCTGGGCCAGACGCTGGACCGCGCCCTCGACGTCCTTGCCGGCGACCAGCATGAGGTCGGCCATCTCGTCCATGACCACGACGAGGAAGGGCAGGGGTTCGGGCCGGATCTTCTCGGACTCGTAGACCGGGCGTCCCTGCTCGTCGAAGCCGGTCTGGACGGTGCGCTCAAAATGCTCGCCCTTGGCCACGGCCTCGCGAGCCCGCTCGTTGTAGGAGGCGATGTTACGCACCCCGAGCTTGGACATGCGGCGGTAGCGGTCCTCCATCTCGCGCACGGTCCACTTCAGAGCGACGACGGCCTTCTTGGGATCGGTGACGACGGGGGCCAGCAGGTGCGGGATGCCGTCGTAGACGCTGAGCTCAAGCATCTTCGGGTCGATCATGATGAAGCGGCATTCGGCGGGGCTGTGCCGGTAGAGGATCGACAGGATCATGGCGTTGACCCCGACCGACTTGCCCGAGCCGGTGGTTCCAGCGATCAGCAGGTGGGGCATGCGCGCCAGATCGGCGACATAGGGCTCGCCGCCGATGGTCTCGCCGAGCGCGAGGGGCAGCAGGTGGGCGGGCTTGTCGTATTCGGTCGAGGCCAGCAGGTCGCGCAGATAGACGGTCTCGCGCTTGGCGTTGGGCAGTTCGATGCCGATGGCGTTGCGGCCGGGCACCACGCTGATGCGGCAGGCGCGGGCGGACATGGAGCGGGCGATGTCGTCGGACAGGGCGACGACGCGACCGTGCTTCACGCCCGGGGCAGGGACCAATTCGTACAGGGTCACGACGGGGCCGGGCCGGATCTGGTCGATGACGCCGCGGACGCCGAATTCCTGCAGCACGCCCTCCAGCATCTTGGCGTTCTGCTTCAGCGCCTCTTCGTCGACCGAGGCGACGCGCTTTGCCGGCTTGGTCAGCATGCCCAGCGGGGGCAGGTCGAAGCCGGTGGAAGGCTTGGCGAAGTCGAAAGCGGCCTGGCTGTCGTCCAGCTCCCGGCGCGAGGCCTTGGGGGCCTTGGCGGCCGCGACCTTGGGCTCTGGCGCGCCGCGGACGGGCTCGGGCGTGTCCCACGGCGGGTCGTCGGCGGCGGGGTCCAGCGCGACGGCGGGATAGTCGTCGGGCTCAGGCGCTGGTCGAGGCCGGGGTGGGGCCTTGGCGGGCGTGCGTGCCGCTTTGGCGGGAGCGGGCGCGGCGGAGCGGCGGCTGGACCAGGTCAGGGCGTCGCCGATGTCCGAGACCCTCAGGCCGATCGCGTAGCCGATGGCCCACAGGGCCGCGGGCAGGAAGACGACGCCGGCGACGATAGGCGCGCCCGGCAGCCGCAGCGCCTCGCAGGCCATGCGCACCAGCCCGACCATCGCGTCGCCCCACAGACCGCCCAAACCGGCGGCCAGCGGCCAGGCGGCGGGCTGGGTCAGGGCGGACAGCGCCGCGGACAGCGCCAGCACGCCGACGGTGGCGGAGAGGGCCTTCAGCGGTGACGGCTTGAGCCGCTGTTGGATCACGTCGCCGATGGCGGCGGCGAGACCGAAGGCGGTGAGCAGCAGGGCGGCCGGCCAGGCGGCGAGGCCCAGCGACTGCATGAACAGGTCGGCGAAGAGGGCGCCGTTCAGGCCCAGCCAGTTGGTCGGCGCCGCCCCCGAGGCCGCGTTCAAGCTGGGATCGGCCGGGTTCCACGAGGCCAGGGCCGCCAGCAGAAGAGCGGCGAGCAGGGCCTGCAGCACGCCGCGGAACTTCACCGCGACGGGCGCGCCCCACAGGATGCGGGCGCCGAGCCAGGCGCGCTGACCGATGGCGAAGGCGGCGGACATGCGGGGGCGGTCTCCGG
>NZ_DASWNO010000129.1:0-3961 GCF_036399195.1 Brevundimonas sp.
CAGCGAAGCGCCGATCGGGACCGCGCACAGCCAGTGGCCGAGCCAGTCGTTCACGCGGCGGTTGGACGAGAGTCCCCCGTGCGCCGCCTCGTGCATCAGGATGGCGAGGCCCAGCTGCCGGGTTCCGACGACTGCAATGCACAACGGGATCAGAGCCGGCCATGTCACCCCGGCCGCGACCGCGACGGCGATCACCGCCCAGCAGTGCGCCACCAGCAGGGGTCCGATCCAGGCGGAGCGCGTCTGGAATGGAGTCCACTCTCCAGGCGTGAACAGGTCGGTCGGGCGGGCGCGGGGAGCGGCAGGCATGACCTTAAGATACGCTCCCGCGCCCGCACGGCAAGGCGGCGCGCTCCGGCTGAACATGTCATGCATGCCTGACGAAAAGTCATGTTGACATGACATAATGCTGATGTAAGGTAAGCCTTACTTCAAATGGGAGTGTTCGTCATGCTAAGCCTCTGGAGGACCGGAACGGAAGCGCATCGCCGGTACGTCATTCGCACCTTCGCCTTCATGATTCCGTACATGCTGATCTGCGTGTCGATGATGGTGACGGACGTCTTCGACGAGGTGATAGGGACCCCCGCGGCCTGGGTCCTGGCCGCCGCGGTCTCGGCTCCGGTGATCGGCCAGTTGTGGGCGACGCTCAGCCTGATCCGTGAAAGCGACGAGTTCGTCCGCGCGGTGATCGCCAAACAGTTCATCGTCGCCGCAGGCCTCGCCATGGCGCTGGCGACGTTCTGGGGTTTCTCCGAAACCTTCGCCGCCGCGCCCCACCTGCCGGGCTGGTTGGTCTACGCTGCCTTCTGGGCCTTCTTCGGCTGCGTCAGCCCCTTCATCAAGAGCTCGAACTGATGAAGAACCGCCTCAAACTCCTGCGCGTCGAGCGCGGCTGGACCCAGGAACAGCTGGGGCAGGCGCTCGGCGTCTCCCGCCAGGCCGTCAACGCGCTTGAGACCGAGAAGCACGATCCCTCGCTGGACCTCGCCTACCGGATCGCCGTGTTGTTCGCCCGCCCGGTTGAGGACGTCTTCGACAATCCGCACACCTGACGTCGTCAGGACCCCCCGCTCACAAGGACATCGCCATGCTGAACTCCACCCGTCTTTCCGGGCGCGCGCCCCTGCGCCTTCTGGTCGCCGCCTCCGCCCTCGCCCTTGCCGCGGGCGCCGCGCTCTCCGCGCCGTCGGTTCAGGCGTTCCCCCAGGTCGCCGCGCCGCGTCAGGCCTTCATCTCCGACCGGCTCTCGGTCGAGGTCGTCGGCGCGGGACCCGACGTGTTCCTCATCCCCGGCTTCGCCTCGTCGCGCGAGGTGTGGCGCGCCGAGGCTGAGCGGCTCAGGGCGACCCACCGCGTTCATCTGGTGCAACTGGCCGGCTTCGCGGGCGAGCCGTGGCGTCACGGCGACGGTCCCTTCGTCGAGCCCGCGGTCGAGGCCCTGGTCAGCTATATCCGCGAAGCCGGTCTCGAACGTCCGGCGATCATCGGTCATTCGATGGGCGGCATGGCGGCCTTGATGCTGGCGCAACGCCATCCGGACCTGCCGGGACGGGTGATGACTGTCGACAGCCTGCCGTTCTTCTCCGCCCTGTACGGGCCGCAGGCCACGGCGGAGACCGCCAGTCCCTTCGCCGAGCAGGCGGCGGCCGGGATCGTCTCCGCCGACGAGGCGACGTACCGGGCGGGCCAGGAACGCGCCGCCGTGGGCTATTCGCGCGCGCCGGCCACACAGGCCGCGATGGTCGAATGGTCGATGCGCTCGGATCGCCGGGCGATGGCGACCGCCATCCGTGAGGTCATGACGACCGACCTGCGGCCTGGACTGGGCTCGATGACGACCCCGGTTTGGGCGCTCTACGCCGCAGACGCCGACGGCGGCGCGCCCGCCGCGATGGCCGATGCGCTGTGGGCGCGGGAGTACGCCGGTCTGGCCGCCGTTCATCTCGTCCGCGTGGATGACAGCCGCCACTTCATCATGGCCGATCAGCCCGACCGTTTCGCGGCGCTGATCGACCAGTTTCTCGCCGCGCGCTGAGCGTCGGTTTAGGCCGGTCGGGCTTGGGGCGACCCCGGCGTGACGTCGCCCGCGCGAGCGAGCCGGCCGCCGAATTCGCTGCTGTAGGCGGGGGTCAGCATCGACCGGAACACGGTGGTCTGGATAGCGATCTCGTACGCGCCTTCGGCATAGGGTCCGACCTGATAGGGGCCGATCAGGAAGGTCAGCCCTCCCGCCTTGCCGGGCGTGTCGGACGGGGTCAGCGTGAAGGCCGTGTCGCGCGCACGGGGACAGGAGAAAGCCTTGCCGCCAAGCGTGACGCCGGGCGAGTCGGGCGCGCGGGCGCGTTTGGCGGCGTTCAGGGCCGAGCAGATCGCCTGATCCAGCACGGTCAGGTCGGCGGTCTTGCCCAACAGATCGGGCAGCCCGATCCGGCGCTTGAGCGTCTTGTCCCACAACAGACCGCTGGAGAGCGTGTTCGGATGCGCGCCACCGGAATAGTCGTAATCCACGCGCTTCAGGCTCAACAGCTTCGGCGTCTGCAGGGCGGTGCTGAAGCTGATGTCCTTGGCGTATTTGGGCAGGCCGCTGTCCGCCCCCGCTTCGGTCAGCTCGCCCTGGGCGCCCTCCACGAACTGGCGCAGGCGGCGCACCTCTTCCTCATAGAGCGCCGGGTGCAGGTCGGGCTGCGCCTTGAGCGACTCGGGCAGGCTCAGGCGCACGTCCGCCCAAGGGGTCTTCGACTCGAAAGTCAGGGGCGCGGTCGGGCCCGTGGCGGCAACCGTAGCGGCCTGTCCCGGCGCAGCCTTCGCCGCGGGCGCCGGCTCGCGGTCCCGGTTGCAGCCCGCCGACGCCACAATCAGGATGGCGACGGCGGCGAGGCCGGCGTGGCGGAGGGGAGAGGTCGTCATGCGGGACTCCTTCACAAGCTTCACCCTACAGCAGCGCCGAGGATGATGGCGGAAAGCAGGATGAGGCCGGCGTCGCGGTTCGATTTGAACAGCCGCAGCGCCAGCGCCGATTCTTCTGGCCTGAGACGCCAGACCTGCCATCCGAGTTGAGCCGCATAGGACAGCAGCGCCACCCAGAACAGCGGGCCCAGACCGGCCGTCGCGCCCGCGCCCGCGGCGCACAGGAGAGCGAGGAGGTAGAAGACCGCAACGCCCTGTCTGACCGCTCCGGCGAGACGGCGAGCCGAGGATTTCACCCCGACCATGGCGTCATCCTCGATGTCTTGCAGGGCGTAGATGGTGTCGTAGCCGAGGGTCCAGAACACGCCGCCGGCGTACAGGAGCAGGGCGGCCAGATAGTCGCGCGGCTCCAGCGTCGGAATGATGGAAGGCGCCGGCGGGCCGATGCTTTCCACCTGCAGCGTGTTCAGGAAGGCGAACTTGGCGGCCAAGGTGAAGGCGGCGGCGAAGCCCATAAGCGCGCCCCAGTTGAAGGTCAGTCCCAGCCAAGCCTGCGGCCACCAGGTGACGCGTTTCATGAAGGGGTAGGCCGCGACGAGCGCCAGCGACGCCACGCCGAGCATGATCGCCGTCAGGTTGAGGGTCAGCAGGATCAGCAGGCTGACCAGACTGCAGGCGATGACGAAGGCCCAAGCCTGTTTGACGGTGATGCGTCCCGACGGGATCGGCCGCAGGGCGGTGCGCGCCACCTTGGCATCGATGTCCCGGTCGACGATGTCGTTGAAGGCGCAGCCCGCGGCCCGCATCAGGCAGGCGCCCAAGGCGAAGCCGACGAACAGCCAGGCGTCGTAGGCGTCGGGCCCCCTGCGATACTGGGCGAGCGCCAGCGCGATCCCCTGCCAGCCCGGCAGCAGCAGCAGCCATATCCCGATGGGTCGGTCGAAGCGGCCGAGCTTGAGCCAGGGCTTCAGGCTTTCCGGCGCATGGCGGTCCACCCAGTTCGATCCGGCGTCGGGCAGGGGGGCGGAGCTCATGGCTCAGGTTTAGCCGG
>NZ_DASWNO010000130.1:0-12007 GCF_036399195.1 Brevundimonas sp.
GGAGCGGATGGAGGGCGCGCTGGTGCCGTCGACGCGGGAGTATTTCCGTTTCTGGGGCCTCGACCGGGAAAAGCTCAGCTGGGCCGCGGCGGGGGCGAAGGTCATGCACCCGGGGCCGATGAACCGGGGTGTCGAGATCGATTCGGACGTCGCGGACGATCTGGACGTCTCGCTCATTCAGGATCAGGTCGAGATGGGTGTCGCCGCGCGGATGGCCGTGCTGGCGGCCCTGTCGACGCGGCTGGATGGAGACGCGGCATGAGCGCCTCCCCTTCCCGGCCGCTGGCCATCCTGAACGCCCGGCTTCTCGACCCAGCCTCGGACTACGACGGCCCGGGCGCGGTTCTGATCGAGGACGGACGTATCGCCGAGGTCACCCGGGGTCCCGCGGCGGCTCCGGACGGCGTCACTGTGATCGACGCCGGCGGGCAATGCCTGTCGCCGGGTCTTATCGACATCCGAGTCAAGACCGGGGAGCCCGGCGCCGAGCCGAAGGAGACGCTGAAGTCGGCCAGCCTGTCGGCGGCGGCGGGCGGCGTGACCACGATCGTCATCCAGCCCGACACCGATCCGGCGCTCGACGATCCGGCGATGATCGAGTTCGTTCAGCGACGCGGCGCGGCGCTGGGTCTCGTCAACGTCCGTGCGGCGGGCGCCGCCACCAAGGCGCGGGACGGCGTCCGCATGGCCGAGATTGGCCTGATGGACGAGGCGGGGGCCCTCTACTTCACCGATGTGGACCAGGTCATCGCCAACACCCGCACCCTGCAGCGGGTGATGACCTACGCCGCGGCATTCAACGCCCTCATCTCGTGCCGCCCGGCCGAGCCTTGGCTGACCGAGGGGGCGGTGGCGACGTCGGGCGAGCTGGCCACGCGGCTCGGCCTCGCCTCGGCGCCCGCCATCGCCGAACGCATCCAGCTGGAGCGCGATCTGGCGCTGGTCGAACAGACCGGCGCGCGTTTCCTGGTCGACCAGATTTCCACCGAAGGCGCTCTGGAGGCGCTCGCCCGCGCCCGGGGCAAGGGGCTGGAGGTGGCGGCCTCGGTGTCGATCAACCACCTCTGCTTCAACGAGATCGACATCGGCGACTATCGCACCTTCTACCGGCTGGACCCGCCTCTGAGGCCTGAGAGCGACCGGCAGGCCCTGATCGAGGCGGTGCGCGATGGTCTGATAGACGCGATCACCTCAGCCCACGCCCCCGCCCCCGCGGAAGACAAGCGCCGCCCATTCGCGGAGGCGACTCCCGGGGCCGTCGGGCTCGAGACCCTCCTGCCCGCGGCCCTGTCGCTGCACCATGAGGACGGGCTGGACCTGCTCGACATCCTGCGCCCCCTGACCCACGGACCGGCGACCTTGCTCGGTCTCCAAGCGGGTGTCCTCGCGGCCGGAGCGCCGGCCGATCTGATCCTGTTCGACCCGGGCGCGCCGATCGTGGTCGACGCGGACAAGCTCAGGTCGAAATCAAAGAACTCCCCTTTCGACGGCCGCAGGCTGCAGGGGCGGGTGTTGCTTACCGTCGTCGGCGGACGCATCGTGCACGACGCACGCTAAAGGGGAGCGAATCACTTGCAGGACCTGGTCGGACCCGCCTTGGGGACGCTCGCCGTGGTGGCGATCGGCGGCTACCTGCTGGGATCGATCCCGTTCGGGGTGATCCTGACGCGTCTGGTCACGGGCGAAGACGTCCGCAAGATCGGATCGGGCAACATCGGCGCAACCAACGTCCTGAGGACCGGCCGCAAGGATCTGGCGTTCGCCACCCTCATCCTCGACGCCGGCAAGGGCGCGGTCGCCCTGCTGATCGCGCGGGCCCTGTTCGACAGCGAGGTCGCCGGAGCGATCGCCGGCGGGGCGGCTTTCCTGGGCCACCTGTTCCCGGTGTGGCTGGGCTTTCGGGGTGGCAAGGGCGTAGCGACCTTTTTCGGCCTTCTGATCGCGGCGGCCTGGCCGCTTGGGTTGCTGGCCGGCGCGACGTGGATCCTCGTCGCAGCCCTGTTCCGGATTTCCTCCCTGTCCGCCCTCGTCTCCTCTGCTGCTGCCCCGATTTACGCGCTGCTGCCGCTCGCCGCCCTCGGCCTACCCGCGCCGCAGCCGGTGGCCGTGCTCGCGCTGCTGACGGCGGTCCTGATCTGGTTCCGGCACCGCGAGAACATCGCCCGCCTGTTTAAGGGGACCGAGCCCCGCATCGGCGCCGCCAAGGCGTGAGCTCGCGCCCGCCCCTCGCGGAGGCGGAACGGACGGCGCGGTTGCGTCTGGCGAGAACGGACCGGGTCGGGCCGGTCACTTTCAGACAGTTGCTGGAGCGGTTCGGCAGCGCGCTGGACGCGCTGGAGGCTCTGCCGGACCTTGTTCGCCGCGGAGGCGGTCGACCGGGTGATGTGCCGGACCCCGCCGCGGTTGAGGCCGAGCGAGAGGCGGGAGCGCGCTTGGGGGCGCGCCTGATCGTGCTGGGCGATGCGGACTACCCAGCGCCGCTCGCTGCGGTCGATCCGCCGCCGCCGGTGCTGTGGGCGCTCGGCGACCCGTCCCTGATGCAGCGGCCCTGCGTGGCCGTCGTCGGCGCGCGCATCGCCTCGGCCGGCGGCCAGCGCATCGCGCGAGGGCTGGCCCAGCAACTGGGCGAGGCCGGGCACGTCGTGGTGTCGGGTCTGGCGCGCGGGATCGACGGCGCGGCCCATGCGGGGGCCCTGCCGACCGGCACCGTCGCCGTGTTGGGCGGCGGGGTGGACGACGTCTACCCGCCCGACAACGCAGACCTCTACCGGCAGATCGCCGAACAGGGCTGCATCGTCTCCGAAAGCCCGATCGGCGCGAGGGCCCAGGCGAAGGACTTCCCGCGCCGCAATCGCATCATCTCGGGCCTGTCGCGCGGCGTGATCGTCGTCGAGGCCGAGCTGCGCTCCGGCTCCCTCATCACCGCTCGGCTGGCGGCGGAGCAAGGGCGCGACGTGTTCGCCGTGCCCGGATCGCCGCTCGACCCACGCTCAAAGGGGCCGAACGAGCTTCTGCGGCAGGGCGCGATCCTGTGCGAGGGGCTGGAGGACGTGGAGCGCGCCTTCACCACCCTGAGGACGCTGCGCGAGCCGCCGGGTGATACGCCCTTCGAAGGCGTGCCTGTCGACATCGACGCTGTGCTGCTGGAGCGCGTCGCCGCCCTGTTGTCGCCGACGCCGACGCCGCGCGACGAGCTGGCCCGCGCGGCGAACGCCCCTGTCGGCGCCGTCGCCGCCGCGCTGCTGGAGCTCAGCCTTGCCGGCCGCGCCACCCTGCTGCCGGGCGGCCTCGCATCGCTCTGAGCCGGCCCCGAATCGCCGCCTAATCTCGGGGCCGATTGACAGCGACGCTCGCGCCAACCACGTTCCGCCCCCTTTCCGCGCCCGTCGAAGGCCCCCTCCCCGCATGAACCTCGTCGTTGTCGAGAGCCCCGCAAAGGCCAAGACCATCAACAAATACCTGGGTCCGGACTTCACCGTCCTGGCCTCCTACGGCCATGTGCGGGACCTCCCCTCGAAGGACGGATCGGTGCGGCCCGACGAGGATTTCGCGATGTCGTGGGAGATTGATCCCAAGGCGTCGAAGCGGATGAGCGAGATCGCGGAGGCGGCGAAGAAGTCCGACCGCGTCATCCTCGCCACCGACCCGGATCGCGAAGGCGAAGCGATCAGCTGGCACGTCCTCGACATCCTGACGAAGAAGAAGGCGTTGAAGGACACCGAGGTCCAGCGCGTCACCTTCAACGCCATCACCAAGTCGGCCGTGCTGGAAGCCATGGCGGCCCCGCGCCAGATCGACATGGAGCTGGTCGAGGCCTATCTGGCCCGGCGGGCGCTCGACTATCTGGTCGGTTTCACCTTGTCGCCGGTCCTCTGGCGCAAGCTTCCCGGCGCGCGCTCGGCCGGTCGCGTACAATCGGTCGCCCTGCGCATCGTCGTCGACCGCGAGCTGGAGATCGAGGCGTTCAAGGCGCAGGAATACTGGTCGGTCGAGGCCGACTTGGCCGCCGACAGCCCGCCCTTCACCACCCGCCTGGTCAAGCACGCCGGCAAGCGGGTCCAGCGGCTGGACATCACGTCAGAGGCCATGGCGACGGCGGCGCGCGAGGCGATCAACGCCGGAACCTTCACCATCGCCTCGGTGGAGAAGAAGCCGGTCAAGCGCGCCCCCAGCCCGCCGTTCATGACCTCGACCCTGCAGCAGGAGGCCTCGCGCAAGCTCGGCTTCACCGCCCAGCGCACCATGCAGGCGGCACAGAAGCTTTACGAAGGCGTCGACGACCAAGGCGGCCTGATCACCTATATGCGGACCGACGGCCTCTACATCACGCCGGAAGGGGTGGCGCAGGCGCGCGAGGTGATCGGCCAGCGTTTCGGCCCCGCCTACGTCCCGGAGCAGCCGCGTTTCTACAAGACCAAGGCCAAGAACGCCCAGGAAGCGCACGAAGCGATCCGCCCGACCAACATGACCCGCGCGCCCGAGACCCTGCGTCTCGAAGGAGACCTGCAGCGGCTGTACGAGCTGATCTGGAAGCGGACCATCGCCAGCCAGATGGAGTCCGCGCGCCTCGACCGCACGACCGTCGAGATCGAGGAGCCGACCGGTCAGACGGCCCTGCGCGCCACCGGCCAGGTCGTCGCCTTCGACGGCTTCCTCGCCGTCTATGAAGAGGGCCGGGACGAGAAGCCCCGCGACGGCGCCGACGACGAGGACGACACCACCCGCCTGCCCGCGCTGAGGGAAGGCGCCGCAGCCAAGGTCGAGGCCATTCGGACCGAACAGCATTTCACCGAACCGCCGCCCCGCTTCTCCGAGGCCACCCTGGTCAAGAAGCTGGAGGAGCTCGGCATCGGCCGGCCCTCAACCTACGCCTCCATCCTGACGACTCTCCGCGACCGCGAATACGTCCGCATGGACAAGAACCGCTTCATCCCGGAAGACAACGGCCGTCTGGTCACCGCCTTCCTCGAGCAGTTTTTCGGCCAGTGGGTCGAATACGACTTCACCGCCGCGCTGGAAAACCAGCTGGACGAGGTATCGGCCGGCGAACTGGACTGGAAGGCCGTCCTGCGCGGCTTCTGGGCCCAGTTGAAGCCAGCGACGGCGGCCGTGCTGGAACGCCAGGGCGTGATCGACGAACTCGACTCCGCCATCGGGCCGTTCCTGTTCCCGGAGAAGGCTGACGGGACCGATGCGCGGCTCTGCCCGGTGTGCGGGACCGGCCGCCTGCACCTGAAAGCCAGCTTCAAGATGCGGTCGTCGTTCATCGGCTGCTCCAACTACCCCGAATGCCGCTACACGCGCGGCTTCGGCGCGGCCAACGGAGCCGAGGACGCCGGGTCCGACCGCGAACTGGGCGTCGACCCGGAGACGGGCCAGCCCGTCGCCCTCAAGATCGGCCGGTTCGGCCCCTATGTGGAGACCACGCCGCCGGGCGAGGAGAAGCCCAAACGGTCATCGCTGCCGAAGGGCTGGTCCCCGGTTTCCCTGACGCTGGAGCAGGCGCTGCGGCTGCTGGCCCTGCCGCGCGAGGTCGGGATGCACCCGGAGGACGGCAAGCCGATCACCGCCGGCCTCGGCCGCTACGGCCCCTTTGTGCAGCACGCGGGGACTTACGCGAATGTCGCTGACATCGATGAGGTTTTCGAGGTCGGCCTGAACCGGGCTGTGGTCTTGCTTGCTGAGAAACGCGCGGGCCATTTCGCGGGACGCGGCGCGGCGACGGCGCCGCTGAAGGACCTGGGCGCCCACCCGGAGACCGGCGAGCCGATCCACGTCATGTCCGGCCGTTTCGGCCCCTATGTGAAGTCGGGTAAGATCAACGCGACTCTTCCGAACGGCACGGCGCCCGAGGACCTGACGCTGGAAGCCGCCCTGCCCCTGCTCGCCGCCCGCGCCGCCGCCGCACCGTCGAAGGGCAAGAAGGCTCCGGCGAAAAAGGCTGCGGTGAAGAAGCCTGCGGCTGCGGCGAAGAAGGCTCCGGCGAAGAAAGCGAGCGTGAAGAAGGTGGCGAAGCCCGCCGTCTGATCCTGAGCCGTTCATCCCGGCGAAAGCCGGGACCCAGTCGTTTGGATGATGCGGTGGGAGAGTTGTTGCGCCCTCGCAAGTCCTGAAGAGCCGGCGCTTTGCTGGACAGAACTGGGTCCCGGCTTTCGCCGGGATGAGCGGATTTGGCTTAGCGCTTCAGCAGCCGGTCTCTTGCCGCGTTCAGGCGGGTCGCCAGACCTTCCGTGCCGCCCTGATCCGGGTGGGCCCGGCCCATCAGACGGCGCCAGGCGGCGTTGACAGCCTGCGGCGTCGCGTCTGTCGGCACCCCGAGAATCGAGCGCGCCTCAGCCTCCGACAGCGCCTCGCCCGCCCGCTTAGGAACGTCGCGCTTCCGCGAAGCCAGCGTCAGCCATAGCCCCGCGCCGATCAGCCCGCCCGCCGGAAGCCACGCGCCGCGCGCCGCCAGCAGGACGCCCCCGCCCAGCAGGACCGCGCTCAGCAGGGTGGCCGCGACGCGCCAATGTCCCCGCGCCGGTCCCTCCCCCTGGCGGCCCAGCCGGATCAGCGCCCAGAGCGCGATGGCGCCCAGAACGAGCCAGATCAGGCCCAAGGCCTAGGCCGCGGCGTCGAGCGGCGCGTCAAGCGCGCCGGTTTCGAGCCCCAGCGCTTGCATCAGGTTGCGCAGTTCCTGCCGCGCCGCGACGTGCGCCAGCGACACCGACACCGGGCGCACCGTGCTGGACAGGTCGGCGACGGTCAGGCCGAACGGGAACAGCTCGCGGTAGATGACGCGGTCGCGCAGGCCCGGCCCCATGCGGAAGCCGACGCGACCGGCCAACTTCTGCATCCGCTCCTCGAGACGACGCCGGTTGCGAGCCTCGGCGACGGCGAGCCGGTTGGTGACCACGATCCAGTCGATCGAGGCACCGCGGCCGCGCGTGATCGCGCGGTGCTTCCGGGCTTCCCAGACGCTCTCGGAGTAGATCGAGGGCTTGAGCAGATCGAGCGTCACCGGATCGACCGTGCCCAGCAGGTCGAAGTCAACGAAGCTGTCGTTCATCGGCGTGACGATCTGGTCAGCCAGGCCGTGGGCGGTACGAGACAACAGGGTATCGCCGCCGGGGGTGTCGATCAGGATGACGTCCGCCTGCTCCCTGGCCTCGGCGAAGGCGGCCTCGAAGCGCGCCAGCTGTTCGTCCTCGCCAGCGCGGGCCAAGGCCTTGCCGTCGCCCATGTCCGGCTCGACCGGCATGGGCAGAACCTGATCGTTGCCGTGCATCCAGCCCGCCCGGTTGGCGAAGAATTTCGACATCGACCGCTGACGCAGGTCGAGATCGATGATGGCCACGCGCTTGCCCGCGTGCAGCAGGGCTGTGGCGACGTGGATGGCGAGCGTGGACTTGCCGGCCCCGCCCTTCTCGTTGCCGACGACGATGACCACTGGGTCACTCATGGAGACTCGTACCTGTTGAAAGCCGCCGACTCGAGCGGCGACCGGGAACAGGCAGAATCGCGGTCGGCGGGGTCGCCGTCAACGCGCGCGAGGCATCGCCTTGTGGATGCCCGTCAGGCGGTGCGCCGACACCACGGATCGTCGATCCCCGCGGCGGCGCAGACCGCGGCGGCTCCGGCGGCGGGCGCCCGAACCTTGAGGCGCGTCAGGGTTCGACCGCCGACCTCGACGGTCTCATAGACCGGCGACAGACCATCCAGGGCCCATGCGGCCTGGCCGGACTGAAGCCGGGCCCAGGCGGCGCGCGCCGCGTCCTCGCTGGAATAGGCCCCGAGCTGAACCAGGGACCGCGGCGGCAGCGCCTCGGCAGGCTGGGCCGCCGGGCGGAGCTGCGCCCGGACCTGTTCGACGCGGGCGGACACCTGTTCGCTCGCCGTTTCGACTAGCGCGGGAGCGGCCGCGGCGGCGAGACGCGGCGCGGCCGCCTCCACGGCGTTTCTCAGGTCGGCGTCCCGCGCGTCCCACAGAGCGTGCGGAGTCAGCACCTCGACCTTGAGCGCGGGCCGCATTCCACTGGACCGGCCTGCGGCTCCCGGCGCTGGAGCAGCTGTCGCGCTCTCAAGCTCAATATCCCCGACGGAGCGGGCCATAGTCTCGAACTGGTTCGGATCGCTCTCGACGGCACCGCAGGCGGTCAGACCCGCAGCGGCGAGCAGAACCAGCGCTGGACGGATCGCGAGGCGGAGCGTCATAAGGCGACCTTGAGCTGAACCGTTTTGCGGTCTGGTTTACAATCACGCTTAAGACGCAGGGTTAATCCGTCCAACATGATCGAAGCCGCTCCCCTCGCCATCGTCCGCACCGTGGCGGCCTTGCGTGAACAGGTGAGCGCGTGGCGCCGGCAAGGGTTCACCGTCGGCTTCGTTCCCACCATGGGCGCGTTGCACGAAGGCCACCTTTCGCTGCTGCGAGAGGCGGCGCGCCGGGCCGACCGCGTGGTGGCCAGCATCTTCGTCAATCCCACCCAGTTCGCGGCCCACGAGGACCTGGGCTCCTACCCGCGGCAGGAAGCCCGGGATGTGGAACTCCTATCCAGCGTCGGCTGCCACCTGCTGTACGCGCCAACCGCGGCCGAGATGTACCCCGACGGGTTTGTCACCGGCGTCAGCGTGGGAGGCCCTGCCGTGGGGCTCGAGTCTGAGTTCCGGCCCCACTTCTTCGCGGGCGTCGCGGTCGTGGTGGCCAAGCTGCTCAACCAGGTGCAGGGCGACGTGGCGGTGTTCGGCGAGAAGGACTACCAGCAGCTCATGGTCGTCCGTCGGATGGCGCGAGATCTGGACATCCCGACGCAGATCGTCGGGGCGCCGACGGAGCGCGACGGCCACGGTCTGGCCCTGTCTTCGCGCAACGCCTACCTCGACGCCGCCGAACTCGATGTGGCGAGACGGCTCAATGGCGTGCTGGCCGAGGTCGGCGCCCGGGCGACCGCGGGCGGGCCGCTGGCCGAGTTGGAGCGCCGGGCCGCCGAGGACCTGCTGTCCGCAGGATTCGCGTCGGTGGACTATGTCGCGGTTCGCGGGGCCGACGATCTGGCGCCGTTCGCGAGCGGTATCGTAGATGCGCCGGCCCGCATCCTCGCGGCCGCATGGCTGGGCAAGACACGACTCATCGACAATATGGCCGTCGCCGCGCCGTCGTAGACGGGCCTAGGCGAGCTTCAGGTCCATCGGTCCGCCGATCCACTCAACCCGGGCCTTGCGGCGCGCCTCGGCTGCGGCCGGCGCATCGCCCAGCGCGGCTTCCGCCTCGGCCAGCACGAAATAGCTGTAGGGATCGCTGGGCCAGTCCTTGAGCAGCTCAAGGACCTTGGCCTTGGCTCCGGCCGCGTCGCCGTTCAGCAGCAGGGCCGCGGCGAGACTGCGCCGGGTCGGATACCAGATGATCGGCGGATCGCCGCCCTCGCTGCGCATCGCCTGAATCTCAGCCGCGCGGGTGAAGGCCGCGACGGCCGCCTCTGCATTGCCTTCCAGCATTGCGGCGCGACCCTCGAGCACGCGCTGGGAGACCTCGGTGAACTGGTTCCGCATCGCGCCCTGCGGCCCGGCGGCGAAGTCAGGCGCGGCGCGCAGGGCGGCGACGGCTTCGGCTTCGGCGCGAACGGCCGCGGCGTCCCCTGCCCGTGCGGCTGCCTCGCCGCGGGCGAAGCGCCAGCTGACGCGCAGCATCGGATGGCTCTCGGCCGGTTCGGCGAAGCCCGCGACTTTTTCGGGAGAGCCGAAGCGGCCGTAGATGGCGTAGGCGTTGTTCGCCATCGCCTGACGCCAGACGTTGGTCGCCGGGATGTTCGGGTAGGTCGTCAGGAACCAGTCGGCGAGCTTCAGCCCCTCCTCCGCCCCGCCGGCCATCAAGGCGCCGCCCATACCGAAATGGATGTTGTGGCCGTGCAGGGGCATGCCGGGAACCCCGCCGGGCGGGCCCGCCAGTTCGTCGTACCGCTTGTCCAGCGCCACCGCGCTAACGTTGGACATCATGGCGTCGCGATAGCGGCCGACGCGGTAGAAGGTGTGCGACGGCATGTGCACCAGATGGCTCGCGCCGGGGGCCAGCGCGGCCAGCCGCTCCCCGTAGGGGATGGCCTTGTGCGGGTCGTCCGACCATTCGGTCAGGTGGATGTACAGGTGGATGGCGCCCGGGTCGTTCGGAGCCGCCGCCAGCGTCTGCTCGAGGATCGCCATGGCGCGGGTGATGCCGGGATCGGCGGCCTTGCCGTCGTCGTCCCACCAGTCGTCGGCCTTCAGCATCCATGCGTCAGCAGTGATCGCGGCCACCGTCACGTCCGCCGGATTGCGCAGCGCGATCCGGTTCATCGCCTCGGCGAAGCGGCGCTCGCGGGTTTCCTTTCGGCCCGAATAGCGCTGGACCAGGGCGTTGATCATCTGACGCTGCATCGGGGTGGCGCGCCGGGCCAGCCGGCGGGCCTCCTGCGCCGCTTGCAACGCCGCGGCCTGGCTGTCGTCGTCGGAACCGCCGCCGTTGAGGTTCGGCCCCAGCGCCCACGCCTCGCCCCAGGCGCACATCCCGCACGTCGGATCGATCAGCCGCGCCTTGCGGAACGCCCGCACCGACTCCTTGTGTTCGAACGCCCAGCGCAGCCGAACGCCGTGATTGAACCACGCCTGCGCCTCGGCGCTCCGGGCATCAATTTGGAATCCCGCCGAGCCGAAGCCGTCCACCATCACCATCGAAGCCGCGGGGTCAGTAATGTTAGCGGAAACAGCCGGGCCGCAGGCCTGGGGCCGTTCAATCAGGTCGCGCACCGCGCGATCGGCCGTTGCATCGGCCACCGCGGCCGGTCCGATCAGGGCGGCGGTCAGCGCCACGCCCGCCATCAACACACTGCGCATCGTCTGCTCCCCTGTCCCTCGGGACACCGTGCCGCGAAACGACGGAAGAGCCAAGGGCGTCAGCCGCAGTCGACGTTCTCGATGATCCCGGACGTCTGGTTGAAGCGAACGTTGAGGCGGTCGGGGCGCAGGTCCCGCGTGGTCGGACAGGTGGTGCAGACGATCCTGACGTTCGCGCCGGCGGGGAAGCTTACGGCCCCAACGTGCGATCCGATCAGGGAGCGCGCGGCGGCGGCGTCGCAGCGTTGCGGGATCGGCGTGGACTCGGGCCCCGTTTCCACCAGCGGGACGGGAGCGCAACCGCTGGCGACCAAAACCGCCATAACTATAAGATATTTCATCCGCACTTCACCTCCCGGATGACGCCAGTCCGCTCGTCATAGAAGACGTTCAGCCGGCTCTGGTTGTAGTCCATTGTCACCGGACAGGTGCTGCAGGTGACGCGCCAGGTCTCGTTGGCCGGTTTTGGCGGCAGCTCCGACCGGTTACGCCCGACAAAGCTCTGGTACCGGTCTGCGCGACAAGGGGTCGGATCATTCGAGGGGCGAACAATCCCGGGATCGGCTCCGGCGTCCAGCGGCGGCGCGCAGGCGGCGAGCGAGGCTCCGAAGGCGAGGGTGGCGATGGCGATCTTCATGCGGCGTCTCCTGCGAACGGCCTCAGCCGCAACGAACCTGTTCGACGATCTCGCTCTGCTCGTTGAAGAAGATGTTCAGCCGTTGCGGCGAGAAATCTTCCGTCACCGGACAGGTCGTGCAGGTGACGCGCCGATTGACGACATCCACCGGCACGGGAATCTCGCTCTTCGGCTTTCCGACCAGCCACTGCATCTCACCGGCCTTGCACTGGTCGACGGTGGGATTGACCGGCGGCGCGCCGACCGGCGGATCGACCTGCGCCTGTTCGATCGCGCGGGGGGCTGACGCATCGGATGCGGGCGTCGAGCAGGCCGCCAGCGCCGCGAGGGCGATCAGGCCGCCTTTTCCCAGCGACCTTCGGGCGACTGCTTCCAGTAGGCCAGGTTGGCGCCGCGCTCCTTCAATGTCTTCCAGCGGTTTCGCGCCTCCGCCACCGCGGCCTCGTCGCGTCCGTCGAAGATGATGAAGCATCGGTCGAAGCCTTCCGTATCGCCCAGCTCTGCGCTGTCCACGATGAACAGCGC
>NZ_DASWNO010000131.1:0-5241 GCF_036399195.1 Brevundimonas sp.
GAGACCGCGAACCTACAGGTTCAGCAGCGCCGGGTCGCCGCCCTGGGCGGAGATGTTGTTGCTGATGGCTTTTTCGGCGGCGTAGCGGATCAGGCTGTACGGGCCGCCGGCCTTGGGGCCGGTGCCGGACAAGCCCTCGCCGCCGAAGGGCTGGACGCCGACCACCGCCCCGATGATCGAGCGGTTGATGTAGACGTTGCCGGCCGGGACCAGACGCGCGACTTCGTCGGCGAACGCCTCGATCCGGCTGTGCACGCCCAGCGTCAGGCCGTAGCCGCGCTCGGCCAGTTTCGCCGCCGTCTGCTTCAGCTCCGACGGGTGGTAGCGGCAGACGTGCAGGATGGGGCCGAACACCTCGCGCTCCAGATAATCCGGCGTCGGCACCTCGGCGATGGTCGGGGCGAACAGCCAACCCTTGTCGGCGCCGGGCGGCAACTCGGCGCGGGCGACGATCTTCGCGTCACCGCCAAGGCGTTCGAGGTGGGCTTCGAGCGCGGCCTTCGCCTCGGCGTCGATGACCGGGCCGATGTCGGTGGCGGGGTCGGAGGGGTCGCCGACAACCTGCACCGCCAGCGCGCCCTTCAGTCCCTCGATCAGGGCGTCGGCGGCGTCGTGCGGCACATAGAGCAGGCGCAGCGCCGAGCAGCGCTGGCCCGACGAGCCGAAGGCCGAGAGGATGACGTCGTCGATGACCTGTTCCTTCAGCGCCGTGGTGTCGACGAACATGCCGTTCAGCCCGCCGGTCTCGGCGATGAAGGGCACGATCGGACCGGGGCGGTTCGCCAGCGAGCGGTTGATCAGGGTGGCGGTGTCGGTGCCGCCGGTGAAGGCGACGCCGTCGACGCCCGGATGGCTGACCAGCGCCGCGCCGACCGTCTCGCCGCGTCCCGGGACCAGCGCCAGCAGGTTCGGGTCCAGCCCGGCCTTGTGGTAGAGGCGCACGGCCTCGGCGGCGACGAGGGGGGTCTGTTCGGCCGGCTTGGCCAGTACGGCGTTGCCGGCGGCCAAGGCGGCGGCGATCTGGCCGGTGAAGATGGCCAAGGGGAAGTTCCACGGGCTGATGCAGGCGAACACGCCGCGCCCGTGCAGGACCAGCTGGTTGATCTCGCCGACCGGGCCCTTGAGCTCCTGCGGACCGCCGAAGTCGCGCTCGGCCAGCATGGCGTAGTAGCGGCAGAAGTCGGCGGCCTCGCGCACCTCGGCGACGCCGTCGTTCAGGGTCTTGCCGGCCTCGCGCGACAGCAGGGCGACCAGTCGGTCCATGTCGGCCTCGAGCGCATCGCCCATGGCGCGGAGGATCGGGGCGCGACCGTGGCCGCCCTTGCGGTCCCAGGCCGGCTGGGCGCGGACGGCGGCGTCGACGGCGGCGTCGACATCGGCCGTGCTCGCCTCCGAGACGTGGCCCAGCAGCTGGGTCGTGTCGAAGGGGTTGGTCACGTCCTGCGGATTCGTCCCCGCCTTCAGCTTGCCGCCGATGATGGGGCCCGAGGTCAGCTTCTCGCTGTCGACCTTGCGCAGGGCGAGGGCGTGCCGCTCTCGATCGGCGGCCTGGGAATAGTCGCGGCCCAGCGAGTTCTGGCGGTCCATGTACATGTCCTTGGGAGTCGGAATTTTCGCGTGGCGGTCAGGCTGGGCCTCGACGGCGGAGATTGGGTCGGCGGCGACGGCGGCGGCGGGCACCCGCTCGTCCAGCAGGGCGTGGACGAAGGACGAGTTGGCCCCGTTCTCCAGCAGGCGGCGCACCAGATAGGGCAGCAGGTCCTCGTGGCCGCCGACGGGGGCGTAGGCGCGCACCGTGACAGGGCCAAAGGCGTCGCGGGCGGCGTCGTACAGCGCCTCGCCCATGCCGTGCAGGCGCTGGAACTCGATCTTTACGCCGCGCGCCGAGGCCATGCTGTGCACGGCGGCGAGCGAGTGGGCGTTGTGGGTCGCGAACTGGCTGTAGAGGTGCGGCGCCGCCTCGATCATCGCCTTCGCGCAAACGAGATAGTTCAGGTCCGTCGCGGCCTTGGTGGTGAAGACGGGATAGTCGGTGCGGCCGAACTGCTGCGCGCGCTTGATCTCGGTGTCCCAATAGGCGCCCTTGACCAGCCGCACCATCAGACGGCGACCGGAGGTCCGCGCCAGTTCCGCTACCCGTCGGATGACCTCGGGGCCGCGCTTCTGGTAGGCCTGCACGGCGAGGCCGAGCCCGGTCCAGCCGCCCAACTCGGGCTCATGCGCCAGCCGGTCGAGCAGCTTCAGCGACAGGGCCAGCCGGTCCGCCTCTTCGGCGTCCATGGTGAAGTTGATGTCGTGGCGGGCGGCGATCAGGGCCAGCCGCTTGATGCGGGGATAGAGCTCGGCCCAGACCGTCGCCTCGTGCGTCGCCTCATAGCGGGGCGACAGGGCCGACAGCTTGACCGACACTCCATGGCCGCTCTCGGGTCCCTGCCCCTTGGCCGTGCGGCCCACCGCCTCGATGGCGCCGGCGTAGATCTTCTCGTAGCGCTCCGCGTCGGCGTTGGTGCGCGCGCCCTCGCCCAGCATGTCGAAACTGCACAGCCAGCCCTCGCGGTTGGCTCGCTTCAGCGCCGCCTCGATGGTGCGGCCGACCACGAACTGCTCGCCCATGATGCGGACGGCGGCGGCCACGGCCTCGCGGATGACAGGCTCGCCCAGCCGCCCGACGATGCGCTTCAGGAAGCCCGGCAGGTCCGTCTTGGCCTCCTCGTCGACGTCAACCAGCTTGCCCGTCAGCATCAGCCCCCAGGTGGAGGCGTTTACGAACAGGCTGTCGGACTGACCGAGGTGGGAGGCCCAGTCGGCCGAGCCGATCTTCTCGGCGATCAGCCGGTCGCGGGTATCCTCGTCCGGCGTGCGCAGCAGGGCCTCGGCCAGACACATGAGGGCCAGCCCCTCGCGGGTGCCGAGGGAAAACTCCTGCAGGAAGCTCTCGACAACGCCCTGCTTCTTGACGCTGGCCCGGGCGCGTTCGACCAGGCCGATCGCGCTGTTCAGGACGGCGGCCCGGGCGTCCGCGTCCATAAGCCCGTCGGCGAGCAAACCCCGCACCGTGGCCGTTTCATCCGCGAACTTGCCCTGATCCAGCGCATCCCAATCCTGCGACAGAGACAGAGGCGGAGAAACGTGTGCGGTCATCCGCGCCACATATCCCTTCCCCCCTTGCGGGGGAAGGTGGCTCGCGGAGCGAGATGGATGGGGGGCCGCGAGGAGCGCTCGACGGCCGGCCTCCCTGGGCGGACCCGAACCCCCATCCCGAGCCGCTCCGCGGCCCACCTTCCCCCGTGGAGGGGGAAGGGCTATGCAGGCGGACTTCGAAACGGAGCCATCCGGCCCATATGCGCATCGTTCTGGCCACCGACGCCTGGGAGCCCCAGGTCAACGGCGTCGTCCGTACTCTGACCCGCACCGTGGCGGAATGCCGGGGCATGGGGCACGAGGTCGACGTCATCGAGCCCAGCCAGTTCAAGACCATCCCCTGCCCCACCTATCCGGAAATCCGGCTGGCGCTGGGGGCCGAGGAAGAAATCCGCGAGCGGCTGCGCGCCTTCGAGCCCGAGGCGGTCCACATCGCCACCGAGGGGCCGATCGGCATCGCCACGCGGCGGATCTGCGTGGAGTGGAAGCTGCCGTTCACGACCAGCTATCACACCAAATTCCCCGAGTACGTCTCGGCCCGGTTCCCGATCCCGGTGCAGGTCGGCTACGCCTATATGAAGTGGTTCCACAAGCCGTCCGGCCGCCTGATGGTGGCGACGCCGACGCTGCGCGATGAGCTGATGGCGCACGGGTTCAAGAACGTCTCGCCCTGGACGCGGGGCGTCGACACCGAACAGTTCAATCCCGACCTGCCCCGCATCTACGACGAGTTGGGCGGCAAGGACTGGCCCCGCCCGTTCTGGCTGAACGTCGGACGCGTGGCGGTCGAGAAGAACATCGAGACCTTCCTCGAGACCGACCTGCCGGGCACAAAAATCGTGGTCGGCGACGGGCCGGCGCGGGCCGAGCTGGAAGAGAAATATCCAGAGGCCAAATTCCTCGGGGCGAAGTTCGGGGAAGAGCTGGCGCGCTGCTTCCGCGACGCCGACGTGTTCGTGTTCCCCAGCTGGACCGACACCTTCGGCCTGGTGATCCTCGAGGCCATGGCCGCGGGCACCCCGGTGGCCGCCTTCCCGGCGCACGGGCCAATCGACATCATCCCGGGCTCCAACGCCGGGGCCATCGACGCCGACCTGAAGACCGCCTGCCTGAAGGCGCTGGAGTGCGATCGAGCGGCGGTGCGCGCCTACGCCGAGAAGTTCAGCTGGCGCGCCTCGGCGGAGGAGTTCGTCGAGAACCTGCAGCCGTATCCGGAGCCCGAGCGCGGCCGGTTTTGGCGGCGGTTGCGGCGAGTGGCGCGGTTGAGGCGGAGGGCGGCGGCCTGAGGGAGGGATGCGGGACTAGGGATGAGGGATGAGAAGATGCATCGCTTCTCCGTGCCCCCTTCTACTTCCCTACTCCCTGCCTACTCCCTCATCCCTCATCCCTCATCCCCGCCTTCCTACTCCGTCGGCGCCTGCATCACCGTCAGCGCTTGGGCGATGGCCCGCTGCGCCGCCAGTTGATCCGCCGGCAGCGGCACCAGGCCTCGGTCCTGCAGGTAGCCGCCGCGACCGGCGGCGGCCTCGGACATGAACTCCATCACGAACTGTTCCAGCCCCGGCGTCACGCCGACGTGCTGCTTCTTGACGTAGATGAACATGGAGCGGGAGATCGGATAGGCGCCCGAGGCGATGGTCTCCAGCGTCGGCATGACGCCGTTGACGCTGTGGGCCTTCACCGTGTCATTGTTCTGCTCGAGGAAGGAATAGCCGAACACCCCGGTTGAGCCGGGGGTGCGGGTCAGGGTCTGGACGATGGCGTTATCGTTCTCGCCGGAATCGACCCAGACGCCGTCCTCGCGCAGGGTGTGGGCGAGGGTTTCGAACCGGTCCTCGTCGCTCTCGGCCAAGGCCGCCAGCGCAGGAATGGTTTTGGCAGACGGGGCCATGGCCAGCTCGAGCCAGGAGTCGCGCGTGCCCGAGGTCGGCGGCGGACCGTAGACCTGGATGCGGGTCGCCGGCAGCCCCGGGTTCACCTGGCTCCAGCTCGTGTGCGGGTTGGCGACGAAGGTCGCGTTCGGTCCTGGAACCTGTTTGGCGAGCGCCAGATAGAGGTCGTCGCCCTCGAAGCCGTAGTCAGGCGCAGTGCGCGCCGTGG
>NZ_DASWNO010000132.1:0-17637 GCF_036399195.1 Brevundimonas sp.
TCGTCCGCGCCCTTGGGCGGCCCGAAGGCGGCGGAGAGGGCGCCGGTTTCGTCGAGTTTGGCGAAATGCTCGGCCGTGACACGCACCTGGGCCTGATCCTTGAACTCGCCGGGTTCAGGCTTGGCGCCCCACATCGACGGATAGACCTCGACCACCAGCGCCGACAGCGGTTCCAGATCCGAGGCGTCGAGCGCGCGCCAGCCGGTGCCGAACGGCCAGACGGCGCCCGAGGGGCCGAGGTTGTCGAGCAGGCGGCGGACGGCGGCGATGCCGACCAGCGTCTGGCCGCCGACCGCGCCCGCGCCGTGCATCTGCCACACAGACTTGGGCTGCAGCCGGCCCTTGCGGATCGCCAGCTCGGTCGCGCGGAACTCGGGGATGTCTGCCGCGGAGCCCGCAGGGGGCTTGGTCGTGGTCAGCCAGCGCTGCGCCTGATTGGCGGGCGCGCCCCACAGCGGCCAGGGCGCGTCTGTCATCAGCCGGTTCATCTTGGCCGCGACCTGATAGCGGTTGTTGGTGTTGTCCGGCTTGTCGACCACGTTCGAGGCGATGAATTTCCACATCGCGGTCCAGGGTGTCCCGGTGAGCTTCAGCCGCTCGGCCGTGCCCGCGGGATAGCCGAGGTTGAAGTCGAAGCCGATCAGCACCCGGTCGCCGCGCTTGCGGTGGTCGGCCAGCAGCGCGGCGATCAGCTTCTCGCCCTCGGCGCGCGTGGCGACGTTGTGGGTCTCGGTATAGAGGCGGAAGCGAACGTCGCGCTTGGCCACGCCGACCCACACCGAGCCGTCGCCCAGCTTCTTGCCCTCGGCGGCGGTCCAGTCGGCGATGATGTAGGCGTCGAACAGGCGGGCCACGGCGCGCTCCGGGGATGGTCACGAACGGAAGGGGCGCTTCTAGGCTCACGCCCCTCGGGCGGCAATGCTCCAGCCGCCGCATCCGTTCATCCGCCGCGACATTCAGCCCTTCAGAAGCGCCTCGAGATGCGACAGCCAGCGGCGGCCGAGGCGCAGGGCCTCGCCGGGCGAACCGGTCTGGACGGGCAGAGCGGCATCCCACAGGGTCAGCTCGAACTCGGGGTGGCGGGCGTCAGCGAACAGCAGGCGCAGGGTGACCTGTTCGGCGTCGGGCGCCAGCACGTCCAGCGCCTTGCGGACCTCTCCGCGCCGGACACGGGCGACGACATGGCCGTCGACGATGATCTCGCCGCCCTCGATCTCGTCGAAGGCGTACACCAGACCCCGGCCGCCCCGGTTCCACAGCACCGCGATTTGGGCGCCGTCGAAGTCGAGCCCGGCGGCGCGGCCCTCGGCGGGCGACAGGGCCTCGGCCTCGGGGGCCACGCCCAGCGACTTCACCAGGGTGCGCTTCAACCGGCGCACGGGCTCCATCCACCACGCGAGGATCAACGCCGCGGTGGTCAGAGCCGCCGCCGCCAGCGCCACGAGCAGGATGACCCGGAGCGCCTCGGCCACCGTTCAGTCCTCCAGATCGACGACGACGGGGACGTGGTCGGACGGCTTGTCCATGTCGCGGGCGTCGCGGTGGGTCTCGATCCCGCGGAAGCGGTCGGCCGCCTGGGGCGACAGCAGGTGGAAGTCGATGCGGATGCCGTGGTCCCGCTGCCAGGCGCCGGCCTGATAGTCCCAGAAGGTGTAGGTGCCCGGCGGCTGCTTGCCGAGGGCGCCGGCCTCGTACAAGCCGAGGCTCTGCAGGGCGCGGAAGGCGGCGCGGCTCTCCGGCTGGAACAGGGCGTCGGTGGCCCAGGCCGCCGGGTTGCGGGCGTCGTCCGGCGTCGGAATGACGTTGTAGTCGCCGCACAGGGTGAAGGCTTCTTCGTGGGCCAGCAGGTCGCGAGCATGGGCCTGGAGCCGGTCCATCCACGCCAGTTTGTAGGCGAATTTCTCCGTACCGACCGGATTGCCGTTGGGCAGGTACAGGCAACCCACGCGGACCGGCCGGGCGGTCTCGATCACCGCCTCGATATAGCGGGCCTGTTCGAACTCGGCCTCGAAGCCCGAGGCGTCGACGCCGGGCAGGCCGCGCCGCACGTCCGACAGCGGGTATTTCGAGAGAAGGGCGACGCCGTTGTAGGTCTTCTGGCCGTTGGTCTCGACGTTGTAGCCGAGCGATTCGAAGGCCTCGCGCGGAAACTTCTCGTCCAGGCATTTGATCTCCTGGAAGCCGACGACGTCCGGCTGGGCCGCCTCGAGCCACGCCAGCACCGTCGGCAGGCGGGCGTTGACCGAGTTCACGTTCCAGGTGGCGATGCGCATGACGCCATGCTTAGGGCGCGTCGGGCCGGTCTGTGAAGCGGCGTCTTCAAAACGAAAAACGCCCCCGCGGCGAACCGCAGGGGCGTCGTTCAGTCCGAAGCGTTCCGGACCCTATTCCGCGGCCGCAGGCGCGGCCGGAGCCGGCGTCAGGGTGCAGCCGCCGCCGATACGCTGGGCGGTGGCGCAGGGATAGATCTGCTGGGTGACGCCCTCGTTGTTGACCCGGGCGATGTAGCCTTGGCCGGCGGCCGAGCATTTGGCTTCGTAGAAACGGCCGTTGGCGTTCTGACCCATCAGACGGACCTGGGCCACGTCGCAGCCCGCCGCCTCGGTGCCGGCCAGCTTGGCCTTGAAGCCTTCAGCCTGTTCCTGCGGCGTGGTGAAGCGGCAGGTTCCGCCGACCGAGGCGATCTGCAGGCAGTCCTGCAGTTTCCAGCCCGTTCCGACCTTTTCCAGCCAGTAGCCGTCAGCGCCGGCGCAACCGACCTCGAACACGACGTTGTTGTCGTCGCTCTTGCCGATGGCGACGGCCTCGTCGATCGTGCAGGTCACGCCCTGGCTGCGGGCCCACTCGCCGATGACGGTCAAGCCGTTCTGATTGGCGGGTAGGGCGCACTGCTGGCCAACGTCCGCGGCGGGGTCCAGCGCGCGGGCGGTCGCGGCGCTGCCGGCCAGTTCCAGGCAGTTGAAGGTCTGAGGCGGGGTTGAGCCGACCACGATGTAGCCCGGGCCGGAGGCGCAGGCGGCTTCGAAGGTGCGGGCCTGCTCGGCGGTGACGCCGAGGCTGGTCGCTTCGGTCACCTGACACTCAAGCCCGGCGGCGGTCAGATGGCCCTGTGCGGCCACCTTCAGTTCTTCTGGAGTGGGAGCCGCGGGAGCCGCCGGCGCCGGCCGCTGCTGATTGGTTCTGGGCCCCTGTTCGCGGCGGCCGCCGATCCGGCCCGGCAGGACGCGCTCGCCGCGGATGGACCCGGACGCTTCGTCGGATCCGGTGCGGACGCCGGGGCTTTCGGGCTCCTGGGCGAGGATGGGTTGTGCGGTGAGCAGGACCAGCGCGACAGCTCCTCCCGTCAGCGCAAGCAGCTTTCTGTAGAACACGGGAACACTCCAGCAATTGGACATCGTCGGGCAAACCCTTGGCGGGCCGATGTGGCGGGGTCAAGGCGGCGCGCCGCGGAGGCTGGACGCAGGGTCCTCCGGTGGCGTAACAAGAGCTAAGTTTCGATTGGAGACGGACCTTGGCCGACGGCGTCGATCCGGTGCAGATGGAGGGCGCCCGCCAAGCGCGGGGTCTGACCTATCCCTTCGCGGAGCCGCCGGAATGGGGCGAGGCCATCGCCGTGGCGGACGGCGTCCTGTGGATGCGGCTTTCGATGCCGATCGCCCTGAACCACGTCAACGTCTATGCGGTGGAGGACGGCGCGGGCTGGGCGGTCGTCGACACCGGTTTGGACCTTCCCGACTCGCGGGAACGGTGGGAAGCGATGCTGACCGGTCCGCTCGGCGGGCGTCCGGTGAGGCGCGTCATCTGCACCCATATGCATCCCGACCACATCGGACTGGCCGGCTGGCTGTGCGATCGCTTCGACGCCCCGCTGGTGATGACGCGTCTCGAATACGTGACCGGCCGGATGCTTCTGGCGGACACCGGCCAGCCCGCGCCGGAGACGGGCGCGATTCACTATCGCGCGGCGGGCTGGGACGAGGATCAAATCGGAACCTACCGCCGCGAGTACGGCCAGTTCGGGCGGGCAGTGTCGCCCATGCCCTCCGCCTATGTCCGCATGCGCGAGAGCGACCGGCTGCGCATCGGCGGACAGGACTGGCGCGTGGTGGTCGGAGAGGGACACAGCCCAGAGCACGCCTGTCTATGGCGCGAGACGGACGGCGTCCTGCTGGGCGGGGACCAGATCCTGCCGAAGATATCGTCGAATGTGTCCGTTTGGCCGACCGAACCAGACGCCGACCCGCTGGGTGACTGGTTGGACTCACTGGAGCGCATGAAGGCGGTGTTCCCGGACGAGGTGCTGGTGCTGCCGTCGCACGGCGAGCCGTTCCGCGGCGTGCAGGCGCGGCTCGAGGCGTTGATCCGGAGCCACGAAACGGCGCTGAGACGGCTGGAATGCTCGCTCAAGAGCCCGAAGCGGGCGGTCGACGTGTTTCCGGCCCTGTTCGCCCGACCGATCGGCGACGGCGTGCGCGGGATGGCGACGGGCGAGGCGCTGGCCCATCTCAACTACCTGCGGAAGCGGGGTCGGATCACCCGCTCCCGGGATGCGCAAGGCGTCGACTGGTGGACCATGATCAAGACGGGGGAGGCGGCATGACCGACCATATTCGCACCGAACTGACGGAGGGCGTCCTGACCGTCACCCTTGCGCGGCCGGAAAAGAAGAACGCCATCACCCAGGCCATGTACGCCGCGCTGGCCGAAGCCACCCAGTGGGCGCGGACAGACGACGCGGTGCGGGTGCTGCTGTTCCGCGGCGAGGGCGACAGCTTCTCGGCCGGCAACGACATCGCCGACTTCATCGCCCTCGGCTCACAAGGGGGCGGCGTCACCGACGCGCCGGTGTTCCATTTCCTCAAAAGCCTCGCCGATCTCGACAAGCCGGCAGTGGCGGCGGTTCGCGGCCGCGCGGTCGGGATCGGCCTGACGCTGCTGCTGCATTGCGACATGGTGGTGGTGGCGGAAGACGCCCTGCTGTCCGCGCCGTTTATCAATCTGGCGCTGGCGCCTGAAGCCGCGTCGTCGATGCTGCTGCCGCAGGCGATCGGTCATCAGCGGGCGTTCGAGATTTTCGCCCTCGGCGAACCCATCGACGGCGCCACGGCCCTGGCTTGGGGGCTGGCCAACCGGGCGGTCGCGGCCGCTGAGGTGGACGCTGTCGCCGCCGACCTTGCCGCCAAGCTGGCCACCCGCGCACCCAACTCGATCCGCAAGACCAAGCGGCTGATGCGGGACGCGGAGCGGCTGTGGGCCCTGATGCGGCGCGAGGGCGAGGCCTTCGGCAGCCAGATGACCAGCCCCGAGGCGATGGAGGCCTTCATGGCCTTTAGCCAGAAGCGCGCGCCGGACTTCTCGAAAGCCGGTTGAATTGAGGACGCGGCGGCCGTAGTTGCGCCCGCTCATGTTCGACGCCCCCGCCAAATCCGCGCCCCTGCGCATCGAGATCGAAGCCTCCGCGGATGCGGCGGCGGTCGAGGCGCTGGTGCTGGCTGCGTTCGGTCCGGGGCGCTTCGCCAAGACAGCCGAGCGCCTGAGGGAGAGGGCGCGCCTCGCCGCCGGCTTTGTCGCTCGTGAGGACGGCCAGGTGATCGGCTCGGTGCGGCTGTGGGCGATCACCGTCGGAGGCGAACCAGCGCTGTTCCTGGGGCCTATCGCGGTGTCAGCAGCGAGCCGTCGCGCAGGGCTGGGCGCGGATTTGGTGCAGGCCTGCGTCGATCATGCCGGAGGCGAGGGAATCCTGCTGATCGGGGATCTTCCCTATTTCGGCCGTTTCGGCTTCAGGCCGGCTCCGGACCTGCGACTTGGCGGCCCCGTGGACCAGCGTCGGGTGCTGTGGCGCGGCGAGGTCGAGCCGTCGGGGTTGGTTCAGGCGGCCTGAGCCTTTCCGATCCACGCGGCCCGGCCTAAGTCTGGGGCATGTCTCAATCTTCCGAAGGCAAGACAGGACTGGCCGGAATAGCGGAGGCGGCCCGACAGGCGCCGGGACGCGGCCTGCCGCCCGTTCATCTATGGAACCCCGCCCATTGCGGCGAGATAGACATCGTTATCCGGCGCGACGGCGTGTGGATGCACGAGGGCTCGCCCATAGGACGGCCCGAACTGGTGCGACTGTTCTCGACCGTGCTGCGCAAGGATCCGGACGGTTATGTGCTGGTCACGCCCGGCGAGAAGCTGTCGATCAAGGTTCAGGATCTGCCGTTCCGCGCTGTCTCGGTAACCCGACGCGACGAGGCCCTGGTGTTCGTCACCGACGCCGGCGACGAGGCGGAAGCCGGGCCTGACCATCCCATCGTAGTGGAAACCGACCCCGTAAGCGGCGAACCGTCGCCGTCCGTCCGGGTGAGGGCCGACCTCTGGGCGCGGATCGAACGATCGATCTTCTATGAGTTGGTCGAGATGGCCGCGGTCGAGGACGGCCGGTTGACGGTGAGGTCCAACGGCTGCGCCTTTCCGCTCGGGCCGACCGGGGCGGGCGTGGAATGAGTCTCGCGACCCTGCGCGAGCGCCTGATCGATCGGCTGGAGCCCGCCGGCGGGTGGATCCCGGATCAGACCGCCGCTCGCTCCGACTTCGACCTGAACCCCGGCCTGGACCGGCCGATCCGGACCCTGCGCCCGGCGGCGGTGCTGATCCCCGTGATCGCGCGGCCAGAGGGCGCGACGGCGCTCCTGACCCGGCGTGCGGACAGTCTCGCCAGCCACACCGGTCAAATCGCCTTCCCCGGCGGACGCCTGGACGCGGGAGAGACCGCCGTCGACGCCGCCCTGCGCGAGGCGATGGAAGAGGTGGCGCTGGACCCTGCCTCGGTCGAGGTTCTGGGGGTCGGCGACGCCTATGAGACCGGCACAGGTTATCTCATCACGCCAGTGATCGGCTGGCTGGCGCAGCCGCCGCTGACCAGGCCGTCGGAGGACGAGGTGGCGGAGGTGTTCGAGACGCCATGGGACTTCCTGATGGACCCGGCTAACCATCGCCGCGACTTCTACGACCGCGAGGGCCAGCGACGCTGGTTCTGGGCCATGCCGTGGGAGGACCGCTACATCTGGGGCGTGACGGCCGGCATCCTGCGGGCGCTGCGCGTCCGGCTGTACGGTGAGGAAGCGTCGCCCGCGGTGGCGGTGGCGGAGGACGCGGCGTGAGCGCGCGGCTCACCGGACAGACGTGGCTGACGGCGTCATCCACCCACGCGGTCATGGATGCTCTCGAAGCGGAGGGCGGACCGGGCTGCGCTCGCTTCGTCGGCGGGTGCGTCCGTAACGCCCTGATCGGCGCGCCGGTGGACGACATCGACATCGCGACGACGCTGACGCCGGACCGGACCGAGCGCGCCGTCCGCGCGGCAGGGTTGAAGGCGGTCCCCACCGGCATCGCTCATGGCACGGTCACGGCGGTGTCAGGACGGCGGCCGTTCGAGATCACCACGCTGCGGCGCGACGTCAGCACCGACGGTCGCAATGCGACCGTGGCCTACACCGACGACTGGCTCGAGGACGCCGGCCGCCGAGACTTTCGCCTCAACGCCCTCTACGCGGACAGGGCGGGCATGATCTTCGACCCGACAGGCGAAGGAGTCGCCGACGCCGCGGCCGGACGCGTCGTCTTCGTCGGCGATCCCGGCACGCGTATCCGCGAGGACTACCTCCGCATCCTGCGCTTTTTCCGCTTCTTCGCCTGGTACGGGCGCGGCGCGCCTAACGCCGCAGCGCTGGCGGCCTGCCGTGAGCTGGCGCCGGGAATGACCCGGCTCTCGGCCGAGCGGGTCTCGAAAGAGCTGATCAAGCTGATGTCGGCGCCGGACCCGGTCGCGGCCCTGGTCGCGATGGATGAGGCGGGGGTGTTGGCAGGCGTCCTGCCCGAGGCGCGGCTCACGCCGGCGTTCGCGGCGGCCGTGACGATCAGCGAGGATCCGGTGATCCGGTTGGCGACGCTGCTGCCGGTCGACGCCGCCGTTGCACGGCAGGCCGCGAGCCGGCTGCGCTTCCCGAACCGTTGGCGAGACAGGCTGGCGGCGGCGGCCGAAACAGCGCCCGCGGTACGGCTGGACATGAGTCCCGCGGAGGCGCGAGCGGCCATTTATCGCCACGGGCGCCAAGCCTTCGAGGATGCCGTGCGGCGAGGGTGGAGCGAGGGCCCGGGCAAGACGGCGCAGGCGGAGCCTCTGCTGCGCCTGGCGGCCGACTGGACCCCGCCCCGGCTGCCGGTCGGAGGGCGGGAGGTGGCGCGGCTGGGGGTCGAGCCGGGGCCCGAAACGGGTCGGGTTCTGAAGGCCTTCGAAGACGCCTGGATCGCGGACGACTTCCCCGCGGACGGTCATCAGGCGCGCCTGGGGCGGCTTATCAGCCAGCGGCGCGGGTAAGCCGCACGACCACTGGCCGGTGGTCGGAGCCGTTGGAGCGGCCCAGCTTGCGGCCCACCACCGCGAGCTCCGGCGAGACATAAACCTGGTCGATCGTGATCGACAGGGGCGAGGGCGCGAAACTGGGCCAGGTGCCGGGGAAGCCCGGCGCCGCCGTCAGCCCCATGTCGGCTCGCACCTGCCGTCCGATGCGGGCGGATGAGACGCTGTTGAAGTCGCCGGCGACCACCACTGGCCCCTCCAGACTTTTCACGAGGCCGGTCAGGGCCGCGGTCTGGCTGATCTGGCCCCAAGACTCTTCGAACGGCCACGGTCGGGTCAGGTGGACGCTGACGAGGTTCAGCTCGCCCAGCGGCGTCCGCGCGCGGGCGGCCACCGCCTCCACCTCGGGAACGCGGGGAAGGCGGGTCAGGGGGAAGCGCGCCGCGATCACCGATCGCACGCCGCCTTTGGGACGGTCGACGCGCGGGCTGGTGATGCGATGCGGATAGCCGGGGATCAGTTCATCAAGGCGCGGAGCCGTCGCGTCTCCGAGTTCGATCAGCATAACCACGTCGGCGTCGGCCTGACGTATCGAGGCGGCGATGGCCTCCACGTCGTCGTTGTGGATGTAGAGATTGGCCGAATAGATGTAGATCGTCGGCGCGCCCGCCGCAGCGGGCGATCCAGGCGGAAACCACTGCGGCCAGACTGTCGCGGCCAACAGGAGTGCCGAGACCACGGCCGAGGCCGTCAGTCGCCAAAAGCGCATGAGGGCGAGCGCCGCCGCCGTCAGCACGAGCCCCGCGAGAGCCGGAGCCGTGAATTGGGCCAGCAGGTCGGCGTACTGGTTGCGCATGCCGCTGAGGACGATCAGCGCCAGCGCCGCCCCGGCCGTCACGATCACAAGTCCGATCAGCCAGGCCAGCGATGCGAATGGGCCGGCGCGCCAGCCGCTCCGGCGCGGATGAACGGGGCTCGTCATGGCGCGTTACGGTCTCGCTTCAGGAGGGCAGGAATGGCCAGACGGACCGTCGCCGATATCGAGAAGATCTGGTCGAATGTCGAGGGCATCAAGAAACTGTCGGACCGCGCCATCGGCATCGGTCCGTTCGGGATCGGACTGGACGGCCTGCTGACGTGGATCCCGGTCGTGGGGACCGTCTACAGCGTCGGGGCGGCGGGCTGGCTGCTGCTTCAGGCCACGAAGGCCAAGGCTTCGCCATCCACGATAGCGCGGATGGTCGCCTATCTCGGACTGGACAGCGCCACGACGGCCGTCGGGGAGGTGATCCCGTTCGCGCCGGACGTCGTCGACTTCTTTTTCCCCGGCCACCTGATGGCGGCAAAGGCCCTTCAGAAGGACATCGAGAGCACGCACTGGGTCGAGGCGAACGAGCAGGAGGCTCGAGACTCAGGCGCCCATGAACGGCATCTGGCGGACATGAACGGCGATCCGAAGCTACGCCGGATCGTTTACCTGCATGACTGATTGCTTGACGACATAACGCCGGGACGGCAAGTCCGGCTATTGCCAAGCCGGACGTATGCATGAGCTCCATCCTGACACGCGATGAACTGGCTGTGGCGCTCGGCCGCGCGGGAAAAGGCGACCGCAGCGCATTCCGCACTGTCTACGAAGCCACCTCCGCGAAGCTATTGGGGGTGACCCTGCGTATCTTGTCCGACCGCCAACTGGCCGAGGACGTTTTGCAGGACACCTATCTGACAGTTTGGCGGAAGGCGGAGAGCTTCGACCCCTCGCGCGCGAGCCCGATCACCTGGCTGGTGACCATCGCCCGCAACCGCGCCATCGACCGGCTGCGATCGGGCGCGGCGACGCGGCGCTCGACCCCGCTCGACGACGCGTTCGACATCGCCGATGACGGTCCGTCTCCGGCCCAGTCTCTCGAAACCGGCGACGATGTCCGGCGGCTGAACGACTGTCTCGGCCAGCTTGACGACCGCACGGGGGGCGCGATCCGCACCGCCTTCATCGAAGGCGTGACCTATGACACTCTGGCGACGCGAGAGAACGTGCCGCTCGGGACGATGAAAAGCTGGATCCGGCGGGGACTGATGCGGCTGAGGGCCTGTCTGGAATCATGACCGATCCCACCGACATTGAAGGCCTGGACGAAGATCAGGCGCTGGCCGGCGAGCTGGCGCTGCGCGTCCTGTCGCCTGAGGAAGAGGCGGCGGCCCGGGCGCGCGAGGCCGCCGATCCCAAATTCGCCGCCGAGGTCGAGGTCTGGAACGACCGGCTGGCCGGCATCGCCGATCAGGTGCCGGCGGTTGAGCCGTCCCCCTATGTCTGGCCCCGCGTCGAGGCGGCGCTGCCGCAGCCGGTCGCGGCGAACGACAACCGGCGCGTGGCGTTCTGGCGGAACTGGGCCGTGGGATCGACCGGCCTGCTGGCGGCCAGCCTCGCGGCCGTGGTGGTGCTGCTGGCTCAGCCAGAGCCGGTGGCGCCTGTGCCGGCGCCCGTCGCGCCGGCCACCGTGACCCGTGTCGCGACCCTGACGCTCGAGACCGGCGCCGCGGCCATGACCATCGCTTATGACTCCGCCACGGGCGAGCTGTATCTCGCCCCGACCGAGGCGATGGCGGGCGACACCCGCGTGCCTCACCTCTGGCTGGTGATGCCGGAGGGCGGCGTCCAGTTGGTCGGCGCGATCAACGGAGCGGCCACCTCGCGGCATAATCTGGGTACGGCCCTGTCGGGCACGGCCGGGAAGGCCAGCGCGGTCGCTGTCTCGATGGAGGCGCCGGGTCACACGCCCGCGGCGGACAAGCCCGACGGTCCGGTAGTCGCCCAAGGCGAATTGCAGCGGCTCTGATCGCATCCATCCCGATTGACCGCCCGTAGCTGAACGCGACGGGCGAGCAGCGACGCGCGCAAGCGCGGCGATTGGTCCTGACAGCCAGCGCGCTCGTCGGCGGGGAGGCCGCCCAGCCCTTCCACAACGGCTTCCCCGCCACCCTTTCGCACCGGGCGCGACGAACATTGCCCGACCAGCCGTTGATTCCGCGCGGGTTTCCTGATGCCCAGCGTCATCGACGCGCCGCAGCGGCCGCCGCCGCCACACTGATCTTCGACAAGTTCGGAGATTTCCATGAGCGACGACCACAGCGCCCGGCTGCAGCTGCCCTATCTGGCGGCCGGCCAGATGCAGAAACACGTCACCCTGAACGAAGCGCTGACCCGCCTCGACGCCCTTGTCCAGACAGCCGTCGTCAGCCGCACAGTAGCGGCCCAACCCGGATCGGCCGCGGACGGCGCGCTGTGGATCCTGCCGGACGGTGCGAGCGGCTCGGCCTGGAGCGGCCGTCCGGCTGGAACCTTGATGCGGGCGGAGACCGGCGGCTGGACCGAGGTCGAGACGACGGACGGCATGGTGGTGCTGGTCCGGGACGCGTCAGAGCTGGTCGTGCGACATGAGGGCGAGTGGGTCGCGCTCGGCGAGCGGGTCGGGGCTCTGCAGAACATCGAACGGCTCGGGCTGTGCGCCACGGCGGACGGAGCCAATCCCTTTCTGGCCAAGCTGAACAACGCCCTGTGGACCGCCCGCGAGGCGGGGGACGGCGGCACGGGCGATCTGCGGCTGGCGCTCAACAAGGAGTCGGCGGGCGACGTTCTGTCGCTGCTGTTCCAGACCGGCTTTGGCGGGCGCGCCGAGCTGGGGCTGATCGGCGATGACGATCTGACCCTGAAGGTCAGCGACGATGGTTCGGCGTGGCGCGAGGTCCTGGTGGCCCATGGATCGACGGGGCGCGCCCTGTTCGCGCAGGGAGCCGCCAGATTGGCTGTCACGCAGTTCACCGCGGACGGAACCTTCGAAGTGCCGGCGTGGGCGAGGCTGGTTCAGGCGATCGTCGTGGGCGGCGGCGGCTCGGGCGGCAGCGGAGCTTTCGCCGCCTCCGGCGCGCGGCTGGGCGGCGGCGGCGGAGGCGCAGGGGGCGTCAGCATGGCGTCATGGCCCGCCGATGTTCTGGGCGCCAGTCTCGCCGTCACCGTCGGGGTCGGCGGCCCCGGCGGCCCCGGCTCTGACGGAACGGACAGCGTCGTCTCGATGGGCGGCGTCGTCCTGCTGAAAGCCCCGGGCGGCAAGAGCGGCGTTCGCGGCGTCTTCGGCGGGAGCGGGGGAGCTGGAGGCGCCGGGGTCCCACAGTCAAATAGTGGCGGCGCGTCCACAGTCTCGGCCACTGGAGCCGCGGGCGGGAGCATAGCCCGTCCGGACGGAGGCGGCGGCGGAGGCGCAGGCGGGGGACTGGACAGCGCCGGGGTGGCGCGGACGGGCGGCGCGGGCGGTGACGGCGCGCTGCTGGCGGTCAGGGCGGCGGGCGGAGCAGGCGGGGCGGGAGCGGCCGGCTTGAACGGCTCGGCGCCGCCCAGTCCGTCCTTGCATTGGGCGGGTGGCGGCGGGGGCGGAGGCGGCGCGGGCGCGTCGGGCGCCGGACACGCTGGAGGCTCCGGCGGCGTGGGAGCGGGCGGAGGCGGGGGCGGCGCCGGCGTCGCATCCGGCGGCGCGGGCGGGGCCGGAGGCGCGGGCCTCGTCTGGCTGGCGGCGCTGGGATGACCCGCTGGCCCACCGCCGCGCAGGAGCGCGCTGACGCCGGGCTTCTCGATCCTGAGGTCTGGGACACGCCCCCGCGGCTGACCCCCGCGGAACTTTTCACGCACGGCAGCGACGGCTGGCGCCGCAGCGGCTGCGATCTGGACGACCCGGAGGACGACCGATGAGCCATGAACCAGAGGAAGTCTCTCCGCTGGCGGAGGGCCGCTGGCTGTGGCGCAGGCTCTATGTCTTCGCCACCAGCGGCGGCGCCTGGCTGCTGCTGGACCGGCTGATCGCCGCCGTTCCGCCAGAAGCGGCGCCCAGGATGGCGCAGGGACTGATGGCGCTGCTGGCGCTGACGATGGTTCTTTACCTGGTGGCCCCGACGGCGCACCAGCTGATGACCACGCTCGCGGCCTTGCCGGGACGCTCCGACAAGAAGGATCCGCTGTGAGCGGGCGGCTGTCGGAGCGGTCGCTGAAGCGGCTGGACGGCGTTCATCCCCGGCTGGTGGCGCTGGTGAAGGAGGCCTCGGCGCTGACACCGGTCGATTTTCTGGTGACGGAGGGCGTGCGGAGTCCGCAGCGGCAGGCGGCGCTGGTACGCGCCGGGGCCAGCCGGACGCTGAAGTCGCGCCATCTGACCGGTCACGCCGTCGATGTCGCCGCTCTTGTCGACGGCCAGGTGCGGTGGGACTGGCCGCTGTATCCGCGCATCGCGGCTGCGTTCAAGGCGGTCGCGGTGCGGCAGGGGACGGCGGTGGTCTGGGGCGGCGACTGGCCGACCCTGCGCGACGGTCCGCATTTCGAGCTGGACCGGAAGGTCTTTCCTTGAGCTCGGCGTTCCGGGACCCGTTTGGCGTCCTTACGCCGCTGGGCCGGGCCGCCGCCGTGCTGGGCCTGTGCGGATTGCTCGCGGTCGTAGGGCACGGCCTCGGCCTGCGCTGGGACCCCTTCGACCTGAGCGGCCGCAGGCTGCGCGGCGCCGAGGCGCGGGCGGCGAAGGCGGAGGCGGGGCTCGACCTCCGCCGGCGCGAGGCCGAAGCCCGCGAAGCTCAGCAGCACCGACTCGACGTCCATCATCGCCAGTCTGTGTCGGTGGCCGCGGCCACGGCCCAAGCGACAACTCTCGCAAGGAGCGCTCATGACGCCTCGACCCTGTTGGACCCCGCTCGTCTCGCTCGCCTGCGCGAGCATGATCGTCAGCTGTGCGACGCCAGCCCCTCGGTCTGCACCGCCGCCGCGGCTGATCCTCCCGCCGGCGGCGATCACCCCATGCCGTCTAGACCGGCTGGGTGAGACCGCGACGCTCGCGGATCTGGAGGCCGCCTACGTCGACCGGGGCGCGGCCTTGGTGCTGTGCGACGCGGCCCGGAGCCTGGTGGTCGACACGCTGACGGCCGAGCGGGCGCTGCGGGACCAGCAGGCGCCTTCTTCCAGGATGCGGGGGTGGCGCGGGCTGTCCTGAACGTCTCGCGGCACAAGCTGCCGGGTCGGTCGGCAGTTGTTGCCGGGGTCAGGCAGAATGTGCCGGGCGAGCGACGTGCTTAACAGGAACTAACGCAGCAAAAACAACGGCAGGATCGTTGGCACGTCCGCCGGCCGAGTGGTCCTGTCCTTGCTGCGAGAGCTTCGAGCAAAATGCTCCCGGCAGCCAAAATGGCGTCGGACACCTTGAAACAAGGACTATCGTCATGGCGCTGAACAGCGTTAACACGAACGTGGGCGCAATGGTCGCCCTGCAGGCCCTGCAAGTTACGAACAACGAACTTGCCACGGTCCAGAACCGCATCAACACCGGCAAGAACGTCTCGTCCGCCAAGGATAACGGCGCCATCTTCGCCATCGCGACGGGCCAGCGCGCTGAAATCGGCGCCCTGAACGCCGTCAAGGACAGCCTGAACCGTGGTCAATCGGCCGTGGACGTCAGCCTGGCCGCCGGCGAGTCGGTCTCCGACCTGCTGACCCAACTGAAGGAAAAGGCCCTTGCCGCTACCGACAAGAGCCTGACCACGTCGGCCCGTTCGGCCCTGAACGAAGACTTCAAGGCCATCCGCGACCAGATCACCACGGTCGTCGCCAACGCCAAGTTCAACGGCGTGAACCTGCTCGACAACTCGACCACGACCAATGGCTTCAAGGCCCTGTCCAACACGTCCGGTTCGACCATCAAGGTGTCGGGTGAAAACCTGTCGCTGGGCGGCACGAACGTGACGGTTACGGCTACGACCACCATCGGCACCTCGACCCTGGCCACGACCGCCCTGGGTCTGGTCAACGCCTCGATCGACAAGGTCTCGGCTTCCCTGGCTCGCCTGGGCACCGGCTCCAAGTCGTTCTCGACGCACCTGTCCTTCGTCGGCAAGCTCCAGGACGCCCTGGAAACCGGCGTGGGCAACCTCGTCGACGCCGACTTGGCCAAGGAAAGCGCCCGACTGCAGGCTCTGCAAACCAAGCAACAGCTGGGTGTGCAGGCGCTGTCGATCGCCAACTCCTCGACCTCCATCCTGCTCGGACTGTTCCGCTAAGGATCGACCGGAAGGGCGGGGCTCCTCGCGAGCCCCGCCCGACCGATCCAGTCCCTCTTAGGGAAGCCGTCGGGCTGAAACCCGCCGGAAGGAGCCATGCAAAACAATGCGAAGATACCCACAGTAACCGCGTTCCCCGTCCTGCCCGCCGCCGCCGCCAGCTCCACCACCGGCGGCGATTTCTCTGACTCCAGGGCCTCGGAAGAGGCGGAGCGCAACGCGCGCTACCGACTGGTGATCGAGGAGGGGCCCCAGGCTGGATCCTTTATCTACAAGACGATGGACCGGGTTACCGGCGAGATCGTCAAACAACTGCCTCGCGAACAGGTCGTCGATCTGATGCGGGCGGGAAGCTACAGCTCCGGCACGGTCATCGACACCAAGGCCTGACGGCGCTGCATGATCAGTCTAGCGGCCGCGCGGGGCCTCCCGGCGCGGGTTTCGTCGTGGTGAACGGCCGTTAACCATGTGTGCACGGTTGCCACTCTAGCCTTGGCGAAACCTCACAAGGCTGAGTCGGATGACGAATAGCGTCCACACCAACAACTCCGCGGCCATCGCGCTGCAGAACCTGACCCGCACCAATGAGCGGTTGGGCGATGTTCAAGGCCGTATCTCGACCGGCCTGAAGGTGCAGGGCGCCAAGGACAACGCCGCCATCTGGGCCATCGCCCAGGGTCAGCGGGCCGACGTCGGCGCGCTGAGCGCCGTGAAGCAGAGCCTTGACCGGGCGACATCGCTCGCCGACGTGGCGCTCTCGGCGGGCGAGTCGGTCTCGGACCTGCTGAACCAGCTCAAGGAGAAGGTGGTCGCGGCCAAGGACGGCTCGCTGAAGACCCAGTCCCGGCAGCTTCTGGATAACGACTTCCGCGCCCTGCTGAAGGCCATCGCTTCTCAGGTCAGCAACGCCACGTTCGACGGCGGCAATCTGCTGAACGGCTCGCTGACCAACGGAATCCGCTTCCTCGCCAACGCGGACGCCAGCAGCTTCGTGACGCTGTCGTCCAAGGATCTGTCGCTGGGCGGGACGATCGTCGAGCTGTCGCTTTCGGACAGCCTGCTGACCTTGACCGGCGCGACCCAGGCCTTGACCCGGCTGGACGCCTCCATCACCCAGCTGAACGCCGCCCTGGGCTCGATCGGCGCGCAGGCCAAGCAAATCGAGGCGCACAACAGCTTCGTGACCAAGCTGGTCGATACCTTGGAGTCGGGGATCGGCAATCTGGTCGACGCCGATCTGGCCAAGGAAAGCGCGCGGCTCCAGGCCCTGCAGGTGCAGCAGCAACTGGGCGCGCAGTCACTGTCGATCGCCAATCAGGCGCCGCAGATCATTCTGTCGCTGTTCCGCGGCGGATGATCAGGCGTGGCGGCGCTCGCCGCCATGGCCGATGTGCACGGCGGACGGCCGGCGGCGTAGCGCCGTCCGGGGACCGAAGCCGTACAGGGAAAGCAACGATTTCAGAGTCTTGACGAAGGCGGTCATCACGGCGTCCTTCTGTTCCAGCGCCCGATCAACGACCGCAGACGCGCATTGTTCCCCGAGTCGGCGATCGAGTCTCGGGTAACGCCGTTCGCGGGCCGCCCGTTAAGCCCTCGTTACGCACGGAGGGCCATACTGCGGGGCAGGAGCCGCGGGTGATCAACAACAGCTATCTTCTGAGCCTGTACGGCGGCGCGTCAGCCGGCGCCGCCGCATCGCCGTTCAGCGGCGGGCTCGGCCAGACCGCGCGGAAACAGCCGACTCCTCCCTGGTCCTCGACCGTCGCCCCGCCGAAGCAGGATGCGCTCGTGCGCGCCGCCTTGGGCGGCCGGAAGTTCATCGACGAGAGCGCGGCCCGGCTCGATCTGAAGGCCGCTTCGCCGGACTACCGCAAGCTTTTCGCCCTGTATCAGGGGCTCGACACGCTGAACGCTTTGGTCAACCGCGCCTCGACGAAAGGCGTCGCCACGCTCGAACTCGCCCAGTTGAGCCGCAGGTTCAACGCCGGGCTCGGCGAAGTCGGATCATGGCTGTCGACCGCGGAGTTCGACGGCGTCCGCATGGTCCAGGGCACGGCGAAGACCAGCAGCAAGACCACGGCGGCCGTCGCGCGCGACAGCGCCAACTCGATTACCGGGCCGATCCACGAGGGCGCGACGAGCGCTCCCGTGACCGCCTTCCAGGGTGATGTGAAGTTCAACATCACCATCCGGGTCCCGGTCGGTCTGACCGA
>NZ_DASWNO010000133.1:0-5855 GCF_036399195.1 Brevundimonas sp.
CCCGCGGCGATGATCGCCTGGGGCCTCTACATCCTGTCCCTGCCCAGCGCCAACCTGCTGGTCATCGTCGGCCTGATTGTGGCCTATGCCGCGCGGAACGGCGCGACGGGCCTGCCGCGTCAGCACATCGACGCCCAGATCGGCCTGTTCTGGTCGGTGTTCTGGTGGACGATCGGGCTGTGGATCCTGATCGCCGTCTGCGTCGCCAGCATCGCCGTCGCGCCGCTGCTCGGGCTGGTGCTCGTTCCCGCCGCCATCGTGCTGGGACTGGGCCTGCTGTTCCTGACCATCTGGTTCACGATCAAGAGCATCATCGGCCTGATGAACCTGCTCGGAGACCGCGCGGCCTGACCCGTCGGGCGCGGCACGGAGGACACAGTCGTCGGGATTCGCGCCCGCGGGCCGGAACAAGCGCGCGGTTTCCCGTGTTCGCTGTGTCCGCTGGCTGACACGGGTGACCGAGATGACCGACCTTCGCGACGTCCGATCCGAGCAGAGGTTCGAGCAGGGGTTCGTCGACGAACAGGGCGAGACCCGCACCGTCTTCGCGGACTACGCCGTGCAGGGCGACACCCGGATCATCCTGCACGTCGAGGCCGATCCCGCCCTGCGCGGCACGGGCGCCTCCGGGCGGTTCATGCAGGCGCTGGCCGAGCACGCCCGCGCCGAGCGGCTGAAGCTCCAGCCGCGCTGCGGCTATGCGGTGGCCTGGCTGAAGCGGCATCCCGAGTTCGACGATCTGAAGGCTTAGGCCCTCCTCCCACGGCAGTCGTCCTTCCGGGGCCGCGAAGCGGAACCCGGAATCCAGGGGACCGCGCTCGCTGAACCTGCTGATGTCCAGGTCTGTGCCCGGACCTCTGGTTTCCGGGTTCTGTCTCCGGCTGCGCCGGCGCCAGCCCCGGAAGGACGGATAACGGGTAGCGCGGCCCCGCCGCCTCACCCCCCGTTGTACCCCCCGATGATCGGCAGAACCTCGCCGGTGATGAAGCTGGAGCACTGGGGCGAGGCGAGGAACACGAAGGCCGGCGCGATCTCTTCCGGCTGGGCCGGGCGTTTCATCACCGTCTTGGCGCCGAACTGCGCCACCTTTTCCGCCTGCTGATCGGCGGGGTTCAGCGGCGTCCACACCGGGCCCGGCGCGACCACGTTCACGCGGATGCCGCGCGGGGCCAGATGCGTGCCCAGCGACCGCGCGAAGGCGTGGATGCCGCCCTTGGTCATCGAATAGTCGAGCAGGTTCTCATTGCCGAGAATGCCGGTGACGGAGCCGGTCATGACGATCGAGCCGCCGCTCTTCATGTGCGGCACGGCGGCCTTCACGAGGTGGAAATAGCCGTAGAGGTTGGTCTTCAGCGTGCGGTCGAAATGCTCGAGGGTCAGGTCTTCCAGCGCCTCGACGTGCTCCTGAAAGGCGGCGTTGGGCACCACCACGTCCAGCCGTCCGAAAGCGTCCAGCGTCGCCCGCACCGCCATCTCCGAGAAGGCCGGGTCGGCGGCGTCGCCCTTCAGCACGATGGCGCGGCGGCCCTCGGCTTCGACGGCCGCCTTCGTCGTTTCGGCGTCGTGATCCTCGTCGAGGTGGCAGATGGCGACATCGCAGCCCTCTCGGGCGAACAGCACGGCCACCGAGCGGCCGATGCCGCTGTCGCCGCCGGTGACGATGGCCGCCATGCCTTCCAGCTTGCCCGAGCCCTTCCAGAACGGCGCGTCGTACATCGGCGCGGGGTCGAGCGCCGCCTCGTCGCCGGGCTTGGTCTGATGTTGCTCCGGGAAGGGCGGCTCGGGGTATTTGCGCGCGCCGGCTTGAACCGCGCCCTTGGTTTCGTCGTCGCCCCCGCCGGCCTTCGCATCGATCCCGGCCTGGATCCTGCGTTCCTGTTCGGCGATCTCTTCGGCGCGGGGTTGGAAACGGTCGGTCATGAGCGGCTCCTAGAAGTGGACCGTGGAGAAGCCGGTGGAGCGGCGATGCGTTCCCGCGCATTGTTAAGCCAGACGCCACGGAGTCCCGCCGATGCCCGATCTTGACCTGTCCGCCGTCGAAGCCGCCGCCGGGCCGCTGCAGACCTGGATCCTGCCCGCCCTGCTGGGGCTGGGGCTGGCCTCGGCGACCGGTCTGCGGACCTTCCTGCCCCTGTTGATGCTGGCGCTGGCCGCCCGCTTCGAGATGTTCGGCGTACGGCTGATCGACCAGATGGACTGGCTGGTGTCGTGGCCCGCCATCGCGGCGCTTGCGACGGCGGCGGTGGCGGAGTTCGCGGGGGACAAGATCCCGGCGGTGGACCACGCGCTCAACGCCGTGGGCTATGTGTCCCGACCGGTGGCCGGCGCCATCGCGGCGGGCAGCGTGTTCTGGGCCGTCGACCCGGCGGCGGCGGCCATCGCCGGGCTGATCGTCGGCGCCCCGGCGGCCTTGGCCTTCAACGCGGCGCAGACGGGGGTGCGGGTCGGGTCGACGGCGACGACCGGAGGCCTGGGCAATCCGGTCGTGTCATTGATCGAGGACGTGCTGGCGTTCCTGACGGTGATCGTCGCCTTCCTCGCGCCGATCCTGATCCCGATCGTGCTGATCGCGCTGGCGGTGGTCGTGTTCCGGCTGGCGCGCCGCATCCGGGACCGCGACCGGCGCGCACCCGCTTAGGTCCGCGCCCGCTGTGCCGCTGGCTGGTTCGTCACAAAGAACACGAAGAAGAACCACAAAGGACACCACGGGTCCTGTGCGGCCGACCGACCCCGCCCTTCACGGACAGGAATGGAAGGATCGAGGCGACGCCTCGATCAACAGAGCGCGGCGCAGCCGCGATCCCGAGACAGGCAGACGGCGCCGCTTACAGCGACGACGCGCTCCCTTCGTGTCCTTTGTGGACCTTCTTCGTGCCCTTCGTGACGAACCTTCCGGCCGCTATCGCAAGCGCGCTGGCCGCAGAGGGTCAGAACGTGCGGGTGACGATGGCCTTGAGGGTTTCGGACTTGGTCGGCAGGTCCGCGGCCAGGCGGCTGGCCAGTTCACGGGCGCCGACCGGATAGGCGTCTCCGCCCTCGGCGATATCCCGAGCCATCTTCGAGGCCTGCATCAGCACGGCTTCCAGGGCTTCAACCTGCTCGACGGCCAGCGCACGCGCTTCCAGCTGCAGGCGCTTGACGCGTTCCGAGGTGGATTCCGGGGCGCGCATCAGATTGTAGACCTCGGCTTCCGCAGCGACCACGCGCAGGTCAGGTTTGGATGTCGGTGAGTTCGTCATAGTCCATCTCCTTAGCAGGAAATGCGAAGCGGCGCCGGAGCGTTCCGCGCCTCGGCGGCCGTTCACCACGATGATCCGCCGCTGTGACGCTAATGCATCAGGCCGCTTCGCGGCTCCGCTCCAGACGGGTTTCCGCCTCGCGCACAGCGTCGACGGCGTGATCCAGAACCTCTAGCCCCGCGCCGGGCCGCACCCCCTCGAGGGTGAGGATGCGCCGGAACGCCCGCGCGCCCGCCCGGCCGTGCATCACCCCCAGCATGTGCCGGGTCATGGCCGCCAGATGCACCCCCTCGGCCAGCCGGGCTGCCATATAGGGCCGGTAGCGGTCGATGGCGGCGAAGGCGTCGACGTCCGGCGAGCCGGCGCCGAACAGCCGCCGGTCGGCCTGACCGAGGATGGCCGGCTCGTGATAGGCCGCGCGGCCCAGCATCACGCCGTCCAGCCGCACCCCGTCCGCGTCGTCCAGATGCGCCTCCGCCTCGTCGAGCGAGGCGATCCCGCCGTTGATGCTGATGCTCAGGTCAGGCCGCTCGCGCTTCAGCCGGCGCACCAGGGCGTAGTCAAGCGGCGGCACGTCCCGGTTTTCCTTGGGCGACAGGCCCTGCAGCCACGCCTTGCGGGCGTGGACGATGAAGGTCTCGATTCCCACGGCGGCGCAGGCGTCGACGGTGGCGAACAGGGAGACGGCCGGGTCCTGGTCGTCCACCCCGATGCGGCATTTGACCGTCGCGGGAACGCTGACCGCGCCCTTGATCGCCGCCATGCAGTCGGCGACCAGTTCGGGCTCGCGCATCAGGCAGGCCCCGAACCGGCCCGACTGCACCCGGTCCGAGGGGCAGCCGACGTTCAGGTTGATCTCGTCATAGCCGAAGGCCTCGCCGATCCGCGCCGCCTCGGCCAGTTGCGCCGGGTCCGAGCCGCCCAGTTGCAGGGCCACCGGATGCTCGACCGCGTCGAAGCCCAGCAGCCGCTCGCGGTCACCGTTCAGCACAGCGGGGGCGGTGACCATCTCGGTGTAGAGCAGGGCCCGGGCCGTCAGGGCGCGATGGAACGCCCGGCAGTGCCGGTCGGTCCAGTCCATCATCGGCGCGATCGAGAGGCGGCGGTCCATCGGGCGCGGCTTCTACACCGGAAGCGTCCGGAATCCCAACGGTGGAACCTGAGCCGCAGCAATCGGTTTCGGGGCAAACCCCACAAGGAGACCGTCATGATCAGACCGCTACTCGCCGGAACCGCCTGCCTCGCCCTGCTGGCCGCCTGCCAGGAACGCACCCCGGAACCCGTCGACAAGGCTCAGGACATGGCCGCGGCGCCCGTCGGCCAGATGTCGGCCGCGACCATGGGGTCGAACATGGTGTCGGCCTATGTGCCCAACGCCGCCATGGCCGACATGTACGAGATCCAGGCCGCCGACATCGCGCTGGAGCGGTCGCAGAACGCCCGGGTCAAGGAGATGGCCCAGATGATCAAGACCGATCACACCGCCGCCTCCAACGCCATGAAGGCGATGCTGCCGCAGGCCGCGCCGGACATGACCCCGCCGACCGCGCTCGACCAGCGCCGGCAGGGACTGATCGACAACCTGCGCTCGGCGTCCGCCGCGACCTTCGACCAGACCTACATCGACCAGCAGATCGCGGCCCACAACGAGGCCCTGACCCTGCACCGCGGCTTCTCCGATCAGGACTCGCCGCTGGCGGCCCACGCCCGCAACGTGGTCCCGAAGATCGAGGCCCACCTGCGCATGGCGGAACAGCTCCGGTCCGCCAACTAGGCGTTCAACGGCTGAGACAGAGGGCCGGCGTCGTCAGACGCCGGCCTTTTCGCGTTCGTCGTCCTCTTCCAGCACCTCGGCGGCCTCTTCGTTGAGCGCCTTGCCCTCGCGGCGAGGCTTCACATACGGCGCCGGCTGCGGCGTCCGCAGGTTGCCGCGCATCAGCGAGCGCCCGGCGCTCAGCCCACCCGACAGCTGCAGGGTGAACCGCTCCTCGTCGCGGCGGCGGACGTCGTCGATGGTCTCGCGGGCCTCCTCGGCCCGGAAGCCGAGGTCGATCAGCACCTGATAGCCGAACACCAGGGCGCTCTCGAAGGTCTCGCGCAGCTGGTATTCGACGCCCGCCTGCACCAGCCGCAACGAGTGGCCGCGGTCGTAGGCGCGGACGAACAGCTTGGTTAGCGGGAACTCGGCCTTCACCCGCTCGACGATCAGGTCGGCGACCTCGGGCTTGTCGACGCAGACGAGGATGGTCTCGGCCTTCTCCGCGCCCGAGGCCCGGAGCACGTCGAGGCGCGAGCCGTCGCCGTAATAGACCTTGAAGCCGAAATTGCCGGCGGCCTGGATCATCTCGACGTCGGTGTCGATGATGGAGACGTCCACGTCCCGAGCCAGCAGCGGCTGCGACACCACCTGTGCGAAGCGGCCGAAGCCGATGATCAGCACCCGCTCGCGCAGGCCGTCGGCGCGATCGACACCGTCGGCGTCATCCGGCGACAGCGTCTCGTCGGGGCGCAGCCGGTCGGCCAGCATGACCCGGAGCGGCGTCAGGGCCATCGACAGGATGACGATGGCGGACAGGATCGCCGCAGTGCGGGCGTCGAACAGGCCTGCGGCGAAGG
>NZ_DASWNO010000134.1:0-2942 GCF_036399195.1 Brevundimonas sp.
GGGGTCATCGATCTGGGCAAGCAGACGCTGCGTCTGCGCAACCCCTTCATCACCATCGCCGGCCAGACGGCGCCGTCGCCGGGCATCACCATCATCCGCGGCGGCATGGACATCACCGCCCACGACGTGGTCGTCCAGCATATCCGGATCCGTCCCGGCTCGGCCGGGGGCGAATGGATGAGCGGCTGGGACGAGGACGGCATCTCCACCATCGGGGCCTGGAACGTCATCATCGATCACTGCAGCCTGACCTGGGCGACGGACGAGAACCTGTCGGCCTCGGGCCCGCGGTTCACGGGCTCGACACCCGAGGAATGGCGTCGCGGCACCAGCCACAACATCACCTTCTCGAACAATCTGAACGGCGAGAGCCTGGCCTATTCGACCCATTCCAAGGGCGAGCATTCCAAGGGGTCGCTGATCCATGACAACGTCACCGGCCTGCTGATCGTCGGCAACCTCTACGCCCACAACTATGAGCGCAGCCCCCTGTTCAAGGGCGGAGTGCACGGGGTGATCGTCAACAACCTGATCTACAATCCGGGACCCCGCGCCATCCACTACAACCTTGCGCCCGAGGAGTGGGGCGCCGTGCCGTTCGAGGTCGGCAAGATGACCGTGATCGGCAACGTCCTGCGCGCCGGCCCGTCGACTCCGAGCGAACGCCTCGCCTTCATGATGATCGGCGGCGCAGGCGACGTGGAATATTATGGCCGCGACAACATCGCCGTGGATCAGGTCGGCGAGCCGCTGCGGATGTTCGGCCGCTACACGACGGCCCCTGCGCGCATCATCGAGGTGCGCCGCCCGCCGGTCTGGTGGGAGGGGCTGGCTCCGATTCCGGCCGAACAGGTGCAGGTCTCGGTGCTGTCGCAGGTCGGCGCCCGGCCCTGGGACCGCGACATGCGCGACGTGCTGCTGATCGCCGAGGTGGCCGAGGGGCGCGGCGAGATCATCGACCACGAACGCGAGGTCGGCGGCTATCCGGCCGTCACCGAGGCGACCCGAAAGCCGTTCAATCCGGACGACTGGGACCTGCGCTTCATGACGCCGCTGCGCGACGAGGTGCTGGACCGGCCGGCGCAGCGCCGCGGCACCTGACGCTGACAGACGGCGCGCCAGCGGCTAAGCACGGCGTTCGACCGGAGGCATTCCCGCGTGAACGAGACGAAGCGGCCCGGCGGCAAGCCCGCCACGATCAACGACATCGCCCGCCTCGCGGAGGTGTCGAAAAAGACCGTGTCCCGGGTCATCAACCACTCGCCCTTCGTCAAGGAGGAGACGCGCCAGCGGGTCGAGGCCGTCATCGCCGAGCACGGCTATTCGCCGGATCCGCAGGCGCGGGGACTGGCGTTCCGCCGCTCGTTCCTGGTCGGCATGATCTACGACAACCCCAGCCCGAACTATGTGGTCAACATGCAGCAGGGGGTGCTGGACGCCGTGCGGGGGTCGGGGCTCGAGCTGGTGGTTCACCCCTGCAACCGCGCGTCGGACTCGTTCCTTGAGGAGGTGCGGGCCTTCGTGGTGCGCCAGAAGCTGTTCGGCGTCGTCATGCCGCCGTCTGTCTCGGAGGACGACCGCGTCGTCGCCATCTTGAAGGAGGCGGACTGTCCCTATGTCCGCATCGCCTCCGTGTCGCTGGATGGGCCGGCCTGCATGGTGGTGACTCACGACAGCCGCGGCGCCGCGCGGGCGGCCCGCCACCTGGCCGAGCTGGGTCACCGCCGTATCGCCTTCATCTCAGGCCCAGACAGCTTCCGGTCGTCGCACGAGCGGGGCAGAGGGTTCCGCGAAGGGCTCGCCGAACATGAGCTTTCGCTGGACGAGACCTATGTCCGCGCCGGCGCCTACACCTTCGAATCCGGCGTGGAGGCGGCGCAAAGCCTGCTCAGCTTGACCAGCCCGCCGACCGCCATCTTCGCCGGCAATGACGAGATGGCCATCGGTGTGATGAAGGCCGCCCGCGACGCCGGTCTCGACGTGCCGGGCGACCTGTCCATCGTCGGCTTCGACGACCTGCCGATGGCCTCGCGCGTTTGGCCGAACCTGACCACCGTGCGCCTGCCTATCCGCGACATGGGCCGGATGGCGGCCGAGAAACTGACGGCGGGCCTGCGCGGCCTCGACCCGGCGGCGCTTGTCCAGCCGGAAGTCGACCCCTCGCTGGTGGTGAGGGATTCGACGGCGGCGCCGGCCGGCTAGGCCGCCGTCGCGCCGTCGGTGCTCTGGTTATGATCGCCGCCGGGTTCGGAGATGCCGCTCAGGGCCGCTTCGGCCGTCGATGCGTCGTTCGAGCGCGCCAGGTCGGCGAGCGAGACTATGCCCATGAGCTTATGATCCCGGCTAAGCACGGGCAGGCGCCGCACCTGCAGGTCGCTCATCATCAACGCCACGTCGTCGATGTCCTGGTCCTCGAAGGCGGCGACGACATCGCTGGTCATGATGTCCCGGACCGGCGTGTCGAAACTGCGTTGTTCGGCGACGGCGCGCACGGTGATGTCGCGGTCGGTGATCATGCCCTCGACCCGCTCTTCCGAACCGACCGGCAGGGCTCCCGTGTCCGAGTCCAGCATCATCCGCGCGGCTTCGTGGATGGGTTGATCCGGAGAGACGTAGCTCACGTCCCGGCTCATGCACTCGGTGACTTTCATGGTCGACTCCCTATCGATTCCAGTCCCCGGACGGCGGGGACCAATGGCTCAACAAGCAGGAATGGGGGCGGGTCGTTCCACCTCACCCGCGTTCATGATCAGTATTCGCAAACTTTACCGGCCGTATGTCGCGCCATGAACATTGGCTCCACCATGAAATCGCTTCAACATTGACAGACATAGACCGAGCGTTGTTGAACGCGTATAGCGCAAAGCTGGAACAATGAGGTCGGGTGCGGTCCGGCGACCGCAGCGCCTTCAGCATATTGTGGAGGCTCGCGACCGATGCTC
>NZ_DASWNO010000135.1:0-18374 GCF_036399195.1 Brevundimonas sp.
CTTCAGCCGGTCGCGGGTGCAGGCGAGGTCGGCGCAGTCGACGAATACGGGCGCCGCCACCACCAGCGACCGGCCGTCAGGCGCGATCCTGAAGGCGGTCACGTCCACCGGCAGGCTGGTGACCTGAGCCGCAGCCTGTCCCTCGCGGTCCATCCGCCAGACCTGGCTGGAGCCGCCGCGCGTGGAGAGGAAATAGACCGACCGGCCGTCGGGGGCCCAGCGCGCGTTCGATACGCCGCCCTCGGACGCGGCAAGTCGCCGTGGCGCGGCGTCGCCGTCGACGATCCACAGCGAGCCCACGCCCTTGTTGCCGGTCCAGTCGGTGGCGCGCAGGCCATAGAGCAGGCGCCGGCCGTCCGGCGAAAGGCGGGGATCGGCCACACGATCCAGCATGGCCAGCTGCTCGAGGCTGAGGCCGCCGCTCGCAGTCGGGGCGACCACGGGTGCGGGGCCCGCGGGAGCGGCCGCCGCCGACGCGGCGGGCGTCGGGGCGGGCTCGGCCGGGGCCTGCGCCGTGGCGGCTGCTCCGCCCGTCAGCCAGATGACCGCCGCGGCCCCCGCGATCGCTTGAATCCCCACAGCCATGTCTGTCCCCTGCCGTCCCGGTCGCTCAGCCTTAACATGCCTTCGTCGCGCGCCAAGCCGCTTGCCCAGCCGGTCGCTAGCGGCGACAACCGCTCCCGGATGACCGACGCAGCCGCCTCAACGCCGATCCGACGGGAGCCGCACGTCTGCGACGTGCTGATCGCCGAGCGTGCGCCGCGCCTGACCGGCTCCATCGCCTGGCCGCTGGTCAGGCCGCTGTTCCACAAGCTGCTGAACTATCGCGCCGCCGTGCGCATGGCCGACGCCGTCAACGGGCTGCCCGGCGCCGAGGCGCTCGACTACGTCCACGACCTGCTCGACCTCAAGGTGTCGGTGATGAACCCGGAGCGGATTCCCGCGTCGGGCCGCTGCATCGTCGTCGCCAACCACCCGACCGGGATCGCCGACGGCATCGCCGTCTACGACGCCATCCGGGCCCGGCGCGGCGACGCCGTCTTCTTCGCCAACGCCGATGCCCTGCGCGTCTCGCCGCGGCTGGGCGAGGCGGTGATCCCCGTCGAATGGGTCGTCGAGAAGCGGACCCGCGACAAGACCCGGGCCACGCTCCAGGCCGCGCGGGGAGCGTTCGAGGCCGGGCGCTGCATCGTCATGTTCCCCGCCGGCCGGCTGGCGCGGGTGGCGAAGGACGGCTCGCTGACCGACCCGGAATGGGCCCCGACCGCCGCCTCGCTGTCGCGCAAATACGACGCGCCGATCGTCCCGATCCATGTCGCCGGACCGACCTCCAGCCTGTTCCACCTGTTCGACCGCATCTCGCCCGAACTGCGGGACATCACCCTGTTCCACGAGCTGCTGAACAAGCGGAAGAAGCCGTTCCAGCTGAAGGTAGGCAAGCCGATCCCGCCCTCGCGCCTCGACATCGACGCGACACGCGCGACCTATGCGCTCAAGGCCTTCACCGAGCGGGTCCTGCCCAGCCAGCCGGACGCCGACTTTGCCTGACGCGCGTTCCATCCCCCTGCCCGACGCCGCCACCACCGCCCGCCTCGGCGCCGCCGTCGCCGCGCGGCTGGAGCCCGGCGAGGCCGTGCTGCTGTACGGCCCGCTGGGAATGGGCAAGTCGACGCTGGCGCGCGGCCTGATCCGCGCCCTGACCCGGCCTGACGAGGACGTGCCGTCGCCGACCTTCACCCTGGTCCAGTTTTACCTCAGCGATCCCCCTGTCGCCCATTTCGACCTCTATCGCCTGACCCGTCCCCAGGAGGCCGCCGAGATCGGGCTGGACGAGGCGCTGGACGACGGCTGCGCGGTGATTGAGTGGCCGGAGCGTCTGGGGCCTGAGCCCGCGGCCTGGCTTGGGCCGGACGTCCTGACCATCGCCCTCTCCGAGCACGGAGACGGTCGGCTTGCGACCGTTTCCGGCGCAGGCGCGTGGGACGCGAAACTGAAGGATCTGAATGTCTGACCGCGAACAGAAACGCCTCGATTTCCTCGCCCGCGCCGGCCTGTCGGACGCGGCGCGCCGGCCCCTGCCCGGCGACGCCTCGACCCGGCGCTATGAGCGGCTGACCGCGCGCGACGGCCGCACCCTCATGCTGATGGACCAGCCGCCTTCGGAAGAGAGCTCAATCGCCCCGGAGGACGCCACCCCGACCGAGCGCTCGGCCCTGGGCTACAACGCCGAGGCGCGGCTGGCCGGCGGATCGGTCGCCGCCTTCGTCGCCGTCGCCGGCTGGCTGCGCGGCCGCGGCCTGTCCGCACCCGAGGTCGGCGCGCGCGACGTGGAGGCCGGCTTCGCCATCCTTGAAGACCTCGGCGCGGACGTCTTCGCCGCGCACGAGCGCGATCTGGAAACCCTGTACGGCGCGGCGGTCGACGCGCTGGCGGCGCTGCACGAGCACGAGCCGCCGACAGTGATCGAAGCGGACGGCGAGCGCTGGCCGCTGCACCGCTACGACGCCCTCGCCTTCCGCGCCGGTCTCGACCCGTTCCTCGAGTGGTGGCCCTCGTTCGCCGGCCTCCCGCCGCTGTCGACGGAGGCGCGGGTGGAGTGGGAGGCCCTGTGGACCCCCGTCATCGCCATGGGCGCGAGCGGCGCGTCGGTCTTCACCCACCGCGATTACCACGCCGAGAACCTGCTCTGGTTGCCGCAACGGGCGGGACTGGCGCGGGTCGGCATGCTCGACTTCCAGGACGCCGTGCGGGGCCATCCTGCCTGGGACCTGCTGCATCTGCTTCAGGACGCCCGCCGCGACGTGGCCCCCGAACTCGAGGCGGCCATGCTCGACCGCTATCTCGAGGCGCGGGACGGGGCGGTGGACCGCGAGGCGTTCCTGCGAGAATACCGGGCGCTGGCCGCCCTGAACGCCGCCCGCATTCTCGGCCGCGTCTTCGCCCGCCAGGAAGTGCTCTTCCGCCGCGATCGCTACACCGCCTTCATGCCCCGCACCTGGCGTCATCTGGAGCGCGACCTGCGCGACGGGGAACTGCCCGGGCTACAGGCGTGGTTCGACCGCCACGTGCCGCCCGCCGCCCGGGCGGCGGAGAACCGCTCGTGACCATCCCGCGCACCGCCATGGTGCTTGCCGCCGGGCTGGGCACCCGCATGCGGCCCCTGACGAACGACCGGCCCAAGGCGCTGGTGGAGGTCGGCGGCAAGGCCCTGATCGATCACGTCCTCGACCGTCTGGCCGAGGCGGGCGTCCAACGGGCGGTGGTCAACGTCCACTGGTTCGCCGATCGGCTGGAAGGTCATCTGGCCGCCCGTGAACGGCCGTCCGTCATCATCTCAGACGAGAGGGACGAACTGCTCGAGACCGGCGGCGGTTTGAAGAAGGCGGCTCCGCTGCTGGGGCGGGACCCCGTGTTCGTGGCGAATATCGACAGCGTCTGGAGCGACCGATCGACCCAGCCGGGCGGCGCCTTGGCCGAATTGTCCCGCCTGTGGGATCCGGACACCATGGACGCGGCCCTGCTGCTGGCGCGGCGCGAGGGTTCCATCGGCTTCGAGGGCGACGGCGATTTCTTCCTCGCCGATGACGGCCGCCTGACCTTCCGCGGCGACTCTCTGTCCGCGCCGTTCGCCTATATGGGCGTGCACATCTGCCGCCCCGACTATGTCGCCGACGGCCCCGAGGGGCCGTTCTCGCTCAGCGGCTTCTGGCGGCGCTCCGCCGCCGCCGGCCGGCTGTTCGGCTGCGTGCTTGACGGCGACTGGATGCACGTCGGCGATCCGCAGGCGCGCGACGAGGCCGAGGCGAGACTGGCCGGCAGCCGGTGACCACCCGCTTCGATCCCTTCGCCGTCCCCGGCCCGCGCTGGTTCGCCATCGAAGCGCACCGGCCCTTCCTCGACGATCTGGCGGCGGGCGTGCTGGACTGGGTCGGCGACCAGCCGCCGGAGTCGCTCTCCGACGCCGTCATCCTGCTGCCCAACCGACGGGCCGCGCGCGCCTTCGCGGACGCCCTGTCGCGCTGCGCCGGAGGCCGGCCGCTGCTGCTGCCGCAGGTGCGCCCGCTCGGCGACCTCGAGGAGGACGAGCCCCCGTTCGCGCCGGGCGACATCGGACTGGACCTGCCGCCCGCCATCGCACCGCTGACGCGCCGGTTCGAGATGGCGCGGATGATCGTCGAGGACTTCCGGCCCGGCCTGTCGCCCCTCCGCGCCCTCGAGATGGCGGATGCACTGGGCGGCTTCCTCGATTCCTGCCAGCTGGAGGAGATCGACGACCTGCAGCGGGTCGCCACCCTGGTCGAAGGCGATCTGGCCGAGCACTGGCGCGAGTCGGCCGAGTTCCTCGGGCTCGCGGTCGAGGCGTGGCCGAAGCGGCTGGCGGCCATGGGTCTGGTCGATCCGGCCTGGCGCCGCGCCCGGCTGCTGCGCCTGCTGGCCGCCGCCTGGACCGAGCGTCCCCCCACGCAGACGGTGATCGCCGCCGGCTCGACCGGCACGGCGCCCGCCGCCGCCGACGTGCTTGCCGCCGTCGCCGCCGCGCCGCGCGGCTGCGTCGTCCTGCCGGGACTCGACCGTGATCTGGACCCGGCCGTCTGGGACACGCTCGGCGCCAACGAACAGCACCCCCAGAACGCCCTCTGGCGAGTGCTGGACGGCAGGGCCGAACGAGAGGCCGTTCGCCCGTGGTTCCAGCCGTCCGTGGATCCGACGGTGCAGGCGCGCGGCCGCGCCCGGCAGCGTCTGCTGAACGAGGCCCTCCGACCCGCCGACGCCACCGACGACTGGCGCTCGGTCATCGGGGCCTTGCGCGCAGACGCCTTCCGCGGCCAATCCGCGGACCCGATCTCCCAGGGGCTGGAGGGCCTGTCGGTTGTCACCGTCCGCGCCGAGGAGGACGCCGCCGCCGCCCTCGCCCTGATGATGCGCGAGACGCTGGAGACCCCCGGCAAGACCTGCGCCCTCGTCACCCCCGACCTCGCGCTCGGTCGCCGGGTCGCCGCCCGGCTGGAGCGCTGGGGCGTCGTCGCCGACAACTCCTCCGGCCAGCCGCTGTCGCGCATGGGCGCGGGCCGGCTGGTCGACCTCGCCGTCCGCTTCGTCGCTGCGCCGCTCGATCCGCAGGTCCAGCTCGGGCTGCTGAAGCATCCGCTGGTCCGTCTGGGCCTCGGAGAGACCGACGCCGCCCTCGCCCTGCGCGCGCTGGAGGCCCACGCCCTGCGTGGGCCGCGCCATCGCGACTGGAGCCGCCTCCGCCGCGCCCTGCTCAAGGCTGGCCAACCGCGCGACGACGGCAAGGCGCCGTCCGAGACCACCCGCGTGCGCGTCGCCGCCGCCTCGGCCTTGGTCGACCGGCTGGAATCGCTCTCGGCCGCCGCCCTCGCGCCGTTCACGCCGGAGGCGCCGCTGGACGCCGCCGCCCGCACGCTCACGCAACTGATCGAAGCGGTCGCCGGCCAGAACGCCTGGGCCGGGCCCGACGGCGAAGCCGCCGCCGCCCTGCTGTCGAACCTGATCGAGGGCGGCGCGTCGCTGGGCGACGTGTCGCGGACCGAGTTCGCCGATCTCGTCCGCGGTCTGCTGGCCGAGGAGACCGTCCGCACCGGCGGCGCCACCCAGCCGCGCCTGCGGATCCTCGGCGCCATCGAGGCTCGGCTGGTCCGCGCCGACCGCATGATCCTCGCCGGACTGGAGGAGGGAGTCTGGCCCAACGCCGCGCCGACCGATCCCTTCCTGTCCCGGCCCATGCGCCAGACCCTCGGCCTGCCGCCGCCCGAGCGCCGCCTCGGCCAGACCGCGCAGGACTTCGTCCAGGCCGCCTGCGCCGACGAGGCCATACTGGTCCACTCCGAACGCCGCGGCGGTCAGCCGGCGGTCAAGTCGCGCTGGCTCTGGCGGCTGGAGATGCTGACCCGCGGCGCCCACGCCCCGACGACGCCGATCGCGCTGGAGCGGCCCTCGGCGGCGCTGGAGCAGGCGCGGGCATTGGATGTCCCTCCCCCGGGACCGCCCCGGTACGAGCGCCGCCCCGCCCCGACCCCTCCGGTCCACCGCCGCCCGCGCCGGATGCCCGTCACCGGAGTCGAACGTTGGGTCCGCGACCCCTACGCCGTCTACGCCCAGCGCATACTCGGCCTGCAGAAGCTCGACCGGCCAGGCGCGTCCGCCGAGGCGATGGCGCGCGGCAACGCGGTGCACCGGGCCATCGAGCGGGTCGTCCTGTCCTGGCCCGACGCCCTGCCGGAAGACTGCGCCGACCAGATCGAGACCTTCCTGCGAGAAGAGTTCGAGTCCGCCGGGTTCGAGGATCACGCCATGGCCCGCGAGACGCCGCTGGCCCGCAACTGCGCCGCCTGGCTGGCCGGCTGGGAACGCGAGCGCCGGGCGCGCGGCGCGACCCTGCTGATCGAACAGAGCGGTGAGATGACCTTCGCTGCGCCCTTCGCGCCCTTCACGGTCACGGCCAGGGCCGACCGCATCGAACTGGACGCCCACGGAGCCGCGATCATCGACTTCAAGACCGGCTCCACGCCGAGCGCCAAACAGGTCGCCCAAGGCTTCGCGCCGCAGCTGACGCTGACCGCCGCCATCCTCGCCGACGGCGGCTTCCCGGGGGCTCCTCCCACGCCGGCTTCAGAACTGCTTTACGTCAAGGTCACGGGCCGCAAGACGCCGGGGGAGGCCGTCGACGTCGGCAAGGTCAGCCGCAACCAACCGCTGACCGCCGCCGAATTGGCCGAACGCGAACTGGTCCGGCTGATCGACGGCGTCGCGGCTTTCGACGACGAGTCCCGACCCTACGTCTCTTGGGCCGCGCCCCAGTTCATGGGTAATTTCGGCGGCAACTACGACCACCTCGCCCGCGTCTGGGAGTGGCACGTCGTTGGCGGCGAGGACGAGGCGCCCGAATGACCCTCTCCCCGATCGAACAGGCCCGCGCCCACCAGACCGCCGCCGCCGATCCCGGCCGCTCCGTGTTCGTGACCGCCAACGCCGGTTCGGGCAAGACCACCACCCTGGTCGACCGGGTGGCCCGGCTGCTGCTGCGCAAGGCCCCGCCCGGCGAGATCCTGTGCGTCACCTACACCAAGGCCGCCGCCGCCGAGATGCAGGCCCGCCTGTTCGACAAGCTGGGCCGCTGGGCGGTGATGGACGACGACAAGCTCAGGCTGGACCTTGCCGCGCTCGACGGCCGCGATCCGGCCGCGCTCGCGGAGGCGGACGTGCGCGAGGCGCGCCGCCTGTTCGCGCGGGCGCTTGAGACGCCGGGCGGGCTGAAGATCCAGACCATCCACGCCTTCTGCGAAAAGCTGCTGCGCCGCTTCCCCCTCGAAGCTGGCGTCTCCCCGGCCTTCACCGTCCTGGAGAACGAGGCCGCGGTCGCGCTGTCGCATCAGGCGCGCGAGGATCTGGCGCGCGAGGCGCTGAAGGATCCTGACGGTGCGGTGGGCCTGGCCTATTCCCACTTCGCCGTGGAGCTGGACTGGAAGGCGTTCCATGCGCTTCTGGCCATGATCGAGGCCGAGCGCGGCAAGCTGGTGGCATACGTCGACCGGGTGGCGTCCGGCGCCGCGCGCGGACCCTACGCCCTGGCGGGGGTCGCGCCCGACGAGACCCCCTCCGCCATCGAGGGCGACTTCCTGAACTGGCTCGACCCCGAGGCCTGGCGCGCCGCCGCCGACGGCTTCGCCGTCGGGTCCGCCAACGACCAGAAGATCGCCGCCCAGATGCGCGAGGCCGTGCCGCCGCACTCCAGCCTCGCCGCCATGAAGCCGCTCTTCATCGACTCGAAGGGGGAGGCGCGGACGAAGTTCGGCACGAAGAACGCCCCGCCGTCGGCCGCGGCCTATCTGGATTCCGTTTCCTTCAAATACTGCGCCGTCCTCGACCGCATGCGCGCGGCCAAGGTCGCCGACGACACGGTGAAGGCCTTGACCCTCGCGCACGCCCACGCCGCCTTCTACGAGAGCGCCAAGGCCCGGCAGGGGGCGCTCGACTTCTCCGACCTCGTGGTCCGCACGGTCGATCTGCTGACCGCCCGCAGCACCGCCGCCTGGGTGTTGTTCAAGCTGGACGGCGGCATCGAACACGTTCTGATCGACGAGGCGCAGGACACCGCGCCCGACCAGTGGGCCATTTTCAAGGCCCTGACCGAGGAGTTCTTCTCGGGCGAGGGCGCCGCCCGCAGGGGCGAGGATCCGCGCATCCCCCGCACCGTCTTCGCGGTGGGCGACGAGAAGCAGTCGATCTATTCCTTCCAGGGCGCCCGGCCCGAGCGGTTGCGGCAGGAGGCGCAGGCCTACCAGTCGCTGGCGCACGGCGCCGGACGACCGTTCGAGGCGGTGCCGCTGGACACCTCGTTCCGCTCCACCGAGGAGGTGCTGGCCTTCGTCGACTCCGCCTTCGAGGGGCCGGAGCGGACGCGCGCGCTCGTCGGCGCATCCGGCGACATCCCGACCCATCAGCCTGCGCGGGTCGGCCAGCACGGCTCCGTCGATCTCTGGCCCCTCTTCCACGATCCGGTCACGCCGGACCGCGAGGCGTGGAACGCCCCGGTCGACAAGGAGGACGCCCGGAGCGGCCGCAAGCAGCTCGCCCGCGCCCTCGCCCGCGACATCCGCAAGCAGGTCGAGGCGGGCGCCGCGATCCACGATCGCCATGCGCCGGGGGGCGCACGCCCCGCCCGGTGGGGGGACTTCCTCGTTCTGGTCCGCCGCCGCGACGCCCTGTTCGAGGAAATCATACGCGCCCTCAAGGCCGAGGCCGTGCCTGTCGCAGGGGCGGACCGGCTGAAGCTGAGCAGCCACATCGTCTTCGACGATCTGATCGCGGTCGCCCGCTTCGCCCTCTACCCTGACGACGACCTGTCGCTGGCCGAGGTTCTGCGCAGTCCCTTCTGCGACGTCAGCGATTTCGGCGATCCGCACAGCCTGTATCCGCTGGCCGACAAGGAGGCCCGGGAGGGCCGGTCGCTGTGGCGCGAACTGCGCCTGCGGGCCGAAGAACAGCCGCGGTGGCGGCGCGCCCGCGACTTCGTCCAGGCCGCCCTGGACGCGCGCGACCGCGATCCGTTCGCCTTCTTCTCCAGCCTGCTGAACCGGATCGACGAAACCGGCGTCTCCGGCCGCGCCCGCATCCTCGCCCGGCTGGGACGCGAGGCCGAGGAGGCGATCGACGAAACCTTGGCCCAGGTGCTGGCGGCCGAGGACCGCGGCGGCGTTGATCTGGAAACCTGCGTGGCCCTGCTGGAAGCCGCCGACGTCGAGGTCAAGCGCGAGATGGAGGGCGCGCGCGACGAGGTGCGGGTGATGACCGTCCACGGCGCCAAGGGGCTGGAGGCGCCGATCGTCATCCTTCCCGACACCACCTCGCGCGCCAAGCCGCAAGGTCCCACCCTGATGCCCTCGGCGGACGACGACGGCGCGGAGGGCGAGGGCTGGCTGATGTGCCCGGGCTCGGCGAAGGACGACTGCCCCCCCTCGAAGGCGGCGCGGGAGGCCCGCATCGCCCGCACCGACGCCGAGTCGCTGCGGCTGCTGTACGTCGCCCTGACCCGCGCCCGCGATCGGCTGGTGATCATGGGCCGCGCCGTTCGACGCCCGGAGGAGGGTTTCGAACCCCGCAGCTGGTGGAGCGTCATCGCCGAAACCTTCCAGCGCCTCTTCGACGACGCCCCCGAGAATGTGCGCGACCTCGGCGACGGGGTCCTGCGGTTCGGCGTCGACCCGGACAGCGCCTCGACCGCCGCCGTCGAGCGGCCGGGGCCGGTCGCGGTCCCGGGGTGGGCCCGGGAGCAGCCCGCCCCGGACGCCTCGGGCCGCCTGCTGTCGCCGTCGAAGATGGAGGAGACCAGCCGCGTCCCCGCGCCCTCGCCGCTGGCGGCCACTGGCGGTCCCGGCGTCTCCCTGGGGCGGTTCCGTCGCGGCGATCTGATCCACCGGCTGCTGGAGCGCCTGCCCGACATCGCGCCCCCGGATCGGGCCGACGCCGCGCGCCGGATGCTTGCCCGTGAACGGGATCTCGACGAGGCGACGCGCGCCGACATCGCCGGCGCCGCCTTCCGCGTTCTGGACGATCCGCTGTTCGCGCCGGTGTTCGGCCCAGGCTCACGGGCCGAGGTCGCACTGACGGGACAGATCGGCGGCGTGGCGGTTTCGGGCCGGATGGACAGGCTGGTGGTGACGCCGGAGCGGGTGATGGTGATCGACTACAAGACCAACCGCCCGCCGCCGTCGCGCATCGAGGAGGCCGATCCGGCCTATATTCGGCAGATGGCGGTCTACGCCGCGCTGCTGGCCGACATCTATCCCCAGCGATCGGTGGAGGCCGCGGTCGTCTGGACCGACGGGCCCAGCTTGATGCCGGTTCCGCCCGCGATGATGCAGGCGGCGCTCGCGTCCTGACGCGCGTTGATTTCGGGGCCGTTCCGCCCCACATCGTCTCCAGCAGCGGAATCAGCCATGCTGGCCCGCCCACCCTTCGCAGTGCAGGACGATTTTCATGGCCACGATCAAGGTCACCGACGACAGCTTCGACGCCGACGTGCTGAAGGCCTCCCAGCCCGTGCTGGTGGACTTCTGGGCCGAGTGGTGCGGGCCCTGCAAACAGATCGGTCCGGCGCTGGAGCAGATCGCCGACGACCTCGCCGGCCAGGTGACCATCGCCAAGGTCAACATCGACGACAGCCCCATGGTCCCCTCGCGACTTGGCGTGAAGGGCATCCCCACCCTGATGCTGTTCAAGGACGGCCAGATGGCCTCGATGAAGGTCGGCGCCATGCCCAAGGGCAAGATCCTTGAGTGGCTGGCGGAATCTGGGATCGGCGCCTCGGCGGCCTGAGGCGGGGAGTGGCTGGCGGCTGGTGGCTGGTGGCAGCCGAAACCCGCTCCCCCGCGATGACTAGTCTCTAGTCACCAGCCACCAACCACCAGCCACCTCTTCAGTCCGGCCACGTCTCTCGCGCCGCGCCCAGCACCTCGCCGGCGAGATAGAGCGAGCCGCAGATGACCACCCGGCCCGCACCCAGTCTGAGCGCGTGGGCCAGAGCCTGCTCGACGCTGTCGGACGGCTGGGTTCCCAGGCCATGGCCGCGCGCCACGGCCGCCAATGCTTCCGGCTCGGCCGCCGCGCCGTCGAACGGCACGGTGAACACCGCCGCCCCCGTCGTTCGCAGGGCCTCGAAGAAGCCGCCCGCGTCCTTGTTGGCCAGCATGCCGACGATCAGGGCCAGCGGCCGGGGCGCCCGCGCCTGCCGCTCAGCCAGAGCCGCGGCCAGCGCCACGCCCGCATGGGGGTTGTGCCCGCCGTCGAGCCATAGTTCCGCGTCCGCCGCCTTCGCCGCCGCCGCATAGGGACCCGCCGTCAGCCGCTGCATCCGCGCCGGCCAGCGCACGGTTTGCAGCCCTTCAGCAATGGCTGTTTCAGGCAGGTCCAGCTCCAGCGCCACCGCGACCGCAAGCCCCGCATTGGCGATCTGGTGCGGCCCGACGAGGGCGGGGCCGGGCAGGTCGAGAAATCGCTCCTGATCCTGGTAGGCCATCCCGCCGCGCTCGGCCCAGGCGTCGAAGTCCACGCCCATCACGGTTAGCGGCGTCTGCCGCGCGGCCGCCGTCGCCTCGATCGCGGCCATCGCCGCCTCCGGCTGCCGGGCGATCAGGCCGCGCGCGCCGGGCTTGAGAATGCCCGCCTTCTCCCCCGCCACCCCGGCCAGCGAGGTTCCGAGGAACTCGGCGTGGTCCAGGTCGATCGGCGTGATCACGCTCAGCAGCGGCCGGTCGATGACATTGGTGGCGTCCAGAGACCCCCCGAGGCCGACCTCGACGATCGCCAGGTCGGCCGGCGTCTCGCTCATGGCCAGGAAGGCGGCGGCGGTCGTGCTCTCGAACACCGTCGCCTGCGCCCCGACGGCGTCGATGCGGTCGAGGATGGCGTTCAGCGCCTCGTCCCCGATCAACCGCCCCCCCAGCCGGATGCGTTCGTTGAATCGGACGAGGTGCGGAGAGGTGTAGGCGTGAACCGTCAGCCCGGCCGCCTCGGCGATGGCGCGGATGAAGGCGACCGTCGAGCCCTTGCCGTTGGTGCCGGCGACATGGACCACCGGCGGCAGCCGGTCCTGAGGGTCGCCCAGCGCCGCGCACAGCGTCCGCATCCGGTCCAGCGACAGGTCGATCCGCTGCGGATGCCGCGCCCTCAGCCGTTCGGAGATCGGGTCCAACGGCGTCAGGCGGCTCTTCGCCGTCCGCCCATCAGCATCGACAGGATCTGGCCCAGCACCACCGGCAGCTCGGACCGGGCGACCACGCGGTCGACCATGCCCTTCTCCTGCAGATACTCGGCCCGCTGGAAGCCCGGCGGCAGCTTCTCGCGGATGGTGGCCTCGATCACGCGCGGCCCGGCGAAGCCGATCAGGGCCCCCGGTTCGGCCAGATGCACGTCGCCGAGCATGGCGTAGCTGGCCGTCACCCCGCCCGTGGTGGGGTCGGTCAGCACCACCACGAAGGGCAGCTGGGCGGCCTTCAGATCCTGGATCGCCAGCGTGGTGCGCGCCATCTGCATCAGGCTGAGCGCGCCCTCCTGCATCCGGGCCCCGCCCGCGGCGGTGAAGCAGACCAGCGGCACGCCGCGATCGACCGCGGCGCGAGCGGCGGCGATGAAGGCCTCGCCCGCGGCCATGCCCAGCGAGCCGCCCATGAAGCTGAAGTCCTGCACGATGACCACCGCGGGCGTGCCGTCCAGCTCGCCGAAGCCGATGGCCATGGTGTCCTTGCGCCCGGCCGCCTTGCGCGCCGCGGCCAGCCGCTCGCGGTAGGGCTTGCCGTCGGAGAATTTGAGCGGGTCTTCGGGCACGTCAGGGGTGTCGATTGACTCGTACTGGCCGTCGTCGAAGGTGAAGCGCAGCCGCGTCGGCGCGTCGATCCGCATGTGTCGGCCCGAGGGCGTGACCCACAGCGACCCCTCAAGGTCCGAGCGATACAGCATCTCGCCGCTGTCGGGGTCCTTGACCCACAGATTGTCGGGCGTGTCGCGGCGGCTGACGATCTTGCGCACGCCGGGCGCGAAGCGGCTCAGCCACCCGCCGCGCTTCTCCTGAGGAGGCTTGTTCTTCTCGACCATGGGCGGGCTTCTAGACGGTTTCCGTCACGCGCGCACCCCGGACGGCCTGCGCCAGCGCCCGAACCCGCGTCAGCACGCGCGGCGCAGCCGGCTCATCAGCGGCCAGCGCCGCCGCCACCTCGTCGACCAGCACCGAGCCGGCCACCACCGCGTCCGCGACCCGCGCGATCTCCGCCGCCCGCTCGGGCGTCCGCACGCCGAAGCCGACGGCGACCGGCAGGCCGGAGGCCCTCCGCACGCGTTCCACCGCCGGCGCAACCGAGGCGGCCTGCGCCTCCTTGACCCCGGTCACGCCCGCGACCGAGACGTAGTAGACGAAGCCCGAGGTCCGCTCGGCGATGATCTTCAGCCGCGCGTCGTCCGAGGTCGGCGTGGCCAACCGGATCAGCGACACCGAGGCGGCGTCCAGCGCGTCAGACAGCGGACCCGCCTCTTCCGGCGGGCAGTCGACCACGATCAACCCGTCCACCCCCGCCGCCGCCGCATCACGCGCGAAGGCGGCGTAGCCATAGGTCTCGATCGGGTTGAGATAGCCCATCAGGATCAGCGGCGTGTCGGCGTCTTCCGCCCGGAACGCCCGCGCCAGCTCCAGCGTCCCGCGCAGGGTCATGCCGTCGGCCAGCCCGCGCAGGGCGGCGCGCTGGATCGGGGGGCCCTCGGCCATCGGGTCGGAGAAGGGAAAGCCGAGCTCGATGATGTCGGCGCCGGCGGCGGGGAGTCCCCGCAGGATTTCCAGCGCCGTCTCGCGCGACGGGTCGCCGGCCATCACATAGGCCACGAACCCGGCCCGGCCTTCGGCCTTCAGCGCGGCGAACCGGGCGTCGATGCGCGCCGTGGTCATTGAACGGGCGCTGGCGCCGGGGCGGTCGGAGCGCTCGCGGCGGCGGCGCAGACGTCGCCGGGGATCAAGCCGAAACCGAGATAGCCCGTCGCTTCCGCTCCGGTCGGCTTCGACGTGTCATAGAAGGCCTGCATCTGCAGACCGTCGCAACCGCCGCCGTCGCGCCGACGGACGAAGACCACGCGATTGTCGTCGCCCCCGGCGGGCAGCCAGCCCTTGGTCCCGAGGTCGGCGATATAGGCGTCTGCAAGCGTGCCAATCCCCGCCAGCGGAGCGCTGACACAGAAGGCGCGGCCGGCGAGGCCATAAAGGCCGCCGCAGTCCGGCGCCAGGGTCGCGCCCGGCAACACAATGGCGTCGGTGACCGGCGCCGGGAAGGCCGAGGCGGCGGCGGGCGCGCCCTCCTGCGCCCAGGCCGGGGCCGCCAGCAGGGCGGCCGAGGCCGCCATCATCACGAGTTTCATGTCTACAACTCCACGCCCAGATGCTTCGCCACCGCGAAGATGTCCTTGTCGCCCCGCCCGCACATATTCAGCACGACATCGCCGCCCGTGCCCACTTCCTTCGCGATCTCGCCGATCCGGGCGAGCGCGTGGCTGGGCTCCAGCGCGGGGATGATCCCTTCCAGCTTCGAGCACAGCTGGAACGCCTCCAGCGCCTCCGCGTCCGTGGCGGCGCGGTACTCGGCGCGGCCGATGTCCTTCAGCCAGGCGTGTTCTGGCCCGATGCCGGGATAGTCGAGCCCGGCCGAGATCGAATGGCCTTCCAGGATCTGACCGTCGTCGTCCTGCAGCAGATAGGTGCGGTTGCCGTGCAGCACGCCGGGCCGTCCGCCCTGCAGCGACGCCGCGTGGTCGGGGCCGTCGAGTCCGCGCCCGGCCGCCTCCACGCCGATCAGCCGCACGCCCGCGTCCTCGATGAAGGGATGGAACAGGCCGATCGCGTTCGAGCCGCCGCCGATCGCCGCCACCACCGCGTCGGGCAGCTTCTCGCGCCGGGCCAGCATCGACACGCGCGTCTCGCGCCCGATCACCGACTGGAAGTCGCGCACCATGGCCGGATAGGGGTGCGGACCGGCGGCGGTGCCGATCAGATAGTAGGTGTCCTCGACATTGGTCACCCAGTCCCGCATCGCCTCGTTCATGGCGTCCTTGAGCGTCGCCCGGCCTGACGTGACGGGGATGACTTCGGCGCCGAGCAGCTTCATGCGGAAGACGTTGGGCGACTGCCGCTCGACGTCGGTCGCGCCCATGTAGACGACGCATTGCAGGCCGAAGCGGGCGCAAACCGTCGCCGTCGCCACGCCGTGCTGGCCCGCCCCGGTCTCGGCGATGATCCGGGTCTTGCCCATCCGCATGGCCAGCAGGATCTGGCCCATGCAGTTGTTGATCTTGTGCGCGCCCGTGTGATTCAGCTCGTCGCGCTTGAACCAGATGTCGGCGCCGCCGTGGTGTTCGGTCAGCCGCTCGGCCAGATACAGGGGGCTGGGCCGACCGACATAGTCGGTCAGGAAGCCGTCCAGCTCGGCCTGGAACGACGGGTCGGCCTTGGCCGCCTCATAGGCCGCGTTCAACTCGTGAACGAGCGGCATCAGCGTCTCGGCGACGAACCGCCCGCCATAGGGGCCGAAGCGGCCTTCGGCGTCGGGCATGTCGTACTGGTTGGGGATGATGGCGTTCACGGTCACAGCCTTGGCCCCGGACCGGGGCGGAATTGCAGCGAGGGAAGATCAGGCCGAACGGGCGGCTTCAAGGAACGCCGTGATCAGCGCGGCGTCCTTAACACCCGGCACGCTTTCCACGCCAGAGGACACATCGACCGCACGCGCGCCGGAAACCCGCACGGCCTCGTCCACGTTGGCAGGCGTCAGGCCGCCCGCCAGAAACCACGGCCGCCGGAAAGCCTGTCCCGCCATCAGCGACCAGTCGAACCGCGCCCCGACCCCCCCGGGCAGATCGGAACCCTCCGGCGGCTTCGCGTCGAACATCAGATAGTCCGCGACCGCCTCCCACGCCTTCGCCTTCGCCACGTCGTCGGCGTTCCGGATCGCCACCGCCTTGACGATCCCGGCCCCCGTGAGAAGCCGCGCCCGCTCCGCCCGCTCCGGCGTCTCCGATCCGTGCAGCTGGATCAGGTCCGGCTTCAGGATCAGCGCGATCTCAGTCAGCAGCGCATCGTCGGCGTCCACCGTCACCGCCACCACCTTCGCCCGGCCCCGCGCCCGCTCGAACAAGGCGGCGGCGTGCAGCGGATCGAGGTGCCGCGGACTCTTCGGGAACACCACGGCCCCGACGAACCCGGCCCCGCCCGCCAGCGCCGCGTCCAGCGTTTCCGGCGTCGTCAGGCCGCAGATCTTGACGGAGGTCATGCCGCGAAGATGGCGTCGATCTGCGCGGAGTCCAGCAGCCGCCAGTCTCCCGGCCCCAGATCATCCGGCAGGGCCAGCCCGCCGATGCGTTCTCGGTGCAGCGCCTCGACATGGTTGCCGACCGCGGCGAACATCCGCCGCACCATGTGATATCGGCCCTCGGTCACGGTCAGCCGGGCCTCTGTCGGCGACAGCACCTCCAGCACGGCGGGCGCCGGCGGCTTGTCCTCGCCCTCCAGCACCAGCCCGCCCGCGGCGAAGACATCCTGCTCGGTCCCGGCCAGCGGCCGCGCCAGCGTGGCGCGATAGACCTTGGCCACATGCCGCTTCGGCGAGATGACCCGGTGCAGCAGGTCGCCGTCGTCCGTCAGCAGCAGCAGGCCCGAGGTCTGCTTGTCCAGCCGGCCGATCGTCGAGATCGCCGGGTCCCGGCGGCGCCAGCGGTCGGGCAGGATGTCATAGACCAGCGCCCCGTCCTCCTTGTGCGAACAGGTCATGCCCAGGGGCTTGTTCAGCAGGATGACCAGCCCCTGCGGCGGGTCCAGAGGCTCCCCATCGACCTGCATCCGCGACGGAAGGTCGGGCGTCACCGCGATCCGCTTGGACACGTCCGTCAGATCGGCGCCGTCCAGCACGATCCCCCCGGCCTTGCCCATCCGCGCCATCTCGGTTCGCGAGCCGTAGCCCATGGAGCCGAGGAGCTTGTCGACGCGCGAGGTGGGCGTCTTGCTCACTTCACCGCCTCGATGACCTTGTAGCCGCCCCTGTCGGCGACCGGCTGCGCGCGCTTGAAGGCCGCCGCGATGTCGGCCTCGTAGGGCAGATGCCGGTTCGCCACGAGCCACAGCACGCCGCCCTTCTTCAGCATGGCCGCAGCCTGCCGGATGAAGGCCTGACCCAGCCGCCGGTCCTCGGCCCCGCCGTCGTGGAACGGCGGGTTCATCACCACGAAGTCGAGGTCGCCACCCGCCTCCACGGTTCGGGCGTCCGCCCAGTCGAACGTCGGGCGCGGATCGTCGATATTGCGCCGCGCCGCCTCCACCGCCCGCCGGTCCAGATCGATCAGCCGCAGCGCCGTCACCGCGGGTGAGGCAAGCACCACGGTCGCCAGGGCGCCGTAGCCGCAGCCCAGATCAGCGCCCGCGCCCTTCAGCGGCGGCAGGGTCTGGGCCAGCAGCATGGTCCCGGCGTCGACCCGGTCCCAGGCGAAGATCCCCGGCTGCGACCACGCCTCCAGGTCCTCGACCAGACGCGGCGCTCCGGCGGCGATGGCCTCGTCGACGCCGGTCAGCGACCCCGGTCGAATGACCATGCAGCGGCGGTGATGCGCCTTGGCGCTCTCGGTTAGCTCAACCCCGAACGCCGCAAGCTCCTTCTTCAGCCGCGACCCGCCCTTGTCCTTGGGCGCCATGACGTCCAGCCGCCCGCCGGGCTTCAGCGCCTTCAGCGCCAGCGCCAGCGTATAGCGCCGCTCCAGCACCCCCGGCGGGGCGTAGATCATGATCGTGTCGGCGCCGCCTTCGGCCATGTCCTCGAGCCGCTGAGAGCCGGGGATCAACGGCGAAACCTGCACGGCCTCGCCCGGCGGATCGAACACGGCGGGCGGGCGCCCGTAGAGGAGGGTGGTCATGGCGGGGGCTATAGCGGGAATGCCCTCGACTGAACATGCGAACCCGTCTCCTCCCCATCCCTGATGGGGAGGTGGCGCGGCGCGGCTTCGCGCCGTGACGGAGGGGGGCCGCGCCGGTTACCCCTCCACCGCTTCGCGGTCCCCCTCCCCGTTCGCTGCGCGAACAGGGAGGAGACGATCATCCCGGCTCGCCAACTCCGGCCTGACAACCCGGAACAAATCCGGCACAAGGCGCCATGCTCGCCGACTCGATCCTGACCGCTCCACCCGCCCCGACGCTCGCCGACGCCCGGGCGACGCTGGAGCGGGTCTGGGGTCACGCCGACTTCCGCGGCCTGCAGTCCGACGTCGTGACCGAGATCCTCGCGGGCCGCGACGTTCTGGCGGTGCTGCCCACCGGCGGCGGCAAGTCGGTCTGCTACCAG
>NZ_DASWNO010000136.1:0-2449 GCF_036399195.1 Brevundimonas sp.
CGCGAGGATGAGCGCGCCCGCGCCCGCTGCGAAACCCGCCTTCACTTCACATCCCCTTCACCCGGCTGGCCGAGCTCGAAATCGCTGACCGGACGCCGGTTCGGGTCCGCCGAATCGTACATCAGGGCGCCGTCCACCCACACCCGCTCGGGCCGCGTGTAGACGCTGAACGGATTGCCGTTCCACAGCACCACGTCCGCCATCTTGCCCGTCCGGAGGCTGCCCGTCCGCTCCGCGATGCCGAGCGCCTTGGCGGGATTGTAGCTGAGCCACGTCCACGCGGTCTCGTCGCTGATCTGGATGCCCGCCTTGCGCCCGTAAGCCAGCGCCTTGGCCGCTTCCTGGTTCAGCCGCTGGATGCCGTTGGGATCATCCGAATGCACGATCGCGCAGGCGCCCGCATTGTGGACGAAGGGGATATTCTCGTTGATGCCGTCATAGGCCTCCATCTTGAAGCCCCACCAATCGGCCCACAGCGCCCCGCAGGTGCCGTTCGCCTTCAGGAGATCGGCGATCTTGTACGCCTCCACCGCATGGTGGAAGGCCGCGACCTTGTAGCCGAACTCCCTGGCCATATCCAAAATGTTGGCCATTTCATCGGCGCGGTAGCAGTGGTTCTGGACGGTGATTTCGCCCGCCAGCACGCCCGACAGCGTCTCCATGGCAAGGTCGCGGCCCGGCTGCTCGCCGCCGTCGCGCTCATATTTGTCCCAGCGGCGCTTATACTCCTGCGCGCGTGCCCAGGTCTGCCGCATCAGGGCGACGTTCGCCATCCGGCTGCCCGGCATCTGGTTGCGCCCGCCATAAACCCGCTTCGGATTCTCGCCGCACGCCATCTTCAGCGAATAGGGCGCGCCGGGGAACTTCATACCCTGCATGGTGCGGGCATAGACGTTCTTCAGCGTCACGCCGCGCCCGCCGAACAGATTCGCGGACCCCGGCAGCACATGAAGGCTGGTCACCCCGCCATTGGTCAGGGCGCGGCTGAAGCCCGGATCCTGCGGCCAGACGCTGTGTTCGGCCCAGACCTCGGGGCGCACCGGCCCGGTAATCTCGTTGCCGTCCTGATGCGCTTCGACCGAGGGGCTGGGATAATCGCCAAGGTGGCTGTGGATGTCGATGATCCCGGGCGTCACCCACTTGCCCGCCCCGTCGATCCGCGTCGCGCCCTCAGGGATCGCGACATCCGCGCCGCCGACCGCGCGGACCACGCCGTCGGCGATCACCACCGTCCCGTTCTCGATCCGCCCGCCCTCGCCGTCGAACACGGTCGCGCCGGTGATCGCGGTCAGCGTCCCCGGATAGGCCCGGTAAGTGGACGGGAACGGATCCTTGTTGACCGCCGCCCGCCGCTCCGCCGCCGGCTGGCCGGGCGGAGCCGACGCGCTCGCCGGCCTCTCGTCATTCGTACATCCGGCGAGCAACGCGGCGCTCGCGGCCACCGCACCTAGGCTGAAGCGCATCGGGTTCCTTTGTCCCTTTTTGATCAGATCGTGGAGTCGCCGGGCTTGGTCTCGCGCTGCGGGAACATGCCGGCACCCTGGCCTTCGTCGGCCAGCTCCTTGTAGCCGGCGAGCTCCTGATCGTCCTCGAGCGTGTCGAGGTGCATCCAGCGCTTCACGATCGGGCTGACCAGCAACACCAGCACGGCGACGCCGATCGAGATCCAGCCGAACATGCCGTAAATGTCGAGCAGGCCCTGCTTGGTCATCTCACCGTCATGGCCGCCGGTCGCCTCGCCGATCTTGCCGGCGACGAAATTGCCGACCGCGGTCATGTAGAACCAGGCGCCCATGATCAGCGACGCAAGGTAGCTCGGCGCCAGCCGGTTCATCGCCGACAGGCCGACCGGCGACAGGCAGAGCTCGGCGGTGGTGGCGAAAAGGTAGTAGAGGAAGACGAGGATGACCGGCGTCATCGCCGCCACGCCATAGGCTTCCGCGCCCCAGACCAGGACCAGGTTGGCAATACCCATCTGGAGAAGCGCCAGCCCGAACTTGGCAGGTGCGGAAGGCTCGAGCCGGCGCGTCCCAAGCCACTGCCACAGGGCCGCGAACAGCGGCGCGAGGAGGATGATGTAAATGGGGTTGATCGACTGGAAGATCGACGCCGGCACGCCGCCGCGGTCGACGAAGCGGTCGGTGAAGAGGTTCATCGATCCGCCCGCCTGCTCGAACAGGCCCCAGAAGAGCGGGTTCAAGGCAATCAGGAACAGGATCGCGAACATCCGCTCGCGCGGTTCCTTGGGCAGCTTGAAGCTCTGGAACAGCACATAGCCGAGCAGGCCGACGCCCGAGACGATCAGCAACGTCTGGATGACGTCCTGATACTGGATCAGCGCCCACATCACGCCGACGGCGGCAAGGCCGACGCCGTAAAGCGTATATTCGCGCGTCTTGCTGAGCGGCCCCGGCGCTTCGCCGGCGCCGTTCAGGACGCTCTTGCCGAG
>NZ_DASWNO010000137.1:0-32022 GCF_036399195.1 Brevundimonas sp.
GGGCGTCACCGCCAGCGCGAGCCGTCGCCGTGCTTGCCGATGCTGGAGAACTCGGGCGGCGCGGCCTTGTGCACAAACTGCTCCGAGACCAGCCAGCCCTTCAGCGGGCGCAACACGCCGAGGCAGCCGATCACGAGCAGGGGCCCGGTGACCACCAGATGCGCCCACATCGGTGGATGGACGCTAAACTCAAACCACATGAACAGCGCCATGCCGACCACGCCGACGAGGCTCATGCCGAAGAAGGCGGGTCCGTCCGCCGGCTCAGCGAAGCTGTAGTCGAGGCCGCAGGCGGGACAGGCATCCCGGATCTTCAGGAAGCCGCGCAACAGCGGACCCTTGCCGCATCGCGGGCAGCGGCAGCGGAGGCCCGTGGAGAGGGTGTTGAGGCGGGGATAGGCTTCGGTGGGCTCGTTCTCGGGGGCGGACATGGCGGATCCTGACAGGGACCCGCCGCATGTCGGCCCGGCGGGTCGAGGACGCAAGCGGCTCCGGTGTCGCGGGAACACCCTGCCGGGCCGCGCCGTTCCCCGGCCATGACAGAGACCCTGAGCGACGCCGTCCCGTCCGACATAGAGACGTTGGTCGAGGAGGTGCTGACGGCGGCGTGCGACCGGGACATCACCCTGGCGACGGCGGAGAGCTGCACCGGCGGCCTGATCGCCTCCATGCTGACGGACGTCGAAGGGCGCTCGCACGCCTTCGAGCGCGGCTACGTCGTCTATACAAACGAGGCCAAGGCGCAGGAGCTCGGGGTTCCCGCGCGCCTGATCGAGCAGAACGGCGCCGTGTCCGAGCCGGTGGCGCGGGCAATGGCGGAGGGCGCCTTGCGGGAGTCCGGCGCGGGCGCGGCGGTGTCCGTGACGGGCTTCGCCGGATCGGCCGGCGCGGACGACGAGCCCGGGCTGGTGCATTTCGCGCTCGCGGCGCAGGGCGCGCCGACGGTGCATGAGGAGCATCACTTCGGCGACATCGGCCGGGGGCCGGTACGGCTGGAGTGCCTGCGTGTGGCCCTGAGGCTGCTCAAGGCGGCGGTCACCAACCGTTAACCGCGTTGAAAGGCCGTACGCGCGAGGCTGCGCGCGTATGTCCGGGGTCCCCGTCAGCAAGCGCGTGCTCAGAACCTCCGTCGCCGCCGCGGCGGCAGGCGCGGTCGCGCTCGCGCCCATGGCCCCGATGGCGCAGGAGGGCGCGCCCCCGCTCGACCCCGTGGCCATCCGGATCGGCGCTAACGCCGAGTTCACCCGCATCGAGTTCGCCGGCGTGGTCGGCTCGCGCGCCCGGGTTCGGCGCGACGGGCGGACCGTGGTCGTCCGCATCGGCTCGACGGCGGCGCCCGACGTCTCGCGGCTGAAGGTCGATCCGCCCAAGGGCGTGGAGACGGTCGAGACGCGCGCAGTCAGGGGCGCCACCGAACTGATCCTGACGCTGGCCGAAGGCGCCGACGCGCGGAGCGGAACGGCCGACGGCGCGGTGTATCTGAACCTCTACGCCACGGCCGCCGAAGCGCCGGCGCCTGCGGCCGCCGTCGCCGTGCAGACGGTCCCGGTGGTCGCGCAGGCGACGCCGGCCAAGGTGTCGATGACGTTCCGCTGGAACACGCCGGTGGGTGCGGCCGTCTTCCGCCGCGGACCGGCTGTCTGGGTGGTGTTTGATCATGCCGCCCGACTCGATATGACGGGCGCGAAGCAACTCGGTCCGGCCGCGGACGCGCACTGGACCGCTGGACCCGACCACGTGGCGGTTCGCATCGCCGCGCCCGAGGGGCTGGCGGTGTCCGCCGTCGCCGACGGCTCCGACTGGACCGTGATCATCGGCGGTTCGCCCGCCGCCGTAGCCGCCGTGCCCGTCGAGCGGGACGACGCCGGGGAGCCGGTGCTCGTGGCGCGCATGGCGGGGGCGACCAAGGCGGTGTGGTTGACCGATCCTCTGGCGGGGGACCGGTTCGCCGCCGTGACGGCGCTCGCGCCGGGCAAGGGCTTCGGCGACATCCGCCGGACCACGGACCTGACTCTGCTGCCGACGGCTCAAGGGCTGGCGGTCGAGAGCCGCGCCGCCGACCTGGGCGTGCTGGCCGAGGGCGATCTCGTCACCTTCAGCCGCCCGGGCGGGCTGATCCTGTCGCCGCCGTCGGCCTCGCTCGCGGCGGGCGGCGGATCGTCGGAAGCGCCCGCGAAGGCGCGTCATCCGGCGCTGATCCTTGCGGAGTGGGGGGATGCGGGTCAAGCTGGCTTCCCGGCTCGCTATCGCCAGCTGCAGGACGCGGCGGCGCAGGAGGCGATGGCCGCGGGGGACGACCCGCGCGCGCCCGCCGAGGCGCGGTTCGCCCTGGCGCGGTTCCTCGTCGGCTCGGGCCTGAGCTACGAGGCGGTCGGCGTGCTGAACGCCATCGTCGCCAAGGCCCCGAACATGGCGGGCGAGCCCGAACTGCGCGGCCTGCGCGGCGCCGCCCGGGCCTCGATCGGCAGGATGGAGGAGGCGCAAGGCGACTTCGCCTCCGCCGCCGTCGCGGGCGATCCCGCCTCGGCGATCTGGCGCGGCTACATCGCCTCCAACCAGGGCGACTGGGCCGCCGCGCGGCAGGCGTTCGCCGCGGGAGCCGCGGCCGCCGATCTGTTCCCGGCCGTCTGGCGCGCGCGCTTCGGGACGGCCCATGCGCTGGCGGCGCTGGAGACCGGCGACCTGCCCGCCGCCAAGGCGCTGCTCGCCTACAGCTTCAGTCAGGAGGCGCCCGCCGCGGACCAGTTGGCGGCGCGCCTGATTCAGGCCCGGCTGTTCGAGATCGAGGGGCAGTCGGAGCGGGCGCTGGCGGTCTATACCGCGGTCGGACGTGCGCCGCTCGACGCGGTGTCCGTGCCGGCCAAGCTGGGGGTCGTGCGCCTGTCGCTGTCAAAGGGCACGCTGAAGCCCGACGCGGCGGCGGAGCAGATGGAGGCCCTGCGCTGGCGCTGGCGCGGCGACGGCGTGGAACTGGCCGTCATCCGCCAACTGGGCCAACTCTATCTGTCTCAGGGCCTGTATCGCGAGGCGCTGACGGCGCTGAAGGGCGCGGGACCGTCGTTGCACCGGCTGCGCGGCGCGTCGGATATTCAGGCGGAGCTGGGCGCGGCCTTCCGCATGCTGTTCCTCGAGGGCGGGGCCGACGGTCTTCAGCCCATCCAGGCGCTGGGGCTGTTCTACGACTTCCGAGAACTGACTCCGATCGGCGCGGACGGGGACGAGATGGTGCGGCGGCTGGCCCGCCGTCTGGTGGACGTCGACCTGCTGGATCAGGCGGCGGAACTGTTGAAATACCAGGTCGACAACCGGCTGGAGGGAGTCGCCAAGGCGCAGGTCGCCACTGATTTGGCCACGGTCTATCTGATGGACCGCCAGCCCGAGCCGGCGCTGCAGGCGATCTGGAGCACTCGCACCACCCTGCTGCCCGCAGCCCTCAACAGCGAGCGCCGGGCCCTGGAGGCGCGGGCGCTGACGCAGCTGGGCCGCTACGACCACGCGCTTGAGGTGCTGGGCGCCGACGCCTCGCCAGAGGCGCGGGACGTCCGGGCCGAGATCCTGTGGAAGCAGGAGAAATGGCTCCCGGCGGCCGCTCTTTACGAGGCGCGGCTGGGCCAGCGTCATGCCGACCCGGCGCCGCTGGGCGTTGACGACGAGGCCCGGCTGATCCGCGCCGGCGTCGGCTATTCGCTGGGCGGCGACGGCGCCGCGCTGAGCCGGCTGTCGCGCAACTACCGCCCGTTCGTGGCCGGCGCGCGGGCGAAGACGGCGCTGTCGATCGCGCTGGACGACGGATCCGACCCGGGCGACTTCGCCGCGCTGGCCGCGTCCGCCGACACCTTCGCCGGCTGGGTCTCGGCCATGAAGACCGAACTGAGAACGAAAACGGGCGGGAACCGCCCCGCGGCCCCCGCCCGTCCTCAAACAGCAGCCTGATCCGCCCGTAGGCGGAACGGTGAACGCCTTACTTGTTGACGGCGTCCTTGAGCGGCTTCGACACGCGGAAGCGCACGGCCTTGGAAGCGGCGATCTTGATCGTCGCGCCGGTCGCCGGGTTGCGGCCTTCGCGGGCGGCGCGGGCGGCGGTGTCGAACACGCCCAGGTTCGAGATGCGGACGTCTCCGCCGCCGGTCAGCGATTTGTGGATGTTCTTCACGAGCGAGTCGAGCATGCGGCCGGCGTCGGCTTGGCTGACACCCGCGTCCTTGGCGACGGCGGCGATGAGTTCGGCTTGGGTGGTCATGTGGGTCGTTTCCCGATGAAAGCTCGCCGCTGATTCCGCGGCGATGACGGTGGATTGACGCCGCTTTCCCGCCCCATTGCAAGTGGCTTCGCCGTTCTAATCCCCACGGGCTGGGGATTTACCCGGCGCCGGAGGCTCTCTGGAAGCTCTCGACCAGGCTCCCCGCGACCAGCCGCCAGCCGTCCACGAGCACGAAAAAGATCAGCTTGAACGGCAGGGAAATCACCACCGGGGGCAGCATCATCATGCCCATCGACATGAGCACGCTGGCGACCACCAGATCGATGACAAGGAACGGAACGAAAAGGAGAAATCCGATTTCGAACGCCCGCTTCAACTCGCTGATCATGAAGGCCGGGGTGACCACCCGAAGAGGCAGGTCCGCCCCCGCCACAGGCGCCTCGAGATTAGACAGCCGGACGAACAGGGCGAGGTCGTCCTGGTCCACCTGGGCCAGCATGAAAGTCTTCACAGGTTCGGAGGCCGCGTCGAACGCCTGGGGCAGCTCCATCTGCTGGTCCAGCAGGGGCCGGATGCCCGAATCATAGGCGTCCTGCCAAGTCGGGGCCATGACGATGGCGCTCAGGAAGAGGGCCAGGGAGACCAGCACCGCGTTCGGCGGCGACTGCTGCATGCCCAGCGCGGTGCGCAACAACGAGAGCACCACCACGATGCGCACAAAGCTGGTGGTCATGATGACGATCGACGGCGCCAACGACAGCACGGTCATCAGCCCGACCAGCTGCACCACTCGCTCGGTCAGGCCCGCGCCGGTGCCGAGGTCGACGTTGATCGCGGCTCCGCTCGCCGCGGCTTCCTGCGCCAGCGCCGCCAGCGGCCACACGAGACAGGCGAGGGTGACGAAGAGCGACAGCAGCGCCGCCCGCTTGAGCTCGGCGCGCGTGGGGAGGGCGAAGAGGGCCGGTTGCGGCCGCGCGGTCACGTCTCGCTCCCGCGCGGTTCGATCAGTTCGCGGCCCTCGCCGAGGATCAGCAGCCGCTCCTCATTGTCGATCTGGACCAACACCAGCCGCCGGGCGGGGTCCAGCACCAGGGTCTCGACCACCTTCATGCGCCGCTCGCCGCGCTCTGCGCTGAGCTTGGCCAGCAGCTGGGGCGCGTAGCGGCGCGCGGCCCAGGCGGCGAGGCCGATGATGCCGAGGGTGAAGGCCAGCGCGAACATCGCGCGCAGCAGGTCGAGGAAATTCATGCGCCAGACTTCGACGATCATGGTTAACGCCGCGTTGAGATAACGCCCCGTTAACCATGCACACGGCAGTTTCTGCCCATCTCTGATGGGCGATCCGCGCCCGGAGCTGGACCGTCTTGGGCTTCACCGACCTGCCGCTGCTCAGCCAGATCAAGGGCCGGCTCTCGTGGCTGGACGAGCGCCAGCGCGTGATCGCCCAGAACGTCGCCAACGCCGACACGCCCGGCTACGTCGGCCGCGACCTCAACCAGCCGACCGACTTCGCCCGGGCCCTGTCGGCAGGCGGCGGCGTGCGCATGACCCGGACCAGCGCCATGCACATCGCGCCGGCAGGTCAGACGACCCGCTTCGACACCACCAAGGCGCCCGACTCTGAGACAACGCTCGATGGTAATTCCGTCGTGGTCGAGGAGCAGATGCTGAAGATGGCGGAGAGTCGGATGGCCTACGACGCCGCGATCGGCCTGTACCAGAAGTCCATGCAGATGCTGCGCATGGCCGCCCGCGCGCCCGGCCGATGAGGAGCTGACCGATGACCGACCCCGTCCCGCCCCGCAACACCGCCATGGCCGTCGCCGCCAGCGCCCTGAAGGCCCAGCAGTCGCGCATGCGGGTGATCGCCGAGAACATCGCCAACGCCCAGTCGACCGCGCAGGTCGCCGGAGGCCAGCCCTACCGCCGCCAGATCCCGGTGTTTCAGGCGCGCGAGATCGACGGCGCCACCGGCGTGACGCTGGCGGAGGTGCGCCCCGACATGGGCGACTTCCGCAGCGAGTACGACCCCTCGCACCCGGCCGCGAACGCGGAAGGCTATGTGCTTCGGCCCAACGTCGACACGCTCGTCGAGGCCATGGACATGCGCGAGGCCCAGCGGGCCTACGAGGCCAATCTCAACGTCATCGAGACGGCGCGCGCGATGGACATGCGCACCCTCGACCTGCTGAAGAAATAGGGACTGAGCCATGAACCCGATGATGGCGGCCAAGGCATACGCCTCGATCCAGGGCGGCCCGACGCCCGCATCGCCGATCGCGGAAGCCGGGCAATCCGGCTTCGCCGAGATGCTGACCAGCGTCATGGGCGACATGACCCAGACGACGCGTGCGGCGGAAACCCAGATGACCTCGGCGGTGCAGGGGCAGGGCAGCCTGATCGACGTGGTCACCGCGGTATCCTCGGCCGAGGCGTCGCTGGAGACGGTGATGGCGGTGCGGGATCAGGTGATCCAGGCGTATCAGGAAATCATGCGGATGCCGATCTGACGGCAGGCGCGCAACCTCTCCTGTTGTCGTCATCCCGGCCTTCGCCGGCATGACGACAGATTAGTACCGACGCCAGCGCCCATCCCCCCGCCCCGGAGACCGAGATGCTCAAGACGCATAACTCCTCGGCCATCGTCGCCGTCCGCGACATCGCCCGCTCGCGCAGGTTCTACGAACAGGCGCTCGGTCTGGAGATCGCCGGCGCCGAGGGCGACGACGTGCTGGTCTTCAAGACCGGCGGCGCCCGTCTGGTGGTCTATCGCTCCGAGTTCGCCGGAACCAACCACGCCAACGCCGTCGTCTGGGGTGTCGGAGACGAGATCGAGACCATCGCCGCAGACCTGCGCGGCAAAGGGGTCGTCTTCGAGCGCTATGACATGGACGGCGCGACATACGCGGACGGCGTCCACCGGATAGGCGACTTCCGCATGGTCTGGTTCAAGGATCCGGACGGCAACATCCTGCACCTGAACAGCGGCGACTGAGGGCTCACCCCTCCAGCGACACCACCGGCTGAAGCGCCTGCGCCGGACGCCGCTGGCCACGCTTCAGCCAGGCCCGGATGCGGGTCTGGATCGGGGTGTCGATCACGACGTGGAAGGCCCAGGCGAAGACGAAGGCCGCGACGACGCCCGCCGCCCAGAGCGTCCACTGCACCGCGGACGGCAGGGCGAACTTGGCGACGGCGACATTGACGACGCCGAACCAGGCGATCCGCACCACCTCGTTGGTGATGAACATCGAGAACGAGACCTGCGCCGCCTTCTCCACCCACTTCGACGGCCGCGGCGTCGGCGTGGCGCCGGCAGCGAGGATGATGGTCGAGATGCAGAGCAGCGAGACCAGGGCGTGCTTGTCGAAATACTGGACGAAGGCCAGCAGCAGGGCGGCGCCGAGGCCGGCCCAGGCCGCCAACCGGGGCGCGATCCAGACCTTCTGCGCGAACCACGCAAGCGCCATGCCCAGGAAGAACAGCGGCAGGGCGCGGAAGAAGCCGAAGCCCATCGGCATCTGGTAGACCGGATAGCCGAGCAGGGTCCAGGTCAGCTGGTTGGCCAGGAGATAGAGGCCGACGCCGAGCGCCAGCACGCTCCACGGTCCCAGCCGCACCAGCCCCTTCAGCATCCATGGGAAGGCGAGGTAGCAGCCGATCAGGGCCGAGATCGACCAGCTGGGCGCGTTCCATCCATAGCCGCCGTGCACCCCGAAGGCCTGCACCAGACCCAGCTGGGCCGGCAGCTGATCCCATGCGAACCATTCGGGAGCCCTGGGGCCGACGCCGAGGGCGCTGCCGCCGACAACCAGCAGGACGAGGCTCAGCCCCATGATGATGTGGGCGGGCCAGACCCGCAGGAATCGCTTGGCGAAGAAGTCGCCGGGCGACATCCGGCCGCCGGCGACGGAGGCTCCGTACACCCGCATCAGCACATAGCCACTGTCGATCAGGAAGAAGTTGGTCAGCAGGAAGCCGCCCCGCTCGAACACCGGGTGGACGCTCTCCGCCAGCGGGATCGGGGCCGACATCTGGAAGTGATGCAGGATGATCAAGCCGGCCACGATGAAACGCAATGCGTCCAGCCACCCGCCCCGAACGATGGGGATTGTCTCATTCCGGGTCGAAATCGCGGTCCACGCCATGGGAAAGGCCTCCTTCGAGGCGAATTCCGCAAGGACCGGGCCGCTGAGGGGCCTGTCAGGTCCCAGTGGCGGGCGTCGGCGCGGTCGGCGATCTCATCCCGGTGCTGCCGCGCTCGGGGCGGACCCACTCAGTGACGACATGGCCTTCTTCGGCCAGACACAGGGTCATGGCGTCCTTGATCTCCGCTTCCTTGCGGGCGCGCTGCACCCGTGACAGGCCATAGAAGGCGAAAGGCGCGGCGAGCGCGAAGCCAACGAGGAGACCCGCGCCGGCCGCGGCCCCCGCCAACATGCCGGCCCCTGACGCCGCCGATCCGGCCGTGACCACGCCGACAGCGCCGGCCACCGCGGCGCCGCCCACGGCCGAGCCGGTCCGCCCAGACCGGAAGCTGGAGCGACGGCCGGCGGCCACATCGTTGGAACATTGAACGAAGGCGGCTTCATAGGCCGCCATATCCGCGGGCGTGGCCGCGATACGCGGTTCAAAGGCTCGCGGCGTCGAGGCGCATCCCTGAAGACCAAGCGCCAGAGCGCCCGCGAGACAGGCGGTCGTTTTCATTATGAGCTCCCACACCCCGAGAGATCGATACACCATCGACCGCTGGTATGCGAGCGCGGCTATCCCCGCACGAGCCTCAGGAACTCCTCGCGGGTCCGGGCGTCGTCGCGGACCACGCCCAGCAGCGCGCTGGTGGTCAGGCTGGCGCCGGGCACGTCGACGCCGCGCAGCGTCATGCAGCTGTGTTCCGCCTCGATCACCACGCCCACGCCCTGCGGCCGCAGCACCTCATCGATGGCGGTGGCGATCTCGGACGTCATCTTCTCCTGGATCTGCAGGCGTTTGGCGTAGCCCCGCACCACCCGCGCCAGTTTGGAGATGCCGACGACGCGGTCGGTCGGCAGATATCCGACATGGGCGACGCCCACGACCGGCAGCATGTGGTGTTCGCAGAAGCTGACGAAGCGGATGTCCTTCAGCACCACCAGCTGGTTGTAGCCGCCGACCTCCTCGAAGGTGCGTTCGAGGTACTGACGCGGCTCGACCTCGTAGCCCGAGAACAGTTCGCGATAGCTGCGCGCGACCCGCGCGGGCGTGTCGAGCAGGCCCTCGCGGGCGGGATCGTCCCCGGCCCATTCGATCAGCGTGCGGACGGCGGCTTCGGCTTCGGCCTGGGAGATGCGGGGTTGGGTCATGGAGCATCCATACCTCTCCCTCCCCCTTGTGGGGAGGGTGGTCGCGCGGCGATCGGGTGAGGAGGGCTCGGCGACGAGAGCGCGGCGGACGCCTAGCCGAAGCGCCCCCACCCGGCCTCGCCTGCGGCTCAGCCACCCCACAAGGGGGGAGGGAGAGGCCGCGTTCCTAACTCCCCGTTAACCACGCTCCCGGCATTTTCTGCCCGGTATCCCGGGAGTGCGATTTCGATGAACGGCGCGGAAGTTCTGGACGTGGGCCGCGACGCCCTGTGGCTGACAATTCAGCTGTGCCTGCCCGTGCTGCTGGTCGGGCTGGTCGTCGGCGTGGTCATCGGCCTGGTCCAGGCCCTGACCCAGATCCAGGAGCAGACCCTGATCTATGCGCCCAAGATCATCGCCATCTTCGTGTCCCTGCTGCTGTTCCTGCCGCTGATGGGCGCGCTGCTGGGCGGCTTCATGCGCGAGATCGCCGCCCGCATCGCCGGGATGTAGGTGGAGCCCTACGCCACAGCGGATCAGGTCTGGCAGGCAGCGCTGATCTTCGCGCGCATCGGCGCGGTGCTGATGATGTTGCCGGGCATCGGCGAGAGCTATGTGCCGCCGCGCATCCGCCTGTCGCTGGCGCTGGTGGTGTCGCTGGCCCTTTGGCCGGTTATTTCGGGCGTCCTGCCCGCCCTGCCGGTCACCGTCGGCGGCATGGCCGGCTGGATCATCCGCGAGGTCATCGTCGGTCTGATGATCGGCGCCCTGCTGCGCGCCTTCATGACGGCCCTGTCGACGGCGGGCGAGATCGTGGCCCTGCAGACGACGCTGGCCTTCGCCCAGACCGCCAATCCGATGCAGGCCCAGCCGGGCACCACCATCGCGGCCTTCCTGATGCTCCTGGGCACGACGCTGATCTTCGCCACCAACACCCATCACCTTTTCATCGCCGGACTCGTCGGCTCGTACGAACTGATCGCCCCCGCCGGGCCGCTGGTGACCGGGGATTTCGTCACCCTGGCGGTGCGCACGGTGGGCGACGCCTTCATGCTCGGGGTGCAGTTGTCGGCCCCGCTGCTGGTCTTCGCCCTGATCTTCAACCTCGCCTCGGGACTGGTGGGGCGAGTCATGCCGCAGTTCCAGGTGTTCTTCGCCGCCGCGCCGCTGAGCATCATCCTCGGCCTGTCGGTCTTCGCTCTCAGCCTGGGCGTCGTGGGGACGGTCTTCATCGACCGCTACCGCGCCCTGGCCCGGATCTTCGCGGGGGACGCCGGTGGCTGAATCCGCCGATCCCGAGTCGAAGACAGAAGAGGCGACACCCCGAAAACTCGAGGACGCGCGCAAGAAGGGCGACGTCGCCAAGTCGCCGGACGTCGCCGCGGCCCTGTCGCTGGCCTGCGCCGCCGCCGTGATCCTGATGTCGGGCGGCTGGTTCGCCACCGAGATGGCCGAGACGCTTCTGCCGTTCATCGCCGCGCCTCACGCTTTAATGGGCGGACTGGACGCGGGCGCGGGAGTCGAGATCGGCGCCATCGCGGTGTGGGCCATCGTGCCGTTCATGGGCGCGGTCATGCTGGCCACCATCCTCGGCGGCGTCGGCGGCAACCTGGCCCAGTCGGGCCTGATCTTCACCGGAGAGAAGCTCAAGCCGGACTGGTCGAAGGTGAACCCGATGAAGGGGTTCCAACGCATCTTCGGCCCTGACGGGCTGGTGCAGTTCATCAAGACCTTCATCAAGCTGCTGGCCGTCGGCGGCATCTGCTGGCTGGTGTTGAAGCCGCACATCCGCGAGCTGGAGAACATGGCGGCCATGCCGCCGGCGATGATCCTGCCGGTCGCACGGGACATGGCGGTGGGTCTGATGACGGCGGCGGTCGTGTTCCTCGGCTTCACCGCCGGCGCGGACTTCATCTGGCAGAAATATCGCTTCGCCGAGCGGATGAAGATGACGAAGGAGGAGATCAAGGAGGACTACAAGCAGTCCGAGGGCGATCCTCACGTCAAGGCGAAGCTGAAGCAGATCCGGGCCCAGCGCAGCCGTCAGCGGATGATGCAGAACGTGCCCAAGGCCACGGTCATCGTCACCAACCCGACCCACTACTCCATCGCTCTGCGGTACGAGCCCGGCGAAGGCGATCCCGCCCCGATCTGCGTCGCCAAGGGCGTGGACGCGCTGGCGCTGCGGATTCGCGAGGTCGCACGCGAGCACGACGTGCCGATCGTGGAGAACGTCCCTTTGGCCCGCGCGCTCTACGCGGCGGTCGACGTCGACGAGACCATCCCGCGTGAACATTTCGAAGCGGCGGCCAAGATCATCGGCTTCGTCATGCAGAAGCGGAAGCGGCGCTGACGGCGGCTTCCGCACCCCGCGGCCCCATGCTTTCCGATAGACCGAAGTTCGCCGAGCGCATCGCGGCGACCTCCGGAGGTTCCGTCTTAAGCCTTTGTTTTCCTTGCTCGGCAATACGGATGCCATGACGACCAGTACGCAGATTTTCGAGCGCCTTCGCAGGGTGGTGGTGGCCGTGACGGCCGCGCCCGAGACCGAGACCGTGGGTCAGACCGTCCTCCGCCTTCTGAAGGCGCGTCCTGAGCTGGGCGGCTGGGATTGGGTGCTGGATATCCGCAACCCGCACGAGAAGGCGCCGATGGCGGAGCTCGAGCAGATCGCCTCGGCCTTCAACGAGCGGACCAGCACGATGGCCTATACGGTGTTCGTCAGCAGCGATCCGGGCACCTACGACCGCTGCGCCCTGCTCGGCGCTCGCTTCCAGCGCCGCTGCCATCTGGTGGCGCGGGACATGGCCGAGGTCGAGCGACTGCTGCCGCAAGCCATCCAGTTTATCTGACGCCGGGCTTCTCGGGCCCATCAGTCTTAACGGCCCATTTACCACGCAGGCGGCAGTTTCTGCCTAGCGGGCGTGTTTCGAGACCCGTGAGTATTTCGGGCGGGGACGCGTGGGCGGCTTCACGGCGGCGTTGCAGAGATTCGGGATCGGTCGCCTGACCGTGGTGCTGGGCGTCGCCGCCGGCGTCGCGGCGGTGCTGGTCGCGGTCATGCTGCGGATCGGACAGGCGCCGGACGCCCTGCTGTATTCCAACCTCGACCTGCGCGAAGCCTCCGAAGTGACCACGGCGCTGGACGGCGCCGGCATCAAATATTCGTCCAAGGGGGACGGCTCGACCATCTTCGTCAGCCGCGACGAGGTCGGCGAGGCGCGGATGCTGGTGGCCGGCAAGGGGCTCGTGACCTCCGGCAGCGTCGGCTACGAAATCTTCGACAACCAGTCGGTGCTGGGACAGACCGAGTTCCAGCAGAACCTCAACGCCAAGCGCGCGCTGGAAGGCGAACTGTCCCGCACCATCATGAGCATGCGCGGCATAAGCTCGGCCCGCGTCATGATCGCCCTGCCGCAGCGGCAGCTGTTCCAATCGGAGGCGGCGGACCCGACCGCATCGATCGTCGTCGGCGTCGCGGGCGGACAGCTGTCGGGGGCGCAGGTGCAGGCGATCCGCAACGTGGTCGCTTCCTCCGTGCCAAACCTGAAGCCCGAGAAGGTCACGCTGACCGATACCTCGAACCGCACGCTGGCGGCCGGATCGGACAGCGAGGGCTTCAGCGCCGCCTCGGCCCAGGACGCCCGCGACAGCACCGAGGCCCAGCTGCAGGCCCGGATCAAGGACATCGTCGAGGGCGTGGTCGGCGTCGGCGGCGCCCGGGTTCAGGTCACGGCGGACATCGACCACAGCCGCTCGACCACGCAGGAGCAACGCTACGACCCGGATGGTCAAGTCGTGCGCTCGACCTCGATTAACGGCACGGAATCGAGCGACACCACGGCCCAGCCGGACGGCGGCGTGACGGCGACGAACAACATCCCCGGCGGCGAGGCCCCGGCGACCACAGCGGGCGGCTCGCGCGACACCGCCAACACCGAGACCACCAACTACGAAATCTCCAACACCACCACGACGACGGTGAAGGAAGCCGGCGAGATCAAGCGGCTGGCCGTTTCCGTGGCCGTCGACGGCCGCTGGACGCCGGGCGCCAATGGCGCGGCCCCCACCTACGCCGCGCGGCCGCCCGCCGAGATCGAGCAGATCAAGGCTTTGGTGGCGGCGGCCGTCGGCATCGACGCGACGCGCGGCGACAAGATCGAGGTGCTGAACGTGCGCTTCAACCGCGATCTGGCGGCGGTCGGGGAGGAGGCGAAGTCCTCGCTGTTCGACTTCACCAAGAACGACCTGATGCGCGGCGTCGAGCTGCTGGTCCTGCTGATCACCGGCGTTCTGCTGATCTTTTTCGTGCTGCGTCCGCTGCTGAAGTCGGCTTCGGGCGGCGGCGGCCAACCGCAGCTCGCGGCGCTGGGCGGCGGAGGCGGGACGGTGACCTCGCTGCAGACCACGATCATGAACGGCGGCGCGCCGATGCAGCAGCTGTCGGGCCCGCCGTCCGAGATGGAGCAGCGGCTCGACATCGCCCGCATCGAGGGTCAGGTGAAGGCGTCCTCGGTCCGAAAGGTCGCCGACTTCGTCGAGAAGCACCCTGAGGAGTCGGCGTCGATCCTCCGCAGCTGGGTCCACGAAGGCTGATGGCGGCCCGCCTCGTCAACAAGAAGCCCGCCGTCGAGGACGCCAGGAAGCTGACGGGGCCCGAGAAGGCCGCCGTGATCCTTCTGTCGTTGGGTGAGGACCACACCCGGCTGTGGCAGGGGCTGGACGACGACGAGATCAAGGAAATCTCCCAGGCCATGGCCAGCCTGGGCTCGGTGAGCTCGTCGGTGGTCGAGGAGCTGATGGTCGAGTTCGTCTCGGGCATGAGCGGCTCGGGCTCGGTCATGGGCTCGTTCGAACAAACCCAGCGCCTGCTCGCCTCCTTCATGCCCTCGGAGCGCGTCGAGGGCCTGATGGAGGAAATCCGCGGCCCGGCCGGCCGCACCATGTGGGACAAGCTGGGCAATGTGAACGAGGCCGTCCTCGCCAACTACCTGAAGAACGAATACCCGCAGACCGTCGCGGTGGTGCTGTCGAAGATCAAGCCCGACCACGCCGCCCGCGTCCTGACCAGCCTGCCCGAGGACTTCGCCCTCGAGTGCGTCCAGCGGATGCTGCGCATGGAGCCGGTGCAGCGGGAGATCCTCGACAAGATCGAGCAGACCTTGCGAACCGAGTTCATGTCCAACCTGGCTCGCACGTCCAAGCGCGATAGCCATGAACTGATGGCGGACATCTTCAACAGTTTCGACCGCCAAACCGAGGCCCGCTTCATCGGCGCGCTGGAAGAGCGCAATCGCGAGGCGGCGGAACGCATCCGGGCGCTGATGTTCGTGTTCGAGGATCTGGCCAAGCTCGATCCCGGCGGCATCCAGACCCTGCTCCGCGCCGTCGAGAAGGATTCGCTGGGTCTGGCGCTGAAGGGCTCATCGGAGTCGCTGCGCGAGCTGTTCTTCTCAAACATGTCCGAACGCGCCGCCAAGATCATGCGCGAGGACATGGAGTCGATGGGGCCCGTCCGGCTCAAGGACGTCGATCAGGCGCAGATGGCCATGGTTCAGGTCGCCAAGGATCTCGCCGCCAAGGGCGAGATCATGCTGGTGGGCCAGGGCGGCGACGACGAGTTGATCTACTGACATGACCGCTCGCCCCCTCAGCACCCCGTTCCAGTTCGACACCGAGTTCGACGCCTCAGGCGTGGTCGTTCAGACCTCCGCCTTCCGGCCCGCGCGCCGGTCCTACGCACCGGCGGAGGTCGAAGCCCTAATCGCGCAGGCGCGCCTGGAGGCGCGCAGCGAGGCCCAAACCGAGACTGAGAACCTGCAGGCGATGGCGCTGTCCGCGATCGGGCAGGCGCTGTCCTCCGCCATTCCGGCACTGACGCAGGTGGCGCAGGCGCACCGCGAACAATCGGCGACCTTGGCCATGGCTGCGGCCCGGGTCGTCGCCGCCTCGGCGCTGGACCGCTTCCCGGCCGGGCCGCTGCAGGCCGCTCTGGAGGCTCTCGGCCAGGAGATCGACGCCTCGCCTCGTCTGGTGGTGCGCACCGGCGACCTGGACGACGCCACCCGCGCGCGGATCGAGCGGCTGTGTTCGGACTCCGGCTTCTCGGGCGTGGTCGCCTTCCGCGAGGAGCCGGGGATGGCGTCCGCCGCCTTCCAGCTGGAATGGGCCGACGGGCGCGCCGCCTTCGACCCCGCCGACGCCTTCGCCCGCATGGCTGAAGCCCTGAACTCCGCCCTGGCCGCAGAGGCCGGGCACGCCGAAGCTCTCAACCCCGAACCCTTGGAAGGGAGGCCGTAATGGCGTCCGACACCCTGTCCCTCGAGGAGTTCCCGGACTCCGTCGCCATGACCCTCTCCGACGGTCCCGGGGAGAAGACCGCCCACGACCTCGCGCCCGTGTTCGACGTGCCGGTCAACATCTCGGCCGTGCTGGGCAAGGCCCACATGTCGGTCGCGCAGTTGCTGAAGCTGAACCGCGGATCGGTGCTGGAGCTGGACCGCAAGGTCGGCGAGGCGATCGACATCTTCGTCAACAACCGGCTGGTCGCCCGCGGCGAGGTCGTCGTCGTCGAGGACCGGCTGGGCGTGACCATGACGGAAATCATCAAGACGGAAGACTCCGGCGCCTGATCGGCAGCCGGCTGTAGAGATTAGAGGAGAAGACCCATGCGGCTTCTGGTGGTTGGCAGGCTCAGCGGACAGCTGGCGACGGCGGTGAAGATGGCCATGGCGCACGGCGCCAAGGTTCAGCACGTCGAGCGCGGCGATCAGGCGACGGAGCAACTGCGTCGCGGGCAGGGCGCGGATCTGCTGATGGTCGACTATCGGATCGACATCGCCGGCTTGATCGCGGCGAACGAGGCCGAGCGCATCCATGTGCCCGTGGTGGCCTGCGGCGTCGACGCCGACGCCACCGACGCGGCGAATGCGATCCGGGCGGGGGCCAAGGAGTTCATCCCGCTGCCGCCGGAAGCCGATCTGATCGCGGCGGTGCTGTCGGCCGTCGCCGACGACGACCGCCCCCTGATCTCCGCCGACCCGTCCATGAAGGCGGTGATCATGCTGGCCGATCAAGTGGCCCGCTCGGAGGCTTCGATCCTGATCACCGGCGAAAGCGGCGTCGGCAAGGAGGTGATGGCCCGCTATCTGCACGCCGGCTCCAAGCGCGCCGAGCGTCCGTTCATCAGCGTCAACTGCGCGGCCATCCCCGACAATCTGCTGGAATCCGAGCTGTTCGGGCACGAGAAGGGCGCCTTCACCGGCGCCATGGCCCGCCGCATCGGCAAGTTCGAGGAAGCTGACGGCGGCACCCTGCTGCTGGACGAAATCTCGGAGATGGACGTGCGCCTGCAGGCCAAGCTGCTGCGCGCCATCCAGGAGCGGGTCATCGACCGCGTCGGCGGCACCAAGCCCGTGCCGGTCAACATCCGCATCATCGCCACCTCCAACCGCGACCTAGCCAAGTCGGTGGCGGAAGGCGCGTTCCGCGAGGACCTGTTGTACCGCCTGAACGTCGTCAACCTGCGCCTGCCCGCCCTGCGCGAGCGACCGGGCGACATCGCCGTGCTGGCCGACCACTTCGTGCGCAAATACGCCGCCGCCAACGGCGTGCCGGTTCGTCCGATCTCGGGCGACGCCAAACGCGCGCTGGTCTCGCACCGCTGGAACGGCAACGTCCGCGAGCTGGAGAACGCCATGCATCGCGCGGTGCTGCTGGCGGTCGGGCCGGAGATCGACGTCGACGCCATCCGCCTGCCCGACGGCCAGCCGCTTGCGATGGGCAGCCACGGCGCCGCGCCGGGCGCCGGCTTCGCCGAACGCGCGGCCCAGACCGCTGACGCCGTCACCCGCGCCCACGTCGGCCAGACGGTGGCGCAGATGGAAAAGACGCTGATCCTCGACACCCTGTCGCACTGCCTTGGGAACCGCACGCATGCGGCCACCATCCTTGGCATCTCGATCCGCACCCTGCGCAACAAGCTGAACGAATACGCCGACGAGGGGACGAGCATCCCCGCGCCGCAGTCCGGCGTCGCCTCGGCCGGCTACGCGGCCGCCTGAGCATGACCGTTAGAACGGACCGCAGAAGCGTCCTAACCGGCTTTGGCGCGCTGGGCCTGATCGGCTGCTCGCCTCGGGCAGACGCGGTCGCCGCCGACGTCGTTCGGCCAACCTCGCTCGCGCTCGATTTCGGCCCGCTTGAGCGACGCCATGGCGGACGGCTCGGCTTCACCGCCGTGGTTCCGGGCGGCGACCGGATCGACTGGCGCGCGTCGGAGCGGTTCGTCTACTGCTCGACCTTCAAGATGTACCTGGCTGCCGCCGTGCTTGAACGGGTCCAGCGCGGCGAGGAGCGGCTGGACCGCGCCGTGCCGGTGACGCGGGCGGACATGGTCAACCATGCCCCGGTCACCGAGCCCGCCATCGGCTCGACCCTGACGATCGAGACCCTGTGCAAGGCGGTGGTCGAGGTCAGTGACAATCCCGCCGCCAACATCCTGATCCGCGAAATGGGCGGTCTGGACGTCTTGCGCGCCTGGTACCGGTTGATCGGCGACGACAGCACGACCGTCGATCGTCTCGAGCCGATGATGAACCGGCTGGACGGCGACAAGGACACCATCACCCCGGCCCAGTCGGCCGAGAACCTTCAGCGCCTGTTCCTGTCCGAAGAGACGCCGCTAACCCCCGAGAGCAAGACCCGGCTGCTGCGCTGGATGTTCGACTCGCCCACCGGGATGGCCCGGATCAAGGCGGGAGTCCCGGCCGGCTGGCGCGTAGCGCACAAGACCGGCACCGGTGGCTACGGTCCGACCAACGACATCGGCCTCGCATACGCCCCGTCGGGCCAGACGGTCATCATCGCCGCCTACTACCACGGCGCCGCCTCGTCTTCGGACGCTGACAACGAGGCGGTGATCGCCGAAGCGACGCGTATGGCGGTCGCCGCGCTCGGGCTCGCGACGGCGTGACGGACCTCCCCGCCTCTCCCTCGATGATGAAGGACGGCATGGCGCGGCCCACCGGGCGCGACATGATGGGCTGGATCGCGCGTGGCGAGGTCGCCATGGCCGTCGGCGTCATCGGCGTCATCCTGCTGCTGATCCTGCCGATCCCGACCTTCCTGCTCGACATGCTGCTGGCGCTGTCGCTGGTGTCGAGCGTGCTGATCCTGATGACCGCGGTCATGATGAAGAAGCCGCTGGACTTCGCCATCTTCCCGACGGTGCTGCTGGTCACGACCCTGTTCCGGCTTGGGCTCAACCTCGCCTCGACCCGGCTGGTGCTGAGCCACGGCCATGAGGGCTCGGGCGGGGCCGGTCAGGTGATCGAGGCGTTCGGCACGCTTATGATGGGCGGAAGCTTCATCATCGGCATCATCATCTTCGCCATCATTCTGGTGGTGAACTTCGTCGTCATCACCAAGGGCTCGACCCGCATCGCGGAGGTCTCGGCGCGCTTCACCCTCGACTCCATGCCCGGCAAGCAGATGGCGATCGACGCCGACCTCTCGTCGGGCCTGATCGACGAGGAGTCCGCCAAGCGCCGCCGCAAGGAGCTGGAGCAGGAATCGACCTTCTTCGGCGCCATGGACGGCGCCTCCAAGTTCGTGCGCGGCGACGCGGTCGCCGGCCTGATCATCGTCTTCATCAACGCGATCGGCGGCATCCTGATCGGCACGCTGCAGCACGGCATGCCGATCGGCGAGGCGGCCAACAGCTATGTCGCCCTGACCATCGGCGACGGTCTGGTGACGCAGGTGCCGGCCATCGTCATCTCCATCGCGGCGGGCTTCCTCGTGTCCAAGGCCGGCGTCGAGGGCACGGCCGACAAGGCGCTGGTCGCCCAGCTGGCCACCAACCCCGTCAGCCTGGGGGTGGTCTCGGCGGCGTCGGGCCTGATCGGCCTGATCCCCGGGATGCCGCTGCTGCCGTTCGCGGCGCTGTCGATCGGCACGGGCTTCATGGCCTGGAAGCTGGGCCGGGAGCGGCTCAAGCCCCAGCCGACCGAGGCCGAGACAGCCGCCCGCACCGCCGCCGCAGGGCCGCGCGAAGACGTGGAGGAGCCGATCGGCACGGCCCTGACCATCGACGAGGTGAAGATCGAGCTCGGCTATTCGCTGCTGTCGCTGATCAACGATCTGGAGGGCCGCCGCCTGACCGATCAGGTCCGCGCTCTGCGCCGTTCTCTGGCGCAAGAGTACGGCTTCGTCATGCCGTCCGTCCGCATCCTCGACAACATGCGGCTGGGCACCCAGGCCTACGCCATTCGCATCAAGGAAATGGATGCGGGCGCCGGCGAGGTCCGGCTCGGCTCGCTGATGGCCATGGACCCCGCGGGCCGTCAGGTCGAACTGCCGGGCGAACACACCAAGGAACCGGCCTTCGGCCTGCCTGCCACATGGATCGACGAGAGCCTGCGCGAGGAGGCCACGTTCCGAGGCTACACCATCGTCGATCCCTCGACGGTGCTGACCACCCACCTGACCGAAATCCTCAAGGAGAACATGGCGGACCTGCTCTCCTACGCGGAGGTTCAGAAGCTGCTGAAGGAGCTGGGTACGGAAGAGAAGAAGCTGGTCGACGAGCTGATCCCCTCGGTCGTCACCGTCACCACCCTGCAGCGCGTGCTGCAGACCCTGCTGCGCGAAAAGGTCTCGATCCGTGATCTGGCCGCCATTCTGGAAGGCCTGGCCGAAGCGGCGCCGCACACCTCGTCGGTCACGAACCTGGTGGAGCACGTCCGCGCCCGGCTGGCGCGACAACTGTGCTGGCAGCACAAGGGCGACGACGGGGCTCTCCCGATCGTCACCCTGTCGCCCGAGTGGGAAGCGGCGTTCGCCGAGGCTCTGGTCGGGCAGGGCGAGGAGCGCCAGCTGGCCATGGCGCCGTCGCGGCTGCAGGACTTCATCCGCGCGGTCCGCGACGTGTTCGAGCGAGCCGCCATGGCCGGCGAGACGGCGGTCCTGCTGACCGGCCCGCAGATCCGCCCCTATGTCCGCTCGATCATCGAACGCTTCCGCGGCCAGACGGTGGTGATGAGCCAGAACGAGGTCCACCCCCGCGCGCGGCTTCGGACCATCGGGACGGTTTGAGGCGGTCGTTGGCGGATATGCCGACATTCCGCCGTCCGTGACTGGACAGGGGCCCGTGCGCCGCTAAAGCTCCGGCGTGATGACACCGGCGCTCCGCCCCATCCTGCTGGCCGCAGGCCAGTTCTTGCGGACGCCGACGCTGGGCCGTCGCGTGGCGGGCCTGCTGGCGGCCGCCATCGTTCTGCTGCTGGTTGTCAACCTGGCCGTGTTCGTGATGATACGGCGCACCGCGGAATTCAACGACGCGGTCGAGACCGGGCACAACGTCCGACTGACGGCGAACGAGGTCCTGACCCTGCTGGTCGACGCTGAAACCGGGCAGCGCGGCTATCTGCTGACCGGCCAGCCGGAGTATCTGGAGCCCTATACCGCCAGCCTGGAACGACTTCCTGACCGGCTCGGGGAACTGGGGACCCTGGCCGCGCGCGACGAGGACCTCGCCGCGCGGGTCGAGGTGCTGACTGAACTCTCCACGCAGCGGCTGGATGTGATCGACCGCTCGCTGTCGCTCGCGCGGATGGGCCGGATGGACGCCGCCGCGGACGTGATCCGCGAGGGCGCCGGGAAGCGGATCATGGACCAGGTCCGCGCCGAGGTCGCGGCCATCGACGAGGTGCAGGCCACCCGTCTGGTGTTCAGCACCCGCCGCACCGAGTGGGCGGCCACGGTGACAGTCATCGTGAATGCGCTGGCGGCGCTGCTGATCCTCATCCTCGCGGGCGTCAGCGCCTGGATGATCCGGCGCTACGTCGTCGAAATCCAGGAAGCGCGCGACGCCCTGGACCGCCTGAACGCGGGATTGGAACATCAGGTGCGCGACCGGACCTTCGAGCTGACCCGCGCCAACGAGGAAATCCAGCGCTTCGCCTACATCGTCAGCCACGATCTGCGCGCCCCGCTGGTCAACGTCATGGGGTACACCGCGGAGCTGGAGCAGGCCGGGCGGATCATCGACAAGCAGATGACGGCGGTCGAGACCAAGGCTCCGAAGCTGGTCGAACAGGACGCCCTGACGGCGGTGCGCGACGACGTGCCCGAGGCGATCGGCTTCATCCGCGCCTCGACCGAAAAGATGGACCGGCTCATCAACGCCATCCTGAAGCTGTCGCGCGAGGGGCGGCGCACCCTGACGCCCGAGCGGCTCGACATGACCGGCATGGTGCGGGGCATCGCCGACAGCCTCGCCCACCAGACCCAGGCCGCGGGCGCCGAGATCGTCGTGGAGGACCTGCCTCAGGTCGAGAGCGACCGCCTTTCGGTCGAACAGGTGTTCGGCAACCTTCTGGATAACGCCGTCAAATACCTCGACCATGGCCGCCCCGGCCGCATTGTGGTCAGCGGCCGAGAGGTCGCCGGGGGTTGGCTCGTCTACAAGATCGAGGACAACGGGCGGGGCGTGTCGGACCGCGATCACGAGCGGATTTTCGAGCTGTTCCGCCGGGCCGGCAAACAGGACCGGCAGGGCGAAGGCCTCGGGCTCGCGTTCGTCCGCAACAGCGTGCGACGCCTTGGCGGCGACATCAGCCTGGAGTCAGAACTCGGCAAGGGCTCGACATTTACAGTGAAATTCCCCACACGCCTCGTCCTCGCGGACGCCGGAGATCGCATATGAGCAATGCCGTGAAGATCGTGATGGTCGAGGACGACCTCGGTCACGCCAAGCTGATCGAGAAGAACATCCGGCGCGCGAACATCGCCAACGAAATCGCGCACTTCGCGGACGGCGGCTCGGCTCTCGACTACCTGTTCAGCGAGGAAGTTAGGCAGAACGGGCCGATGCTGATCCTGCTCGACCTCAACCTGCCGGACATGTCGGGCATCGACATCCTGGCCCAGGTCAAGGGTGACGAACGCCTGCGGCGCGCCCCGGTCGTGGTCCTGACCACCACCGACGACAAGGGCGAGATCGACCGCTGCTACGATCTCGGTTGCAACGTCTACATCACCAAGCCCGTGGATTATGAGAGCTTCGCCGGCGCCATCCGCCAGCTGGGCCTTTTCCTGTCGGTCATGCAGGCCCCGGATATCGAGTGAGCGAACTGGTGAGGATCGTCGGCGAGTCCATCCGCCTGCTCTACATCGACGATGACCGCGGGCTGTCGCGGCTGGTCGAGAAGGAGTTGGGGCGGCACGGCTTCGCCGTGACCTGCGTGGCGGACGGCGACGCCGGCCTCGAGGCCCTGACCGCGCGCCCGGGCGATTTCGACGTCGTGGCGCTCGACCACTATATGCCGGGCCGCGACGGCCTGGATGTTCTGCCCGAGATCATCGCCCTGCCTCACCCGCCGCCGGTGGTGTATGTCACCGGGGCCCAGGAGGGCCGGATCGCCGTGGCCGCCCTGCGCGCCGGGGCCGCCGACTACGTCATCAAGGACGTGTCCGAGGACTTCACCACCCTGCTGCGGAACGCGCTGGAGGAAGCCGTCTTCCGCCGTCGGCTGCAGCGCGAAAACGAAGAAGCCCAGGAACAGGTCCGGATCGCCCGTGATCGGGCCGAAGCCATGCTGCGCGAGGTCAATCACCGAGTCGGCAACTCGCTGCAGCTGGTGTCCAGCTTCATGTCCCTGCAGTTGCGCCATCTGGTCGATGAAGGCGCACGCGCTGCGCTCAAGGAGGCGCAGGCGCGCATCGAGGCGGTCGCCCACGTCCACCGCCGCCTCTACACCTCGGGCGACATGTCCAGCGTGGCGATGGACGAATACCTCGGCGGCCTGATCGACGAACTCGCCAAGTCGGTCGGCCCGGATGAAGGCTCGCCGAATATCACGCTGAGGGCTGAGCCGATGCGGGTCTCGACCGATCAGGCTGTGTCGCTGGGCGTCGTCGTCACCGAGCTGGTCACAAACGCGGTCAAATACGCCTACGAACCGGGGCAGGGCGGAGAGATCAGGGTCGTGCTGGAGCCCGACGCTAATGGCCGCGCCCTTCTGACGGTCGAGGACGACGGACCCGGCATGGGCGACGGCAAGCCGCGCGGCACCGGGCTGGGCGGCAAGATCGTCACCGCCATGGCCTCGGGCCTGCGCTCGGCCGTGGAGTACGATCCGGCGCATCGCGGCGTCCGCGCCTGCCTCGCGTTCGATCTCTGAAGGCCGGACGGGACCCGGCCGTCATGCTGCAGTTCGGCGTTCCCGCTTCGGGCCTGACCTACGTGGAACGCCCCGCGGTGTTCGGGCTGGTGTTCCATGAGGCGAAGCTCGCCTGTGTCCGCGTCGACAGGGGGGAGGGCAGCTATTTCGATCTGCCGGGCGGCGCGATCGACGGCGACGAGACCGAGGAACAGGCCCTGATCCGCGAGTTCGTCGAGGAGACCGGCATGGCGATCCGCCCCTTCGCCCGCATCGCAGAGGCGGCGCAGTATTTCCGCAAGTCCGACGGATCGCCGGTCAACAACCGCGGCGGATTCTGGATCGCGGAGCAGCGCTCGCTCGACGCCTCAGCCAAGATCGAGGACGACCACGAACTGGTCTGGCTGCACCCGCATACGGCCTTGGCGCAGTTGCGGCACGAGGCCCATGCCTGGGCCGTGGCGGCGTGGCTGCGGCGGACCAGCTAGCGGAGCCATACGGAACGGCTTCGCTTCAGGACCGCTCCTTGAGCCATGCGCCGCCGAACCGGTGGCGGTATTCAAGGAGACGATCCAATGGCCGATCACGATCGGGTTGAAGGCGCCGCCAAGAACATGGGCGGCGAGATCAAGGAAGCCGCAGGCAAGATCACCGGCGACGAGAAGCTGAAGGCCGACGGCCGCGCGGATCAGGCCGAGGGCAAGATCCAGAACGCCGTCGGCGGCATCAAGGACACGCTCCGCGACAAGCGCAACTAGGTCGCGCTTCGATTAGAGACCGATGACGCCGTCCGCATCGCGGGCGGCGTTTTCGCGTGCCTAGTCGTCGTCTCCGCCGAGGCGGATCCTGAGCCCGTCCTGCGTCGGGGCCCGGCCGTCAGCGGGACGGCATTCCTCGGTCCAGACGACCCCGCCTTGCGCCTGGGCCTGCGGCCGGGTTTCGCAGGTGCGCTCCTCGGGCGTGGCGGAGGCGCGGACGGAGCGGGCCGGGGTCCCGCACTGCAGGGCGTAGCGGTCGCCGGCGGCTTCCTGCCGGCACTGCTCCGCCGAAGCGGACGGGGCCAGACCCGGCGGCAGGGCGGCGCCCAGGTTCGCGGCCAGCGCCGACCGCACCCGCACCTGGCAGGCCTCCAGCGTCTCGCTGGCCTTACGGATCAGCGGACTGCACTCCGAGCGTTCATAGCCAAAGGGATCGGCGCGGGCGTAGTCGGGAATGGCAGGGATCGGAGTCGGAGCCGCGACCGGGATCGCCGGCGGAGCCTCCCACACGACCTGACCGGTGGCGGCCTGCTGGAGCATGGCGGCGAAAACGATGGCGAGCATCACAGAACTCCCTCCCCGATACGGGCCCAGCCTAGCCTATTTGGCGAGCGCTCGCATCGCCTTCTCCAGCCCCTCCAACGTCAGCGGATACATCCGCTCGTCGACCAGTTCCTGGATCATCCCCACCGAGGCGGAATAGCTCCAGTAGCGTTCCGGGGAGGGGTTGAGCCAGGCGATCTTGTCCCACTGCTGCGTAGCGCGCTTCATCCAGACGGCGCCCGCTTCCTCGTTCCAGTGCTCGACCGAGCCGCCGGGCATCGCCACCTCATAGGGGCTCATGGTGGCGTCGCCGACGAAGATGGCGCGCCAATCGGCGGGGTATTTGTTCAGCACGTCCCACGTCGGGATTTTCTCGGTGTGCCGGCGCCGGTTGTCCTTCCAGACGCCCTCGTAGAGACAGTTGTGGAAGTAGAAGAATTCCAGATGCTTGAACTCGGTCTTCGCGGCTGAGAACAGCTCCTCGCACATCTTCACATGGGCATCCATCGAGCCGCCGATGTCGAGGAACAGCAGCACCTTGATGGTGTTGCGGCGCTCGGGCCGCATGTGGATGTCGAGCCACCCCTGCCGCGCCGTGCCGTCGATGGTGGCGTCCATGTCCAGCTCCTCGAGCGCCCCCTGCCGGGCGAACCGGCGCAGGCGGCGCAGGGCGACCTTGATGTTGCGGGTGCCCAGCTCGACTTGATCGTCAAGGTTCCGGTACTCGCGCTTCTCCCAGACCTTGACCGCCCGGCCCTGCCGGCCGGGTCCGCCGATGCGCACGCCCTCGGGGTTGTAACCGCCGTGGCCGAAGGGGCTGGTCCCGCCGGTGCCGATCCACTTCGAACCGCCCTGGTGCCGGCCCTGCTGCTCCTCCAGACGCTGCTTCAGCGTCTCCATCAGCTTGTCAAAACCGCCCAGCGCCTCAATCTGCGCCTTCTCCTCGTCGGTCAGGTATTTCTCGGTCAGCAGCTTCAGCCAGTCCTCCGGGATGTCGGTGGTCAGGTCCTCGCCCGCGCCGACCGTCTCGACGCCCGCGAACACCTTGCCGAACACCTGATCGAAGCGGTCGTAGTGCTTCTCGTCCTTGACCAGCACCGCCCGGGACAGGTGGTAGAAGTCGTCGACCCTCCGGCCAGCGACGTCCTTGTCCATGGCCTCCATCAGATGAAGCCATTCCTTCATCGAGACGGGGACTTTGGCGTCCCGGAGGGCGGTGAAGAACGGAAGGAGCATGGGCCGAGCCTATCAGGCCTTCTCCAGCAGCCCAATCAGCTGTGCGGCGTCAGCGGGCGCAGCGCTTTTGATGTCGTTATCGAAGTAGGCGAACACCTCGCGGTCGGTGCGCCACGCGCGGATCGCCCTGACCCAGTCCTCCAGCGCCGCCTCGCCGTAGCGGCCGTGGTAGTGGCCGCCGGGGCCGTGCCCGCGCAGGTAGATGAAGTCCGCGGTCGCCTCCCACGGCGCGGGGGCGTGGTGATGGTCCGAGATGCACAGGGCGACGTTGCGCCGCCGAAGCATCTCCAGCACCTCGTCGGCGTACCAGCCGGGATGACGGAACTCGACGCTGTAGCGCCGGCCCTCCGGCAGGGCGTCGAGGAAGGTCTGCAGGCGGTCGTCGTTGCGGTGCAGGTTGGGCGGCAGCTGGAACAGGATCGGCCCGATCTTGTCGCCCAGCCCCGCGATCCGCTCGAACATGTAGGCCAGCGGCTCAACCGGATCCTTCAGCTTCTTGTTGTGGGTGATGAAGCGCGACGCCTTCCAGGCGAACAGGAAGTCGTCCGGCGTCTGCGCGCGCCACCCCGCCACCGCCGCGTCGGTCGGCATGCGGTAGAAGCTGGCGTTGATCTCAAGCGTCGGGAAGCGCCGGGAGATATAGTCCAGCCGCCCCGTGGCCCTGACCTCTTCCGGATAGAAGCGGCCGTTCCAGTCCTTGTAGGCCCAGCCGGAGGTGCCGATCCTCACATCCTTCATGGCGGGCGAACCGCGGCGCCGGCGGCCGGGTTCCGTTAGCCGCGGCGCAGGATGAACTCATGGTCGAGCCAGCGGCCCACCGGATACTGGTACTCACCCGCCTTCTCGAAACCATAGGCGGCGTACAGCTTCTGGGCCTTCAAGTTGCCGCTCCAGACGCCGATCCACAGGGGGCCGTCTGAGTGGGCCTCCATCCAGTCCAGCGTCAGGGTCAGCAGGCGGGTGCCGAGGCCGAGGCCCTGCGCGTTTTTGGAGACATACAGCCGGCGCAGCTCTGCGTGGCTGGGGCGGGCGTCGGGGTGGGGCAGGGTGTTGGGGCCGGTGTTGGCGAAGGCCAGCAGCTCGCCGTCGCGCTCCGCCACCCACCAGGCGGCGCCCGGCTCCTGCAGCTTGGTGCGGATCGCGGCGGGCCTGAAGCTGGCGTCGAGGAAGGCGGCCAGGTCGTCCGTGGGGTAGGGGATGCCGAACCCGTCCACGAAGGTATCGATGAAAGTCTGTCGGCCTAGCGCGCCCAGGGCGGCGGCGTCGGCTTCCTCGGCGGGACGGATCACGGGCTCGGTCATGTCCGGCGCCTACAGGCTCGATCGGGGCGCGACAAGTGCGGCGGGGGCGCATAGTCTCGCGGCGTGAGCGTAGCCCTTTTCACCCATCTCGACATGATCGAGCACCGGCCCGGCGTCGGACACCCGGAACGGCCCGAGCGGCTGAAGGCGGTGCTGGACGCGCTGGACGACGCCGGCCTGTCCCGCGACCTGCGCGCCGCCACCGAGGCGTCGGCCGCCGATCTCGAGCGGCTGCACCCGCCCGCCTACGTCGCTCGGCTGCTGGGCGCGTCGCCGACGCGCGGCCTCAACCAGTTGGACGCGGACACCATCCTGTCGCCCGGCAGCGTCCGCGCGGCGCGGCTCGCCGCCGGCGCGGTCGTCGACGCAGTCAGAGCGGTGGCCCGCGGCGAGATGAACCGGGCCTTCGCCGCCGTGCGCCCGCCCGGGCACCACGCGGAGCCCGACACGGCCATGGGCTTCTGCCTGTTCTCGAACGTGGCCGTCGCGGCGCGCGTGGCGCAGGCCGAGGGGCTGGCGCGGGTGGCGGTCATCGACTTCGACGTCCACCACGGCAACGGGACCCAGGCGGCGTTTCAGGACGACCCCAGCCTGTTCCTCGGCTCCATCCACCAGATGCCGCTGTACCCAGGCACCGGGGCGGCCTCCGAGACCGGCGTCGGCAACATCGTCAACGCGCCAGTGCCGCCCCATGCGGCGCGGGAGGCGTGGCGGGCGACCTTCTCCGCCGCGCTTATGCCGGCGCTGCAGGCGTTCGCGCCCGACCTGATCCTGATCTCCTCCGGCTTCGACGCCCACCGCCGCGATCCCCTGGCGCACCAGAGCCTCGAGGCCGAGGATTTCGCCTGGGCGACCCGCGCGGTCATTGAGGTCGCGCGGGACTGCTGCCACGGCAAGGTTGTTTCCTCGCTCGAGGGCGGTTACGACCTTGAGGGGCTGGGCCGTTCCGCGGTCGCCCATGTGCAGGCTCTGGGGGAGGACTAAGGGAGATTAGCCAAAGGCTTATCCTCCGCTCATCATGCCGTCCCCCGCCCGAGATTCCCTGATGGCCGACGCGCCGAGCCCCGCAGCACCCGCCCCTGCGCCGACGCGAGCGGCCCTGGTTTCGGTGCGTCCCGGGGCGATCATTCTGGCGCGTCACGGCGAGCCGGCCCTTTCCCGCAAATGCGTGCTGTCGTCGGACCAGTACCGCGACTGGTGGGCGAAATACGAAGTGGGCGGACTCCGCGCCGGTCAGACCCCGCCGCCTGAGCTTCTGGCGACGGCGCAGGGCGCCGGCGCCATCTACGCCTCGACCCGTCCGCGGGCGCAGGAGACCGCCGCCGCCATCGCCGCGGGCCGCGAGGTGATGAGCGACGCTCTGTTCATCGAGGCCCCCCTGCCGCCCCCGCGCTTCCCCTCGTGGTTCAAGCTGCCGCCGAAGTATTGGGGAGCCGTAGCGCGCTTCTGGTGGCATGCCTTCAACCATCACGAAGGGCAGGAAACTCGCCGTCAGGCCGAATGCCGCGCCGAAAAGGCCGCCCAGGCCCTGATCGCCCGCGCCGAGAGCGGTCAGGACGTGCTGGTGCTGGCGCACGGCTATTTCAACCACATGGTCGGACGCCGTCTGCGGGCCGACGGCTGGGCCCTGGTGCACAATCAGGGCTTCAAATACTGGTCTCAGCGCCGGTACGAGAAGCGCTGACCGGCGGGAGCAGGCGATGAACCGGCGGTCCCTCGCGCTTGCGGCGCTCAGCATCGTCATCGCCTTCGCCGCGCCTGCCGGCGCGCAGACACAGGACGCCGCCGCGCCCTCGTCGCCCGTTCGGGTGGCGATCGAAACGACGGCCGGGACCATCCTTGCGGAGACCGATCCCCGCGCGCCCGTCACCTCGGCGAACTTCCTCCGCTATGTGGACGAGCGCCGGTTCGACGGCACGGACTTCTATCGCGGCATGGCGGTCGGACCGTCCGCGGGGCTGATTCAGGGCGGGACCAGCGGCGCGGCTGATCGCGTGCTGCCGCCGATCGCGCACGAGCCGACCAGCGAGACCGGCCTCAGCCACACCGACGGGGCCCTGTCGATGGCGCGGTTTGATCCCGGCACGGCCACGGGCGACTTCTTCATCATCATCGGCGACCTCGGAACGCTTGACGCAGGACGCGGGGCTCCGGGCGATCCGGGGTTTGCAGTCTTCGGGCAGGTCGTCGAGGGAATGGACGTGGCGCGCCAAATCCTCGCCGCGCCGAAGTCGGCCACCGAGGGCGAGGGTTTCATGCGCGGCCAGATGCTGGACCCGCGCATCCGTATTGTCTCGGTGCGACGGGTCGAGGCGGCGCCTGCAACGACCGCCGAATAGAGCTACGGCGCCGCTACGCGCTTGAGGCCGGGCCTCGCCGCCTCTAGGGTCCGAGGGATGACCGACACGCCCCCCGTACCCGCCGAGCTCAGCTTCGAGGATGCGCTGCAGCGCCTCGAGGCCATCGTCTCCAAACTCGAGTCGGGCCAGGCGCCGCTGGAGGAGTCGATCGCCCTCTACGAAGAGGGCGCACGGCTGAAGGCGCACTGCGAGAACCGGCTGAAGGCGGCGCAGTTGCGGGTCGAGAAGATTGTCGTCGGCCCGGACGGTCAGGCCAGGGGCGTCGAGCCCGCCGGATTCGACTGATGAGCCCCGCCGCGCCCCTGATCGGCTTCGACGACTTCATGAAGGTCGACGTCCGGGTGGGCGAGGTCGTCTCCGCCGATCCGTTTCCGGAGGCGCGGAAGCCGGCGTACAAGCTGACCATCGACTTCGGCCCGGAGATCGGCACGAGGAAGTCGTCGGCCCAGATCACCACGCACTACGCGTTGGACCAACTGGTCGGCCGCAGGGTCGCCGCGGTGGTGAACTTCCCGCCGCGCCAGATCGGCCCTTTCATGTCCGAGGTCCTGACGCTCGGGTTTCCAGACGCCGCGGGCGAGGTCGTGCTGGTCGGCGTCGATCGCGAGGTTCCAGTGGGCGGGAGGCTGTTCTGACCCTGCTTCCGCCCGAGACGCGCGCGGCCAACTCGCCCGAACAGGCGGTCATCGACCGCGTGGCCGAGGTCGCCGATCTGGTCACCGTGGCCCTCGATGAACTGCTGCCGCGCGCCAGCGGACCGGAATCCCGCCTCACCGAGGCGATGCGCTACGCCGCCCTGGGACCCGGCAAGCGGCTGCGGCCGTTTTTCGCCATGGAGGCGGCCAACCTGTTCGACATCGAGGAGCGGCCGGTGCTGCGCGCGGCCTGCGCCCTCGAATGCGTCCACGCCTACAGTCTGGTCCACGACGACCTGCCCTGCATGGACGACGACGACGTCCGACGCGGGCGACCGACCGTTCACAGGGCCTATGACGAGGCCACGGCGGTGCTGGCCGGCGATGCACTGCAGACCGCGGCGTTCGACATCCTGCTGCACCCGGACACCCACGACGACCCGGAGATCCGGTGCGAACTGGCCGCACGGCTCTCGCTGGCGTCCGGCGCACGCGGCATGGCCGGGGGCCAGATGATCGACCTCCTGGGGGTTCGCGACGACCTCGGCGGCGTCGCGCGGATGCAGCGGCTCAAGACTGGGGCCCTGTTCACCTACGCCTTCGAGATACCGTTGATCATCGCCCGGGCTCGGGAGGCCCAGCGTCACGCCCTGACCAGCTTCGCCCATGACATCGGGCTGGCCTACCAGATCGTCGACGACCTGCTGGACGTCGAGGGCGACGAGGACCTTCTCGGCAAGGCGGCGAACAAGGACGCGGCGCAGGGGAAGACCAATTTCGTCACCCTGCTCGGCGTCGACGCGGCGCGACACAGGGTCGCGCATCTGGCCGACCAGGCCCGCGCGCACCTGGACGTCTTCGGCCCCGACGCGGAAATCCTCAAGGCCAGCGTGGACTTTGTGCTAAAGCGCAGATCGTAATGAGGCCGCAATAACAACGTCATGTCCGGGCCACGACCCGGCTTCGAACGGCTCCCGCCCGGGCCGTGACGATCAAGAGTTCAGGTAACGATGCCCAACACCCCGCTGCTCGACACGGTCCAGATCCCCGCCGACACGCGCGCCTTCGACATCGCCCAGCTGCGTCAGCTGGCGGATGAGGTCCGGGCGGAGACGATCGATGCGGTTTCGGTGACGGGCGGTCACCTCGGCGCGGGCCTGGGAGTCGTCGAATTGACCGTCGCGCTGCACCACGTTCTCGACACGCCCAAGGACGTGCTGATCTGGGACGTCGGGCACCAGTGCTATCCGCACAAGATCCTGACGGGTCGGCGCGACCGCATCCGCACCCTGCGCATGCCCGGCGGCCTGTCCGGTTTCACCAAGCGCAGCGAGAGCGAATACGATCCGTTCGGCGCAGCGCACAGCTCGACGTCTATCTCGGCGGCGCTCGGGTTCGCGATCGCCAACAAGCTCGAAAGGCGTCCCGGCAAGGCGATTGCGGTCATCGGCGACGGCGCGATGAGCGCGGGCATGGCCTATGAGGCGATGAACAATGCGGAG